>CANRGZ010000013.1 GCA_947630295.1 uncultured Lachnospiraceae bacterium | reverse complement strand
TCCATCACCTTTGATATAAACGGTCTCATTAAAATCTCCCTCTCGATATCTTAAGATCGAGTCTGCCGGAATAACATGAACTGCCAAAACAAAGCGTTCTGCATTTGCATCCACGCTTCGCATCATATACTGAACCCTGGCATGCGGAAAAATATGCCGGTCATTAGTTCTGGCTATAAGGTTTTTCGTTTTATCAATTTCATCCAAACCAATGCCAAAGGCCTCTCCTTCATTCGAAACTCCGACAAACATCACCCCACCGTTGCCATTTGCATAGCCCACTATGGTTTTAGCCCACTTGACAGGATTGTCCGGATTTAATATCTGCTTATACTCATAATCAAGATCTTCCGTTATTACATCCGAAAATATTTCTCGTATATGCATTTTTTCGCCCTCCTACTGTCTTCTCGAATAACTATACCAAACATTTCGGAACATTACAATAACATTTCGGAACATTTTGATAACATTTCCATTTCATATGAATACAGCATTTAGAATTGCAATAATGGGTGGAACTATACTTGTCTTAGAAAAATCTGCATTATAATACACAATAAAATCATTTAAGGATATATTCAACAAATAACACAAAAAAAGCACCCGCAGATAGAATATAAAACCTGTTGGTGCTCTTCTTTGTAGGATTACTATACCGCTTCCATTATTCTGTTTTCATTCCTGCATCGTTTGGTGTCAGATTGGTGTCAATGCGTCAACGAAAAGTCTCGGAACCCGCATAAATTCAGGGTTTTATTTCTCCAGTGTCTTCATTGTCGGGAACATATTCTGCATTTTTTCATCTTGTTTCATCGTAACTCATAGTTGTTAAAAAATCAAAGAATATCAGCCGAAAAACACGCTTTTTCTTTCATCTTCTTTCATCATTATTTTTTAAAATGAGTTATAAATTGAGTTATTTTGAGTTATAACTCAAAAAAAGAAAACCGCTCCACCCCTGAACGGTTCCTTTTAACGTTATTATGAAATGCGCAACGCGCATTCTGCTTTTTTGATTTCCTTTTTCTTGAAATCTTCCTCTGCACTAACATATATATCCATCGTTGTGGCTATGTCGGCATGTCCTAAAATTTCCTGCACGGCCTTAATATTTACGCCATTTTCTACTAAACGTGTGGCAAATGTATGTCGCAGTGTGTGGCAGGAAAAATGCGGCAGCAGCACAGGATTTTTCTTATTCTTTTCAAACTGTTCTGCATTGCAATCCCGAATAATCCGGCGCAACGCTCTGTTTAACGTTGCTTGATGCTGCACGTTACCAAAACGATTGACAAAAATAAAATCTTCGAATCCGTCAACCCTCACCTGACAGCGAACACCGCTTGACATTTGATTTTTCTTTTCTTCAATAAAGGCCTGTTTTGTACTGTCCAGCATCGGAATAGTTCTGCATCCTGCTTTTGTTTTCGGCGTGTTTACACCGAAATAACACCCGCCTTGTGCGTGATTATAATATATCAGTGTGTGATTTACACTGATACTTTCGCCCTGCAGATCAATATCGCACCACCGCAAGCCAGTAACCTCTCCAACTCTTAACCCCGTGCCAAGCATGACTGCAAAGATCGGATACCAATGATTATACAGTACGTTATTTTTTAAATAATTTAAGAATAATGCTTGTTCTTGAATTGTTAGCGCTTTTTTCTTTTCTGCTCCATAATTGCACGATAGTTTCAGTTCTTTGAGTACATTATCTGACGGATTCATCCTTAAAAATCCATCTTCTACTGCCATTTGCAAAACTGGATGAAGCACCGTATGGATGCAATCCAAGGTGTTCATTTTCAGACCGCGATTATCGACCAGCATAGTGTAAAATTTGCGAACATCGGATTTTTTTAACGTATACAATTTTTTCCTTCCAAAATCCGGCGCGACAAACTGCTGATACATATAAATATAATTTTGCTTTGTATTATCTTTCAAATTACGTTTAAGGGAAATCCACAGATCGTACATATCATTGATTGTCTTTCGTTTGTCTACGCTGATTCCATCACCAACATCTTTGCGCACCTGCTCTATTTTTTCCCTCAATGACAAATCCGGCTTTTTTCCTTCCGGCGTTCTGTCTGTCGGCACTAACTTCCAGCTATAAACTGACTTCCGCTTGCCTGTCGAATCCATATACTGATAGCGATAACGCCCATCCGGCATAACATTCTCGCCGTCCCTTAAAATCCGGCCTTTACTGTCTTTTCTTCTTTCAGTCATTTTTTCCGCCTCCCTTTACTGCAATTCTTTTTCCAAATGTCTTTTTAAAATGATGTAAACCTGTCTCAAAAATGTTTCGCTTCTTATGTTTTTAAGCAATTTTATGATTTCTTTTTTGTAATTCATTTTTCAACCCCATTTCTCCAAAAAAAAGTCTGATAAAAGTATAAAGATATTCAATGACACCTTCGCTTTTTACGTTTTCAATCATTTTTATAAGTTCTGCTTTGTAGTTCATGCTCAATTCTCCTTTGATATTTCATTGTTCATTTCATCGCGCCCATATCCGCACACTGTACCAAGTGGAAAACCGCAGCGGATGTCCAGATCAAGACTTTTTAGATAGAATAAAACGCCATGCTCGCCGCTATAACGGAATGTTTCAGAATGACTATACAATTCACAGTGATCAAACAGCCGTTGCCTTAAATCCGGTATTTGCTTTGAAAGTTTGTTGTATAATTCCACTATAAGCAATTCCCTTATAATTGGGTTTTCGTCTTCTTCAAGCTGGTGTTCGTAAAAATGTATAAGTTCATGCAATATTGTTGCTTTATCGTCTATGTGCTTTCTTACGATTTCCATTTTATGTTCTTCTGTATTGTATCTGCCGCTGTAATTTCCTCCTTCTTCGCATTTATCTACAACATAAATTCTTAATACGTTATCAATTCCCAGAAAAATGCCATCGGTATAGTCATATACCGTTTCGATCACGTCATTTAACAAAGACCCTTCCTGTAGCGTCATATCTTCAAAATATTCCGCTTCATATTCATAACACAAACCATGTAAAGCAAATTCTTCCGGTGTTCGATTGTCCCACCACTCATTGTAAAGTTCATTTAAATTGCTTTTTACGTTCATTTGTCAATCCTCCCCTTCAATATTTTTGACAAATCTGTAAATCTGCCGTAGTAGCCATGCATCGTTGATTTTTTCAACCGCTGCAATGATTTTTTCTTTTAGTTCCATTTTGAAATCCTCCTTTTGTGTTCGTTTCATTGTGTTTTATTATGTTTCGTTTTGTTTCATTATACGCTAGCCGGTTTATGCTGTCAATACGACTTGCGTTTATTTTGGCCACATGATAGAATGACCGTAAAAGGAGTATATCACATCATGGAAAAAATAAATCTAATTCCGGCAACAATTAGAGTGCCGCAAGACTTAAAAAAACAACTGGATGAAATGGCCGCAAAGGAACGCCGTAGCTTCAATAATTTTGTTAACATAATTCTGCAAGAATACGTTAAGAAAAACCGTACCGCTGACAAATAGTTCATTTATTTAGCAAACTTTCAATTTCTATCCTTTTAAGCGCTATCCTTTCGACAACGCTGCTATCATTATGCAATCTGAATGACCGCAGACCAGAATTATAGATATTTGCATCGGTCACTTCCAGCCGCTCCCTCAACTGCCGGTTCCTTGCCAGCTTCCGCAACGCTTGATGTAATATTTCACGGCATTTTCTGTATTCAATGCCAGTTTCACGACTAGCATCTGCAATAGACTGACCCTCAAAATAGATTTTTCGAATAATCAGCCGCTGCATTTCGTCTAGTCCAGAAACTGCTTCATCCAAAATTCCGGCTTCAAAACTTTCGTAAATACTGTCTATAACATTGCTTTCCAGATCATAATCTGCCGCTATTGAATCGCCGACTGTTAGACTATCCTCATCCTGCAACGGCGCATCTAGGTTTAAAATATCTGTCCGATAGACATAGCTTTGAATCTTCCGTAATTTTTCCAACGAAACGCCCAAAATAGCGGCAACTTCTAAATCTGCAGGTTCAGTGCCATAAGTTTCTAAATACTGCCGCACGGCTCGCTTGTAACGGTGTATTTCAGACCAGATATGAGCCGGAAAATGAAGACCGGAAGCAGTTTTCTGAATATACCTCTGGATGTGCTGAACCACCCAATATTTTGCATACGTCATAAATTGAACACCTACAGACACATCGTAGTGCCGGATAGCTTCGCGCAAGCCAAAAAAAGCCTCCTGCAGCAAATCGGATTCATCTTCAAAAACTGTGTATGGCTGAATAAACCCTCTAAGCAGCGGCAAGTTTTGCAAGTATAACGCCTGCAGATTCTCCGTTACAGAAACACCCCGTTGGATTTCAAGCACAATAATTTCATTTGATTTTGACATATTGAATCATTACCTGCCTTTCGATATAATAAAGACAGATATTCAAGAAATAAGGGAGACAAACCGATTCTGATAGCGTAAGTCTCCCTTGTTTTTTTTATGGCGTAAAATCGCCAAATTTCGCTTTATTCCAGCAGATTTTTCAGCCGTTGTTCCTGTTCAGTTAAGGTTTCCAAAGCCTGCAAAACGGTTTCCTTAACGGCCTGCATTGCCTTCAAATCATCTTCAAGCTGCTTTTTCAGATCACAAATGATTTCAGATGCTAACACTTTTCATATCCTCCCATCAATCGCCAATTTCTGCACTATCAGCCGGTACAAATTGTGACGGTGTTTTGCCGACCATCTTTGCGGTAAAGCTTGTCTTGCCGGTAATTTCTATAACCAAATCGACATACTCTCCCGGCCTGTAGTTTTCAGCATCCGTTACAGGAACAACGCATGTTTTCTCACTCTTATTTTGTAACCGGAAAATCAGATCATTTCCCCGTATGTCTAATATACGATATGCCCGTATTCCGGCACGATAACGGTTTAATACTGTATTTTGTTCATTCATCGTGTTTTGCTCCTTCCTTTTGGATATTCCAGATCATATTCCTTTTTAAAATGCTCATAATAGGCCTGCTGCATTGCCCGCCAGCCATCTTTTGGAATTTTATTATTTTTTCTGATTCCCTGCAGTACGATTTTCTTGCCGGATTCATCATAGTGCGTATGATTCATGGTGAAAATCACACTCCCGACTGACCCAAAACCAGCTGCCGGTAAACATCTGGCCATTTCTCAAATAAAGCATTTCTTTCCGGTAAAGACAATTTTTCGAAATCAGCTACTGTCATTTTTTCAACGCTTTTTCTGTCGGAAAAATCCAATTTTGGATTGACTTCATCTGTTGCTAAGTAAGAACGTGTGTACATATAAATATCTCCCTTCTGTGGCCTCATATGGCCTTTTTTAATTTTTGGAATTTTTTTAAAAAGCTGCTTTTTTGTTTCATGGGGAAATTTCGCAAGGTAACCTCTTTGATATATGACCTGCCCAAAACACCCCTACCCCCGTGCCGGTATCCATGTAACGGCTGCATCCCTTCATCTGCTAATGCTCCCGATTACCGGCAGAAATGCCCTTTTTCGCGTCTGATTCGAGATCATGTCGCAAAATACCAATTTCACGACGTGAAGTTTTCGTCAAAGTGTACATAAAAATCAGCGCATCTTTGTGAAATGTAAACAAATTTGTGATTTACAGTAGCATATAAGCTTTGTATATCCAATATGCATCAAAATATTACAATGTTTTTGTTGCATTTAATTACTGTTTATACATTGTCTTTATGATTCTGTAATGCTGTCCTATTCATCTGCATCACTGTCAAAGTCTGGTAATACAGGCGGTTTCAATCGTCTCTTTGCAATTTCGACTGCAGATTCTTGCGGCCGCATCATATCATGTTCGACATTATCCACATCAAAACTGATATTGTCCCGATAGCCGCACCAATTTTTCAAAAGAAAAATGCCACTTGCCGGATTGATTTTACCCCGAAGCATCGTTTGTTCCATAAAAGCGCTGATAAAACCCTTTGCTTTAGCCACTATCTCCTGCCGCCGTTTGGAACAATCCTCGCCGTTATTCCAGCGAAATAACGTTGTTCGGGAAATACCAAGCGACAAACACATAGATTCAATACCCGGTCGACATCCCGTTCTTTCGCAAAAAGCAAAGTATTCATCAATTCTTGCCTCTAGTGCTTCATCAGTTTCCGGCTTGCCCAAATCGCTCAATTCCCGTAATGACCGCACGGTCTCGCCAACGAAACTTTCAGGCAATGTTTCCAACTCGCTTTGTGGTAGATTACTCATCGGTTTTCACCTCCTTTTTTTCAATAAGACGTTACCTGTGTGGGTTACCATTTCTGTCAATTTCCCTACAGACGGCATACAGAATTTCTTTCACAAAATCCGCTTGTGGTAAACTTTCACATTGCCGAAATAAAGCCGTAGCGTCCGAAATTAGCCGTTTTTCATCTTTTATGGGCATTTCCATATTAGATTTAAAAAGCGTCCAAATATCGCCGAATAGACGCCAATAAACGGAATTTTTATCTATCTTCACTTTGTTTGCCTCCTTTGCATAAAGTTGTGAATTAAAATATGACATCTGGGACATAGGCTAACCAAATCTGAATACACATCCTCATTCGTTAGATTCTTATAGCTGATATGATGAACCTGCAGGCCATGTTTGCAACTTGCAGCATTCCGGCCACACATGCAACATTTGAAATTATCCAGCTGCAGCCGCTCCAATCTTTTCTTTTGCCATGCATCTGACCGCATATATCGAACATACGTTTGACTGTGTTCCAATTTATCGCCTCCCGTTTGTATAAAACCGTTACCAGAAAAAACCGTGTCCTGATTCTAAAAACCTTAAAAAATCCTATATTTTGGGCATTTGTGCATTCTGTGCATTTTTAATGTAAGGTACTATAAGAACGAGTTTTCAACCCTTACATAAATTTTGCACAGCTTGCACAGTTACATACAACAATCACTTATTATAGCTAAAAATAGTTACAATTTGTCAATCAAAGGGTAGCGGCTCATTCTCTCCTACCGGCTCAAAATCATCGTCTATTATTTCACGCCTGAAAACAACATTTCGAACGGTTTTCCCGTTAACGGTTCCTTGTGCTGCAAAAAGTCCCTTTGCCTTCAATTCAGAAAAGAAATTTGACTTGCTTTCAGTCCCGCACCCTGACGCATCGCACCATTTCTGGAAAGTTTCGTAGACCAGCTTTGCAGGTGTGTTCTTTTCAGACGGCTCTAAACACTCTGATACAAACCGGCCGATTTTATCAGAAGATTCTTCATACTCTCTTGTGGCATTCAGTACCGCTGCCGGTGGATTCAATCCTTCTTGCCTGTAAAGCATCCAACCTTGAATCATCCAGTTTAAAATGCCGTCGCTTTCAGCCTTTAGTTCGTCTTTCAGTTTCTTGTTTTGCTCGCTGCTGTCAAAGTGCCGGTCAAAACTAAGCACCCGGATTCTCTCACTTTTAAATACTGTCGAATCGTTGATTGTTGGCAGATAATTCGTATTTAGAATCAATTTGAAACGTGGCGTGAAATTAAATTGATTCTGGTTTAAAAAACGGGCAGTTATCCTGTCACGGCCAGTTAGTGTTTTTACCAAAGAAGTATCAAAAAGCATCTTTTTTGGCGGTTCCGATGCTATAACAAGCCGACATCCCGCCAGTTTTGCAATATCCGGCGTGGCAGTACGGCTGTCTTTGTTCGGTTTAATGCCCAAACTTTCCGGTTGAAGTGTTTGGGCGTAGTCTTGCAGAATATAAAGTATCGTTTCGCAAACCGTGCTTTTTCCGTTTCTTGTGCTTCCACCGAAAAAGATGTAAAATTCTTCTTCCGATGTGTTGCCGGTCAAACAAAGTCCGAATATTTTCTGCAGATATCGGATTTTTTCCTGATCATCCAGCATGATTTCCGCTACTGTTTTTTCCCATAACGGGCATGTAGCAGTCGGATTGTAAACGGCATTACAAACTTTCGATAAAAGCAAATCAGCATCATGCTGCAGCACCTTCGGTTCATCACCGGACAAATCTAAAACGACATTTTGGCAGTTCAGCAGATAATCGTTTGCGTCCAGCATTTCATTATCAAAAAAGTTCAGATCCCTTGAATCGTTGACCATTATATTCCGGTCTCGATAATTCATTAGCTTTGAAGCAAATTTAATGTATTCCTTTCGCCGTTCATCGCCCACATTGTCAAGATTCACCGCGTATTTCAGTAGTGCGTCTGCCAGCAATTTTGCGTTTTTCTTTGCCTTCATGCCCTCTGTATCCGCTGTCCATTTAACACCATCGAAATGCATAAAATCTCGCTGTGTGGGATTGTACCGGCATGTATCGCCAAACACTGCTGCAAACAATTCTGCGGCTCCTTTATCGTTTGTAGCGAACCTGTCCACGGCATTTAATTCTTTCAGCCTTTCCACAAGATCGCCGCTTCGCTCCTGTACGGTTTCTGATTTAACGGGATCCTCTGCAATCAACTTTTGAAAATCTTCCCGTGTATGACCGGCTGCAAAAAAATCTGAAATATCTCCATGCGGCAAATCTGGACAGGGAACGACAACCCGTACCGATTTTGACACGTTCAGTAGATCGGTTTTGACTTTGTTTGCAAGTTCCATGCCTCCACTGTCATTGTGTGCCAGCATTATCACATTGCCGTTTACGAAAAGTTCTTTGCAGTCCCCTCGCCAATCTCCAACCGCTCCACAAGTGACTGCCGGAAAACCGTGTTTTTTAAGCGTGGAAACGTCCTTTTCGCCCTCACAATAAAAAATCGGCTCTCCGTTTTTGATAGCTTTTTTCACGGATTCAATGCTTCCATAAACTGCTGGAATATCCTCGCGATGCTGCCCGTTAAGCCTAAACGTGAAACGTCCATCTTTGAGAATGCCGTAACTAAAGGACTTCGGCTTATAACGTAGTCGTGTGAACGCATATTCGCCCGTTAACAAAGAATAATGGTAGTAGTCCACCAGCTTTTTGCCGTCTCGTTCTGCGCATTTTTGGACAAATTTTAGCCATTGCGGAACGTTTTCAGAAACCGGCTTGTCATAAAACAAATCAAATTTTTTCAATCCGGCAGCATCCAAAATATCATCAAAACTGCATCCGGCATGGCAATGTAACAAAATGCATTTGTTGCCTTTTGAAATCGTCAAGCTTGCGGTTTTGTCATCGTGGCATGGGCAAAGGCATTGTGATTTAACGCTGCCGCGCTTTATGACGGTAAAATGATTTAAAAATTCTTCATACGTCAACCGCTCTCGCCCCCTTGCAGCTTTTTCAGCTGCCGTTTGTACGACCGTTTTTCCGCTATCAAATCATCCAACAAAAACGGCGCTGATGTTTCCATTTTCTTTTCGCATTCCAGAATTTTGCTTTGCAGGATTTCGGCGGCAATTTCGTTTGTGATTTCCATTTTCACTCACCCCGTCACTTCCCGGACAAAGCATCGAAATACTTGTCCAGCACATGGAAATTAAGCAGTATTCTCTTTCCGATTCTGACAACCGCGCCAGCTTCAGACGCTTCGCGCATCAAACTTGCTCTGCCAAGTGAATATCTGCTGCACGCCGTCGGAACATCTCCAAATCTCACTTCGTTTGTAGTTTTCTTTTGTTTGTAAAAAGCTGCATTCATTTTTTTTACCTCCTAGCTATTGAAGTTCGCAGTCATCTCTGTTTGATGGCCGGTAGTCAAAATCATTGCGTCAAGTTTTCAATGACGGCAAATATTTCACGCTTTTTTTCGTCTGGAAGTTCATCCCTTAACCAACGCGAAAAAGTGCCCTCATTGATACCCAGCGCTGCAGCGACTTCATATTGATGCAACCTCGCCTGCTGAATCGCACACCGCACGTCGTAATTTTTCACGCTTGTAACCTCCTTTCCGCACATCAAGAAATAATGTTCTTGCGTTTCTGAAAAAAGTGTAGCATAATCTTTTTGGGTAGTCTATCCCCATAAACTACAGAAATAGGAGATTTTTATAATGCGAAAAAGTAATACATTACCATCAGTAGACCAAGAAAAAACAGCGGAACGATTAACCGCACTCCGCAAGGAAAAAGATTTATCCAAAGAAGACGTTGCCGAATATTTAGGCGTTACAAGAAAAACGTACCATGAATGGGAAAAGGGAAAAACCAGCAAAAGTAACGGTAATTATCATTTTTATTACCCTGCCATAACCAGCGATAATTTACTCTCCCTGTCCAAACTGTATAATGTTTCCGTTGATTATTTGCTAGGTGTATCTGATTTTAGAAATCCGGAAAAAAATTTTATTGGTAGGCATACAGGCCTTTCTGATAAGGCCATTGATGGGATTCTGTCAATAAAGAATGAGAGCGAAAACTTAAAATTACAAGCTGAAATCACGCATACCGATTGCCCATATGATGATTTGGCAATTTTAAATTATTTTCTTGAGCATGCTTTTCTTTTTGGGAACATATTGAGAGAATTTCAAAATATTGTGAATGCTCAATACAAAGTACCGGTGTATTTTGACGAAAAGGAAAATCGCTTCATAGCGCCTTCTAGTTTATTTGAGCCTACCCCTAATCCAGAAACACGATGGCTCAACTTTGCCAGATCGGCCGATAACCCGGATGACTGCAGGCCAATAGCGTTAACAAATGACTTTTTTTATTCTGTAGCGCTTAAATCAATAGAAAAAACTATCCATAACCTGATGAGAATGTATAAAAACTTTAAATGACTATGACCCGTTAACAAAAACCGTCCGCGTCCAAATAAATCATTTTCGAACACACAAAAAAGCACCCAAACCGCTATGGAATGAGTGCTTTTTTCATTGAAATGAGTTATGAATGAGTTAAAAATTCACTTTTTCAAAAATGATAATTCTAAAATTTCCTTTATTTCCGGCATTTTTTCGCCATTTTACTTGTCCAGTGTCTTCATTGTCGGAAACAGCAGCACGTCCCGGATCGCCGCCGAATCCGTCAGCAGCATCACCATCCGGTCGATGCCGTATCCGATACCGCCGGTAGGCGGCATACCGATTTCCAGTGCGTTCATGAAGTCTTCATCGGTGGTGTTGGCTTCTTCGTTGCCCATGGCCAGCATTTCTTCCTGGGCCTTGAACCGGGCCCGCTGATCGATGGGGTCATTGAGCTCCGAATAAGCGTTTGCCATCTCCCATCCGTTCATAAAGAACTCAAACCGCTCCACATAATCGGGTTTGTCGGGTTTGCGCTTGGTCAGCGGGGAGATTTCCACCGGATGATCCATTAAAAACGTAGGCTGGATCAGATGTTCTTCCACATATTCTTCAAAGAAAAGATTTAAGATATCGCCCTTCTTGAAATGGGGCTGCAGCTCCAATCCCCGTTCCTTTGCCAGCGCCTGGGCCTCTTCCAGGGTCTGTACCTGATCGAAATCAATCCCCGTATATTTCTTCACCGCGTCCACCATGGTGATCCGTTCAAAAGGCTTGCCCAGATCCATTTCCACGCCGTTATAAACGATCTTGGTGGTGCCCAGCACTTCCTGGGCCACATAACGGTACAGATTTTCCGTCAGATCCATCATGCCGTTATAATCGGTATAAGCCTGATACAGCTCCATCAGCGTAAATTCCGGATTGTGCCTGGTATCCAGTCCTTCGTTCCGGAATACGCGGCCGATCTCATAGACCCGCTCCATACCGCCGACGATGAGCCGCTTCAGATACAGCTCCAGCGAAATACGCAGCTTCAGATCCTCGTCCAGCGCATTGAAATGCGTTTCGAAGGGTCTGGCGGCGGCGCCGCCGGCGTTGCTGACCAGCATCGGGGTTTCCACTTCAATAAAGTTTTCCTTTTCCAGATAGGTCCGGATGGCGCGAATGATCTTTGAACGGATAATGAAGGTTTTTTTCACGTCTTCGTTCATAATCAGATCCACGTAGCGCTGCCGGTACCGCAGATCCGTATTGGTCAGGCCATGGAATTTTTCCGGCAGGATCTGCAGGCTCTTGGAAAGCAGTGTCAGTTCCTTTGCATGAATGGAAATTTCGCCGGTTTTCGTTTTGAACACGGTGCCCCGGATACCGATAATATCGCCGATATCCATCTTTTTAAAATCTTTGTAAGGTTCCTCTCCGATTTCATCCCGGGCCACATAGGACTGGATCGAACCGGACAAATCGGAAACGTTACAGAACGACGCTTTCCCCATGACACGCTTGGACATCATTCTTCCGGCTACGCTGACCATACTGCCTTCCAGCGTATCAAATCCTTCTTTGATATCCTGCGCGTGATGGCTGACGTCGTATTTCGTAATTTCAAAGGGATTTTTTCCTCTTGCAACTAAATCGTTCAGTTTATCGATCCGCACCTGTCTGAGCTGATGCACGTCCTGCTCCGGCGCATTGTTCTTTCCTTCTGCCACAGTTTTTCTCCTTTATACCCGTTCAATCTCTAATACTTTATATTTCAGCACGCCGCTTAAGGTTTCCACTTCCACGATATCGTTAATGGTTTTGCCGATCAGCGCGGCGCCCATGGGCGATTCATTGGAAATCCGGTGTTTCCGGCTGTTCGCCTCGGAAGAGCCGACGATCTGATAAGAAATCTCATCATTAACGTCAAAATCAAATAATGTAACTCTGCAGCCGACATTGATCTTGGCCACATCGATCTCGTCTTCCACCACAACCTCGGCATTTTTCAGAATATCTTCGATTTCCTCGATTCTGGCTTCGATATCCCGCTGCTCGTCTTTCGCGGCGTCGTATTCCGCATTTTCAGACAAGTCGCCCTGTTCTCTGGCTTCTTTGATCTTTGCCGCTACCTCTTTTCTTCTGACAACCTTTAAATTTTCAAGTTCTTCTTCGAGATTTTTCAATCCCTCATAAGTCAAAAGTCTTTTTTTCGATTCCATATCGGCGACATCCTCTCTGTTTTTATTCTTTGAAAGCAGCCTGCATCCAGACTGCTTTTTGTTTCCGTCTTTTGGAATTACTTTTAAAACGGTTCAAAACATTATAGCCAATGCGCTTTTTAATGTCAACCGTTTACGTGCAGAAGTTGCGCTTTCCGGCCTAAAACGCCGCCAGCAGCGCTTCCAGTTCCCGTAAGGTTTCCACCTGACAGGCGCGGCTGCGCAGCGCCGCGGCATTTTTCATGCTGGCGGAATACCAGCCGATGTGTTTGCGCATTCTCCGGATGCCGGTATATTCTCCGTTGTATGCCACCTGCATCCGCGCATGCCGCAGCATCATTGCTTTTTTTTCTTCTGCAGAAGGTTTCGGCGGCGCCGGCCGGCCTTCATACGCCGCGCACAGTTCCCGGAAAATCCACGGATTGCCTCTGGCGCCCCGCGCCACCATCACCGCGTCGCAGCCTGTTTCCGCCTGCATCCGCAGGGCGTCCTCCGCCGTAAATACATCGCCGTTTCCAATGACGGGGATCTGCACCGTCTGCTTTACTTTTGCAATCCAGGTATGATCTGCTTTCCCGCTGTAATACTGCTCTCTGGTCCTCGCATGCACCGCCACTGCGGCTGCCCCCTGCTCCTGGGCAATGTGCGCCAGTTCACAGACATTGATACGTCCGGCGTCAAATCCCAGACGCATTTTGACGGTCACCGGCTTTTCGCTTTCCTTTACCACTGCGCCGATGACCTCCGCGGCGGTCTTTAAGTCCAGCATCAGCGCCGAACCTTCGTGATTGTTTACGATTTTCGGAACCGGGCAGCCCATGTTGATATCCAGCACGTCAAAGGGCGATGCATTCAGCTGCTTTGCCATGGCCCCCATGATCTTCGGATCCGATCCGAAAATCTGCAGCGATGCCGGCGCTTCTCTTTGTTCTGTCTCCAGCAGTTCTTTTGTCTTTTCACTGTGAAAGGAAAGGGCCTTTGCGCTGACCATTTCCGTGCAGACCATCCCTGCGCCCATTTCCCTGCAGAGCAGCCGGAACGCCAGGTCGGAAACCCCTGCCATGGGCGCCAGGATCCAGGGATTTTCCAGCTTCACATTACCGATTTTCATACTGTTTCGTCTTTCCCGCATTCATCCTGTAAATCAGGTTCAGCCCTTTCATGGTCAAATCTCTGTCATAATAATCGATGCAGGCGGTTTCTTCGGCAATCAGGCGCCCGATGCCGCCGGTGGCGATCACACAGGCATTCTGTGCGCCGGATTCCTCCTTCATTTTCCGCACGATATACTCCGTCTGGCCGATGCTGCCATACACGATGCCCGCCTGAATGCAGCTGATGGTTTCCCGCCCCAGAATGGATTTCGGCTTACGGATTTCGATTTCCGGCAGCCGGGCCGTACTCTGCACCAGCGCATCCGCCATGGTCCGGATGCCGGGACAGATCACCGCCGCCTCAAATTTCTGATCCGCATCGATGTACTGGTAGGTGGTGGTGGTGGAAAAATCGATCACGATGGAGGGAGACGCATAATAATGATTGGCAGCCACCGCCGCGGCAATCATTTCCGCCCCCACTTCCTTGGGATTTTCCGCGCCGATTTTCAGTCCGGTTTTGATGCCGGGGCCGACGATCATCGACTCGATCTGAAAATATTTTTTCAGTGCATTCACAAAGGCATGCATCACGTCCGGCACCACGGAGGCAATGATCGCAGCCTGAATATCCGCGGCTTCGATCCCGCTGTTTTTCAAAAACATCTGCATGGTGATCCCGAATTCATCCGATGTACGCCGGGTCTTCGAAGTCAGCCGGAAGCTGTAAATCAGATCGTCTTCCTGAAATATTCCGATCTTGATCTGGGCGTTTCCGATATCCGCCGCCAAAAGCATATCTTTTGTTCCTCCCTACTTTAACTATTCAAAATCATCCTTTACATCAGAAAAAAGGTACTGTAAAACAGGTTCAGTTCCTCAAACAGTTCCCGTTTTTCCGCCTGCAGCTGTTTGATCTTCAGCGCGCTTCCGATTTCGTCATACAGCAAATCCCCGTCGTCGGAATCCACGCGGAAGGAGAGTTCTCCGTCTTCGTCAAAGAAAAGCTCCAGCATCCCGCCCACGTCTTCCGTAAACAGGACGCACATGATCTTGAGTTCATCCTTTACCGACTGGGGCAGCTGGTCAAAATCCGGATTCAGATAATATTTTTTTTCGTATGCATTTGCCCCGCAGAGCACCACTTCATCCTGATACATTTCCCGTCCTCTTCTTTTACTTATGTACTAACTGCAAAGCGGCGAAGCACTTTTGCTCCGCCGCTGTCTGCATCGTCATTTGCTCTGTTACCATGTGACAGTACAGTATCGGATACCCCAGTTTAAAGCTTCCACATGCGTGGACATAAAGATATCGATGCTGTATCCGGATACGCCCGTATCCTCCGCCACATACGGAACGCCGTTAATATATACCGTCGTTCCCAATGGAATAATGGAACTGTCTACTGCCACCGTCCTGCCGGGTGTACACGGGGCGCCGCTGGCGCTCTGGCCGTTGGAAAACGACCCGCAGCAGATCTCGCAGGGACAATAGGCCGTCACTTTAAACACCGCTTCGCCGGATCCGGACTGCTGTACAGGGGCTGACGCCGCAATGACAGGTTCCTCCGCAGGGGCCTCATAGGCCGGCGTGCTGTCCGATGTTTCCGGTTCCTCTGCAGGCGACGGTTCTGCGTCGTCAGAGTTTCCCGTATCAGAGGACGTATCCTCCGGTTCCTCTTCGCTTACTTCGTCCAGATGCACTGCAACGCCGGTAGCCAGAAAGACGTCGGCCACCTCCTTGGACATATAAGCGTCCTGGTCTTTGGAATACCTGATCTTCACCCATTTTGCGCCATCTTCCAGTACTTCAAAATATTTTCCTTCGCTGACTGTATCGACGACTTCCGCATCCATCGAAGGAGCCTTTCTCACGTTGGCTTCATACGATGTCACACATGCCACATACCCGCATGTATCTTCTGCAATCTGCAGTGCTTCCTTTCCGAAAGCCAGAAATTCATTTTTTACATAACCGGTAATACTGCCGGAACTGATATAAGACCACTCTCCGGCCTGTTCGAGCACATTTCCGGCAGCGCCGTGGGGCATAATGCCGATCACGGAGCTTTCCGTTCCGGGCTCTTCTCTCACATATACAAATTCTGTTTCATCTACGGTAACGATTGCCTTGCTTTCCCAGACTTTGTTCCGCGCGTTGATGATCAGTTCTTCCAGATCGATCTTCGGCGCTTTTAAAATCTTTTCTGCCAAACGAATGGACATTCTGGGAACGGCTGTTTCATTTGCAATGATATCAGCAATTCCTGCTTTTGACTTTATGCCGCTGTCATTTTTACCCGGTGTGGCATTTGCCAAAACTTTGGCAATTCCTGATAATCCGTTCGTATCGGATGGGGACGCTTCCACGCTTGCCGCCGGCAGTAACGCCATCACCAGGGCAAGAACCAGGATCAGTCCTTTTCCTTTACCAGATTTCATTTTGCATCCTCCTGAATAAATGACCGAGCTTACGGTCACCCAATCGCTTACGATTGTTGTTATTTTGCCTTTCTGCTTGAATTTTTGCTTTGTAAACTGCAATAATTCAAAAAATTTCATAAAAAAAACGGGTGATTTCAGGCAAATTTCACAAAACAATTGTATTCAATTGCGCAGGTATTCTAGCACATCCATTTTTATTTGTCAACCTCGCCTATTTGTATATTTTGTATATATTCCTTTTATTTTAAAAAAAATTTTCGTATAAATTTGACATAAAATTGCATTTTTCTCTCTGCATCGACAGGATCGCCCAGGTAAAATGAAGCGCAAAAAAACCGGGGAACCCCCGGTCGTTTCCGCCGTAATTACAGGCTGTTCCTGCAGGCCTCATACATGAGCAGCGCCGCCGCCACCGCCGCATTCAGCGATTCCGTCTTTCCCTTCATGGGAATCGCAAGGGCCCCGTCGGCGATTTTTGCCAGTGCAGGATCCACGCCCTTTGCCTCATTTCCGATCATCAGGGCGAACCCCCGCCCATAGGACGCCTTCCGGTAGTCAAACCCCTGCATGGCCGTCGTATAGACGGGAACTTCCTGCGCCTGCAGCTGCCGGATGATCCCGGCAAGATCTGCGTACAGAAAGGGCACCCGGTAAACCGCGCCCATGGTGGAACGAATGGTTTTGGGATTGTAAAAATCCACGCTGCCGTGGCTTAAAATGACCGCGTCCATGCCCGCTGCTTCCGCCGTCCGCAGGATGGTCCCCGCGTTGCCCGGATCCTGCAGGTCATTTAACAGCAGCAGTTTGGGATTTTTCTGCCGGATGATGCGCGCCGCGTCATGCTTCGCCTGCCGCATGACACAGAGCACGCCCTGGGGCGATACCGTATCGCTCATGGCCTTCATCACGTGATCCTGTACCGCTTCATAGGGAACCGCTTCCAGCAGCCGGCGGTTTTCCGGCTTGTCCAGAAACGTTTCAGAAGCATAGACCGCGGCGATTCCTTCCCGGTCCGCTTCCAGAAACATGCGGACGCCTTCCACCACATACAGGCCGCAGGCCTTCCGGTAAGCGGCTTTTTTCTGCAGCCTGATCACGTCTTTTACTTTGGCGTTGGAGGTACTTGTAATCATTATCTTGACAGCAGCCTTCCTACTTCAAATTCGTATGCGCTGATATCCTTCTGCATGCTCAGGGCTTCATTGATATCGTAGTCTACGCACTGATCGTTTTTATAGGCCACCACCCGCATACTCTTGCCGCTGCACAGCAGCATTGCCGCATAGGCGCCCATGAGGGACGCGATATATCTGTCGCGGCAGGTGGGGCTGCCGCCTCTTTGCATGTAGCCGAGAATCGTCGCCCGGGTTTCGATGCCCGTTGCGGATTCGATCCGTCTCGCCATACTGGCGGAATGTCCGATGCCTTCTGCATTGACGATGATATGATGGCGTTTGCCCAGTTTCCGGTTCCGGATAATGTTGTTGATCAGGGCCTGCTCGTCATAATCGTATTTTTCCGGCAGCAGAATATCTTCCGCGCCGTTGGCAATGCCGCACCAGAGCGCGATATATCCAGCCGTATGGCCCATAACCTCGATGATATTGCAGCGCTCGTGGGAGGTGGAGGTATCTCTGACCTTGTCGATGGCTTCCATGGCGGTATTAACCGCCGTATCGAAACCGATGGTATAATCCGTACAGGCAATATCCAGATCGATGGTGCCCGGCACGCCTACCGTCGCCACACCCAGATTGGCCAGCTTTTGGGCGCCTGCAAAAGAACCGTCGCCGCCGATGACCACCAGGCCGTCAATGCCGTGTTTTTTACATATCTCCACGCCCTGTTTCTGTCCTTTTGCGGTACGGAATTCCGGACAGCGGGCCGTACCCAGAACCGTTCCGCCGCGCTGGATAATATCCGAAACGCTGGAAGAATTCATGTCGATAATTTTTTCTTTCAGCAATCCCGCATACCCCTGCTTGATGCCTTTTACAGCAACGCCATTCTGGATGGCTGTCCTGACCACCGCGCGAATTGCCGCGTTCATTCCCGGCGCATCTCCGCCGCTTGTTAATACTCCGATTGTTTTGATCTTTGCTTCTGACATATCGCCCATCCTTTCTCCTTCTATCTAATTATACTACCCGGCAAAATCCGTCAGGCATTTTTCTGTCACGCGTATGTTGTTTTCCCCCACCACCGTCTGCAGACGGTCCAGCAGTGCTTCATCCGCCGTAACATTATATTTCAGCGGCAGCGTTTTCATCTGCCTTGTTTCCGATAAGTAAATTTTCACCGGGCTGGCGCCTTCGTGGCTTAATAGAATCTGATGGATCTGCTCCTGCTGCTTCCGGTAATCCTCGAAATCCCGAAACTGCAGCCACAGTTCTTTTGAGGTTCTGGTCAGCGACCGCACGTTTTCCAGAATCAGCTTTCCGCCTTTTTCCTCATCCACCTGCACTTTGCCCTGAATCAGCAGCTTTTCATCCTCCTGCAGAAGATCCCGGTACTTTTCGTACTGCCGCGGAAATACGATGACTTCCACTGTACCGAACATGTCCTCCAGCGTCAGAAAGGCCATTCTCTTTTCCTGCCGGGTGATTTTCACCTGCAGTCCCGTAATCATGCCGCCGATCACCTGTTTCGAATCATCGGCCGCCGCCGTGCCCTGCAGTTCCTCATCCCAGAGAAAATCCGAAGTTTTCGCACTGGTTTTCCGGCTTAGGATCTCCCGGTATTCATCCAGCGGATGCCCGCTGATATAAACCCCCAGCACTTCTTTTTCAAATTCCAGGCGGCTCTGCCGGTCATAATCCTCCACATCCGGCATTTTTGCCTGAAATACGGCCTTTTCTTCCTCATTGGCAATGTCAAAGAGAGAAATCTGCCCGGAAAAGGACTTCTTTTTTTCGGCCTGGGCCTGATCGGCCAGCTGTTCATGGCTGATGACCATCTGCCGCCGGTTGGGCCAGAGCGTATCCAGCGCCCCCGCTTTGATCATATTTTCCAGCGCCCGTTTGTTGACGCCCGCATTGACCATACGTTCCACAAAATCCTGAAATGAGGTGAAGGGCCCGTTTTCCCGGCGGGTCCGGGCAATGGTGTCGGTGACGGGTTTGCCGATCCCTTTGATGGCATTCATGCCGTATCGGATATTGCGTCCGGACACGCTGAACCGTCCTTCGCCTTCATTGACGTCCGGGGGCAGCACCGCAATGCCCATCTGCTTGCATTCATAGATATAGGCGGCTACCTTTGCCGGATGATCCATGACGGAAGTCATCAGCGCGGCCATAAATTCCACCGGATAATAATACTTCAGGTACGCGGTCTGATAGGAAACCACCGCATAAGCCGCGGCATGGGACTTATTGAAGGCATATTTCGCAAAGTCTGTCATGTCGTCGAAAATCGCTTCCGCGGTTTCCCGGTCAATGCCGTTGGCGATACAGCCGGCAATGTCTTCCTCCGGGTTCCCCTCTACGAAATTTTTCCGCTCCCGGGCCATGACGTCCCCTTTTTTCTTGGACATGGCTCTGCGGACCAAATCGCTTCTGCCCAGGGAGTATCCCGCCAGATCCCGGACGATCTGCATGACCTGTTCCTGATAGACGATACAGCCGTGGGTGGCTTTCAGAATCGGCTCCAGCTGCGGGCAGCGGTAGGTCACCCGTTCATAATGATTTTTCCCCTCGATATATTTCGGAATAAAATCCATGGGGCCGGGCCGGTAAAGGGCAATGCCTGCAATGATATCTTCCAGATTGTGGGGGGACAGCTCCTTCATGAAGCTTTTCATGCCGGCGCTTTCCAGCTGGAACACCCCGTCTGTCTTTCCGGTGCCGATATAGTCCAGCACCGCCTTGTCATTATAATCAATGGCCATCATATCAATGGCTGTCCCGGTATTTTTCTCCGCCATCTCCACCGCGTCCTGAATCACCGTCAGGGTACGCAGCCCCAGGAAATCCATTTTCAGCAGTCCCAGTTCTTCCAGGGTATTCATGGTGTACTGGGTCGTCATTTCTCCGTCGGATCCTCTGGACAGGGGAACGTATTCATACACCGGCGCCCGGCAGATCACCACGCCTGCCGCATGAATGGAGGTATGCCGCGGAAGGCCTTCCAGCCGCATGCCCATATCGATCAGCGCCTTGATCTGCGGATCTTCCTCATAGGCCTGCCGCAGATCCGGATTCAGTTTCAGCGCCTTGTCGATGGTAATGCCCAGCTCGTTGGGCACCATTTTCGCAATGGCGTCCACTCTGGCATAAGGCAGATCCATGACCCTGCCTACGTCGCGGATCACGCCCCTGGCCTGCAGCGTACCGAAGGTGACGATCTGGGAAACCTTTTCCTTCCCGTATTTTTCAATGACGTAATTAATCACTTCCTGCCGCCGTTCAAAGCAGAAATCCACGTCGATATCCGGCATACTGATGCGTTCCGGATTCAGAAACCGCTCAAACAGCAGCTGATATTTCAAAGGATCGATGTCCGTAATGCCCAAGCAATAGGAAACGATACTGCCCGCCGCAGACCCCCTCCCGGGGCCCACTGCGATATGCTGCTCCCTGGCATATCGGATAAAATCCCACACAATCAGAAAATAATCCACAAATCCCATACCGGAAATGACCGAAAGCTCATACTCCAGCCTGTCCCGGTGCTCTTCTGCCCGGGCCTGATAGCGCCGTTTCAATCCCTCGTCGCAGAGCTTGCGCAGATAGGCTTCCGAGGTATAGGGCGCGGGAGTATCGAAAACCGGCAGTTTTCGTTCGTGGAACCGGATCTCCACATTGCAGCGCTCCGCGATTTTCACCGTATTTTCCAGCGCGGACAGGGCATAAGGAAACATGCCCTGCATTTCCTCCGGGCTTTTCAGATAATACTGCCCGCCCTCATAGCGCATCCGGTCCTCATCCGACAGCTTTTTGCCGGTCTGAATACACAGAAGCACGTCGTGGGACGCCATGTCCTCCGCATAGGTATAATGTACGTCGTTGGTTGCCACCAGCCCGATGCCGGTTTCCTGACTGATCCGCAGAATCGAGGGATTGATCCGCTGCTGTTCGTCCAGCCCGTGATCCTGCAGCTCCAGATAAAAATGATCCTCGCCGAACACGTCGCGGTACCAGCAGGCCGCTTTCTTTGCTTCCTCGTAAAAGCCCCGGGTCAGCAGCCGCGGGATCTCTCCCGCCAGACAGGCGGACAGGGCGATCAAACCTTCATGGTACTGCTGGAGCACCTCTTTGTCCACTTGCGGCCGGTAATAATATCCCTCCTGAAAACCGATGGACACCAGCCGGATCAGGTTCTGATAGCCGGTATTGTTTTCCGCCAGCAGCACCAGATGATTATAACGGTCTTCGCCGCCGGCCGTCTCCCGGTCGAAACGGGATCCGGTGGCCACGTACACCTCACAGCCGATGATGGGTTTTACCCCGGCCGCCAGCGCTTCCTTGTAAAAATCAATCACGCCGTACATCACGCCGTGATCGGTGATGGCCACGCTGTCCATCCCCAGTTCCTTCGTTCTGGCTATACATTCTTTAATTTTATTCGAACCGTCCAGAAGACTGTATTCGGTATGCACATGCAAATGCACAAATCCGGGTGTAGACATCATGCACGCTCCCATCGTATCTGCCGTAAAACATTTGCTTCTTTCGTTCCATTTTACCAGAGTTTGAAAGATTACACAAGATTTTCCATGCGATTCCCGCAAGTCTTTCCGCCCCTTGACATATGCATAAAAAACGAGAATAATAAAAACAAAAAATCCGGAGGTATACGGATGAAAGTCATATTCAATCCCGATGAAGAAGTGGTGAAGACCGTAAAAGAAGGGCTGAAACGCACCGGCGGCTACTGCCCCTGCCGGCTGGAACGCAGCGAAGAAAACAAATGCATCTGTCAGGAATTTCGCGCGCAGATCGCCGATCCGGAGTTTGAAGGCTTTTGCCACTGCAGATTGTACTACAAGGAAAAATAAACCGTATCAAAAAAGGGAACCGATCCTTTCCGATCCGTTCCCTTTTCTTCTTTCCGTATCAATGGTGCAAAGCCGCAGCTTAGCCGAAGTATCTCTTCAGCAGTCCTTCGAATGCCTTGCCATGTCGGGCCTCATCCCGGGCCATTTCATGCACGGTATCGTGGATCGCATCCAGATTGGCGGCTTTCGCACGTTTCGCCAGATCAAACTTGCCGGCAGTTGCGCCGTTCTCGGCGTCGATACGCATTTCCAGATTCTTCTTTGTGCTGTCGGTTACGACTTCGCCCAGAAGCTCCGCAAACTTCGCTGCATGCTCTGCTTCTTCATAGGCTGCCTTTTCCCAGTACAGGCCGATTTCCGGATAGCCTTCTCTGTGGGCAACTCTCGCCATAGCCAGGTACATACCAACCTCGGTGCACTCACCGTTGAAGTTTGCGCGCAGATCCGCCATGATATCCTCGGAAGCGCCCTGTGCTACGCCTACCACATGCTCTGCTGCCCATGTTCTGCCTTCTTCCTGGGCTGTAAATTTGGAAGCGGGTGCATGGCAAACCGGGCACTCTGCAGGTGCCGCATCGCCTTCATGTACATAACCGCATACGCTGCATACAAATTTCATTTTCAAATCCTCCTTAAATCATATGATATATACTTGAAACGGACTTTGCCGCCTCGTTTCCTTAAATAATATTTTCCATCAGTTTACCATACGCCGCCGAAAAAGTCCACCGGTTGCGCCGGGAAATCTCTCACAAATCTGTTTTACGCCCACCATCTTCCGCTGGCGCCGCAGGGCAGGATCAGCGGGCTTTCCTCCACCGGCAGCCCGATTTCCTCTGACGCCACGTTTCCGTGAAACTGCTTTCCCATGGTGGTCTGCAGCATATAGGTCAGCACCGCGGGCTGCAGGCCCGTGGTATAGGAATTGATCAGGAAAAACAAAGGGGTTTCGCTCATGATCTGCATACACAGCTCCAGCAGCCCGTAGATCTCGTCTTCCATTTTCCAGACCTCGCCGCCGGGGCCTCTGCCGTAAGAGGGCGGGTCCATAATAATGCCGTCGTACCGGCTGCCGCGGCGGATTTCCCGCTTCACAAATTTCACGCAGTCGTCCACCAGCCAGCGGATCTTTGCTTCTCCCAGGCCGGATAACTGCACGTTTTCCTTTGCCCAGCCCACAATGCCTTTGGAAGCGTCCACATGGGTCACTGCCGCGCCGGCTGCCGCCGCCGCCAGTGTGGCCCCGCCCGTATAGGCAAACAGATTCAGCACTTTCACCGGTTTCCTGCAGTCTCTGATCAGCCCGGAAACCCAGTCCCAGTTCACTGCCTGTTCCGGAAACAATCCGGTGTGTTTAAAGCCGAAGGGTTTCAGACAGAACCGCAAATTTCCATAGGAAATCATCCACTGTTCGGGCAGCTTCCTGATTTCCCAGCTGCCGCCGCCGGCGCTGCTTCTGTGATACCGGGCGTTATACTGTGTCCAGCCGCTCTTTTCTTTCGGCGTCTTCCAGATCACCTGGGGATCCGGCCGGACCAGCACGTACTTTCCCCAGCGTTCCAGCTTTTCTCCTGACGACGCGTCCAGAACCTTATAATCCGTCCAATGCTGTGCTGTCCACATATTACTCTCCGTCCCAATGCAGCCGGTGCAGGCTGCCTTTCGTATGCATGCCCGAAAAATGGTTTTGCCGCAGCGCCTCATACAGCACGATGGCAACGGAATTTGCCAGATTCAGCGACCGGATGTCGCCGCACATGGGTATCCGTATGCAGTTTTCGGCGTTTTCCACCAGCAGTTCTTCCGGAATTCCGGCGCTTTCTTTGCCAAACATAATGTAAGCGTCCGGATCATAGGATACCTCCGTATAGGCTTTTTGCGCCTTTGTGGTGGCCATATACAGCCGGACGCCCGGATGTTTCGCCTGAAATTCCGCAAAATCCGCGTAACGCGTCACCTCCAGCTGCTGCCAGTAATCCATGCCCGCCCGCCGGATTTCCTTTTCGCTTAAATGAAAGCCCAGCGGTTCAATCAGATGCAGCCTTGCGCCTGCCGCAACACAGGTCCTTCCGATATTTCCGGTATTCAATGCAATTTCCGGTTCCAGTAAAACGATATTCATGCCTCTGCCTCGAGCCTTTTGATAAAATGTTCGATGCGGTCCAGCGCCTCTTTTAAATTCTCCAGAGAATAGGCGTAGGAAATCCGTAAGAATCCCTCGCCGCAGTCTCCGAAGGCCGTCCCCGGCACCACCGCCACCTTTTCTTCCTGCAGCAGGCGGTTTGCAAATTCTTCGCTGGTCATGCCGAATTTCCGGATATCGGGAAACATGTAAAATGCGCCGAAGGGTTCAAAGCAGGGAAGCCCCATTTCCCGGAAGCGGTACAGCAGGAACCGGCGGCGCTGGTCATAGGCCTCCCGCATGGCTTCCACTTCTTCATCACATTCCCGCATGGCAACCACGGCGGCGTACTGACTGTTGGTGGGGGCGCACATGATGGCAAACTGGTGCAGCTTCAGCATCTGTTTGATGATCGGCGCAGGCCCCGCCGCATAGCCCAGCCGCCAGCCGGTCATGGCGTGGGACTTGGAAAATCCGTTGATAACAACGGTCCGCTCTTTCATTCCCGGGAAAGATGCAATGGAACAATGCCGTTCTTTATAGGTCAGTTCGGAATAGATTTCATCCGAAAGGACGTAAATGTCATTTTCTACGATAATATCCACCAGATGGGCCAGCTCATCCCTGGTCATAATGGCGCCGGTGGGATTGTTGGGGAAGGGCAGCACCAGCATCTTTGTTTTCGGCGTAATGGCCGCTTCCAGCGCCTCCGGCGTCAGCTTGAACTCATCCTCCGCCTGCAGCGCAATCGGCACCGGAATCCCGTAAGCCATGGCAGCGCAGGGAACGTAGGACACAAAACTGGGCTGGGGCACCAGCACTTCGTCGCCGGGCTCCAGCAGCACGCGCATAGCCAGATCAATGGCCTCACTGCCGCCCACCGTGACGAAGACTTCATTTTTGTCGTCATAGTGCAGGCCGTATCTCCGGTCCAGAAATTTGACGATCTCACTTTTCAGCTCTGCCAGGCCGGCGTTGGAGGTATAATATGTACGTCCCTTTTCCAGAGAATAAATGCCCTCGTCGATGATCTTCCAGGGCGTAACAAAATCCGGCTCGCCCACGCCCAGTGAAATCGCATCGTCCATCTGATTCACCAGATCGAAAAACTTACGAATGCCGGAAGGTTTGATTTCCTTTATGATGTGATTGGTGGGGTCTGTCATGGCGTTACTTTGATCCTTTCATATTTCACTTCTTTGCCCAGCACAGTGCCGTGATCCTTGTATTTTTTCAGAATGAAATGGGTCGCCGTACTCAGCACGGTATCTAAAGACGCCAGCTTATCGTTGACAAACTGCGCCACTTCTTTCAGGCTTTTGCCTTCCAGAATAACCATCAGATCATAGGACCCGGAAATCAGATAGACCGCCAAAACTTCGGGATAACGGTAAATCCGTTCCGCCACGTTGTCGAATCCCAGGCCCCGCTGGGGCGTCACCCGCACTTCGATCAGCGCCGTCACCTTTTCCTCTTTGGTGCGGGACCAGTCGATCATGGTATGATAACCGCAGATGATCCGTTCTTTTTCCATGGCGCCGATTTCATTGGCCAAGGTCACTTCATCCACGCCCAGCATGGCGGCCAGATCCGCCGCGTCCACCTTTGCATGCTTCTCAATATATGTTAATATCTTCTCTCTCAATTCCATGCTCCAATCCTTCCCTTTCCTTAAAGAGTTCTATCGCATCCTGGCCCGAAGGCCGTAAATGCAGGCTGCCGCCTTTGTAATTCACCCGTTTTTCATTTCCCTCCGTGACTTCTCCTACGATAGCTGCGATGCAGCCTGCTTCCTGCAGGCGGCGCAGCACCTGCTGCGGCCTGCGGCAGATCAGCGCCATACATTTTCCCGACAGCAGCTCATAAGGATTCAGATCGAAGGTATTGCACAGTTCAATCGTTTCCGTTCGCAGCGGTATATCCAGCAGTTCCACCGTAAATCCGAAGGGCAGCGGCTCCATCAGCGTCCAGAGCGCCCGGTATACGCCGCCTTCTTCCGCCGGCGCCGACCACAGGCTGACTTCCGCATCCCAAAGAAAGTCCGGCAGCGGCGCTGCCTGCACAAAACAGTCTCCGGCGGCTTTGACAAAAGAAGCCCGGTAGCGTTTTTTCAGCACCTCTGCCTTTTGCCCCGCAATGATGGCGGTGCCCAAAAGTCCCGCATATCCTGCCACCAAAATGGCGTCCCCGCACTCTATTAAGGCAGCGGCACGCGCGCCCTTACAGGGCGCCCCTGCCAAGTCGTCGGAAGGCATTCCGCCTGCGGGTGGTTTGCTGCGCTGCTTTTTCATCGGACCAGATAACCCAGAATGGGGATAACCGCCATCGCCACCACCAGCACGATCACAATGACCGCCGCAATGGTTTTCTGTGTTTTACTGTTCATTCGCATCTGCTTTTCCTCCTTTATTCGATACCAAATGTTCCTTTGCATAGGCAAGGCAGTATTCCTGCAGAAAACATTCTTCGCATTTCGGATTTCTGGCGAAGCAGATGCTCCGTCCGAAAGTAATGATCTGTATGTTATATAAAATCCAGTGATCCTCGGGCAGCACCCGCATCAGCTCGTACTCCGCCTTTTCCGGATCGTCCTGAGTGGTAAGCCCCAGCTTCTTCGAAATCCGTTTTACATGGGTATCCACCACGATGCTGGGTTTGTTGTACACGTTGCCGAGAATCACGTTTGCGGTCTTTCTGCCCACCCCCGCCAGTGAGGTCAGTTCCTCCAGGGTATCGGGCACCCGCCCGCCGAAATCGGAAAGCAGGGACTGACAGCAGGCAATGATATTTTTCGCTTTGTGATGATAAAAGCCCGTAGAATGAATATCCTGTTCCAGTTCTTTAAGGTCTGCCGCCGCAAAGGCCGCAATCGTGGGATATTTCCGGAACAGATCCTTTGTCACCAGATTGACCCGGGCATCCGTACACTGGGCGCTTAAAATCGTGGCAATCAACAGCTGCCACGCACTGTCATGGTCGAGATAACATTTATATTCTCTGGTATATTTTTCGTCCAGCCGTTTCAGGATTTCTCCTGTTCTTTTGTCCATACCGCCGCCTCATTTCTGTGATAAAACAGTACCGTGGAATGGGATGAAATCCGGATATCAAAGGCGCCGTCCGTCACCTTGTATTCCGGCTGCAGCTTATCGTATCCCGTCTCATAGGAGCAAAGCAGCCGCTGCAGGCTGGTATCTCCCAAAATGCCCGCCTGCCAGAGCAGGATACTGGAACTGATGACTTCTTCCGTATTGTTGATGATGACGATCATCTGTTCGTCGTCGGTAAACCGGGAATATGCCAGCAGCAGATCGTTGTCGCAGGCCAGCCGGGTCAGGGACGCCATCCGCAGCATGGGGTATGCATGATAAATCTGCCCCATGTCCCGGTGAAACGCCAGCATCTGCATGTCTTCCCGGCCCCAGGGATAACTTCTGCGGTTGTCCGGATCGGTAAATCCGCACAGACCCGCTTCATCGCCGTAATAAATGGTTGGGTTGCCGATCCATGTAAACAGGATCACCACCGCCGCCCGCATCACCGCAGGATTGACGCCTGCCGACGCCGCCTCCGGACCCAGCTGGGCCACCCGGCCGCAGCGGCCGTTGGTTCTGGTCAGAAAACGGGAGTGATCGTGATTGGACAGCTCATTCATCGCGGAGCAGAGGGATACATACGGCAGCTTTGCGGAAACCGTCTGCATCCGTGACCAGAAAAAGGGCACATTGTTTTTCAGTTCCTGATTATAATGGTCGCTGTGCTTTTCCATGCCGGTCAGAAACCATGATACCGGTTCCATAAAGGCGTCATAGTTCATCACGCTGTCCCACATGGTGCCGTCCAGCCAGCCCGAAGCGTCTCCGTAATGTTCCGCCAGAATCAATGCATCCGGATTGGCCTCCTTCACTGCTTTTCTGAAATCCCGCCAGAACATGCGGTTGGTTTCCATATCGTTTCCCAGATCCGCGGCTACGTCCAGCCGCCAGCCGTCCGCGCAGAACGGCGAAGAAACCCATTTTCTGCCGATATCCAGAATCGCCTCATACAGCGGAGTTCCCTTTTCATAGCGCAGCTTGGGCAGGGTGTCGTGATTCCACCAGCCGCTGTAGGCGTTGTCTTCGTCGTCAAAGTAAAAATAATCCCGGTATTTGCTCTCCCGGCTCCAGAATGCACCGTTTTCATACCGTTTATTCCGGTGGTAAATGCCTTCCCGGTCCATCCATTTATGAAAGGAACCGCAGTGATTGAACACGCCGTCCAGGATCACCTTCATGCCCTTTCTGTGGGCCATCTGCACAAGATGGGCAAAAAACGCGTCGGAAGCCGCCAGATTTTCCGGATCCGTCACCCGCTTGATATAAGCGGCGTCTTTCTCCGGATCGGTCTCCGACGGTTCATAATCATTGACGATCCGCCCCAGATGCGGGTCAATATGATCGTAATCCTGGGCGTCGTATTTATGATTGGAGGGCGATACAAACAGGGGGTTGAAATAAATCACCTCCACCCCCAGGCCCTGCAGATAGTCCAGCTTATCTTCCACGCCTTTCAGATCGCC
>CANRGZ010000012.1 GCA_947630295.1 uncultured Lachnospiraceae bacterium | reverse complement strand
TGGGACAGGCGATGCAGCCGGAAACGGGCGCCGTGGGCGCAAAGCTGCTGTATCCGGACAGTACCCGGATCCAGCACGTGGGCGTGGTTAATTTTCACCATGGGGCCACACATCTGTTCCGGGGCTGTGACGATCTGAAGGTGCTTCCTTTTTATAAAAATTGTCTGGATACGGATACGACGCTTCTGACCGGCGCGCTGCTGGCCGTAGAAAAAGAAAAATTTACGGCGGTCGGCGGGTTCAGCGAGGAAATGGAGGTCACTTACAATGACGTGGATCTCTGTCTGAAGCTGTTGGAACACGGCTGGCGCAATGTGCTCAGAAGCGACGCCGTGGCATTTCATTATGAATCCTATGCCCGGGGCGAGGATGCGGCGGATGAGGAAAAATACCGCCGCTGTCTGGAGGAACGGGAGCGGGTTTTTGAAAGACATAAGGCATTTCGCGGGACGGATCCCGCCTATCATCCGTATTTGAGTCAAAGCGATCCCAATGCGGGAGTGACGGCCAGGTATCTGCCGCCGCTTAGCAAGGCCAAAAAGCTGTCCCATGTACCAAAGCCGGATATGCCGGCACCGGGCAGCTTCCGGATCGATCAGATGGATGCGGACGAATGGTGTTATATCCGGGGGTATGTTTTTACCGGCAATCCCGGAAAAAAAAAGGTCCGCATCCTGCTGCAGGGGGAGCAGACCTTCTGTTTCGATACGCGGCCGTATTTTGATCATACGATGACGCCGCTGATGCATAACGGGAAGTCGTATGCATTTTGCGGATTTGAAGTGCTGATCCGGCATCTGGCACTGCCGGAGGACAATTACCGTATTTTGTTGGAGATTGGGAATCTTACGGCAGAAACGGGCGAAAACTGTTTGACATTAAAAAACAGATAGTTTAAAATTATATGTATAAAATATTCAGGTCAGGAGGGAAAGGTATGGCTGAACAGGAAAAAAAGGAGAAAAAGAGCCTGCTGAAGAAAATCGGCGGAAAGGGAATGCTTGTTATCGGTTTTATAGCGGTTTTTCTGATTATTGGTATCATCGGAAGAATCCTTGGAGTAAACTAACAAAAAATCAAAAGAACCCGGCTGAGATTCAGCCGGGATTCCTGTTTTTATACGCAGGCCCGTAAATGACAAACCACTGCAGATGCAGTGTGTGAGCTGTTACATATTATAGTTATATAAGGAGATTTTATATATGCAAGTATTGCCCGATTTTCAAAAAGTAAAGGAAATCGCGGAGACGGGACAGTACAAAGTACTGCCGGTGAGCTGTGAGATTTTATCGGATTTTACAACGCCGATTGAAGTGCTGCGAACGCTGAAACAGGTTTCCGACCATTGTTATCTGCTGGAATCCGTGGCGGAAAATGAAAAATGGGGCCGATACACCTTTCTTGGCTTTGATCCGAAGCTGGAAATTACCTGCATCAACGGCAGGCTGAAGGCAGGGCCCTTTGAGGTGCAGACGGAAGATCCGTCGTCGTATCTTCGGAAGATTCTGGCGGAATACAAAAGTCCGAGATTTGATTATCTGCCGTCCTTTACCGGCGGGCTGGTAGGATATTTTTCCTATGACTTCCTGTCTTACAGCGAACCTGCGGTGCGGGTGAAAACGCAGGACAGCGAGGCGTTTAAAGATGTGGATCTGATGCTGTTTGACAAGGTCATTGCCTTTGACAATTTCCGGCAGAAGATTGTGCTGATTGTGAATATTTCGCTGGAGGATCCGCAGCCGGCTTACATGCAGGCCATACAGGATCTGAAAGGACTGGCCCGGCTGATTTCCCAGGGAGAAAAGAAGCAGGAACCTGCGGGACATCTGTTGGGAGAGGTCCGGCCGCTGTTTGAAAAAGAGGACTACTGCAAAATGGTGGAGCAGGCGAAGCACTATATCCGGGAAGGGGATATCTTTCAGATTGTGCTTTCCAATCGTTTGTCCGCGCCCTATGAAGGCAGTCTGTTAAATACTTACCGGGTGCTTCGGACGCTGAATCCGTCGCCCTATATGTTTTATTTCTCGGGAACCGATGTGGAGGTGGCCGGCGCTTCGCCGGAAACGCTGGTGAAGCTGGAAAACGGCGTGCTGCATACTTTCCCGCTGGCCGGCACCCGGCCCCGGGGCAAAACGGAGGAAGAAGATCTGGCGCTGGAAAAGGAACTGCTGGCGGATGAGAAAGAACTGGCGGAGCACAATATGCTGGTGGATCTGGGCAGAAACGATCTGGGAAAGATCAGCCGCTTCGGCACGGTGGAAGTGGAAAAATATCACTGCATCGAGCGGTATTCCCATGTGATGCATATCGGCTCCACGGTACGCGGCCAAATCGACGAACGCTATGACGCGCTGGATGCAGTGCGTGCGGTGCTGCCGGCGGGCACCTTATCGGGGGCACCGAAAATCCGGGCCTGTCAGCTGATCGGCCAGCTGGAAAACAATAAGCGGGGAATTTACGGCGGCGCTATCGGTTATATTGATTTTACGGGAAATCTGGATACCTGTATCGCCATCCGGATCGCTTACATGAAGAACGGAAAGGTCTTTGTCCGGAGCGGCGCCGGGATTGTGGCAGATTCGGTGCCGGAAAAGGAATTTGAGGAATGCATGAACAAGGCGGCTGCCGTAATCAGTGCGCTGAAACAGGCGGAGGGGCTGGACTTATGATTTTACTGATAGACAATTACGATAGCTTTTCTTATAATCTGTATCAGCTGGTGGGCGCCATTGATCCCGGAATCCGGGTCATCCGGAATGATGAAATGACGACGGAGGAAATCCGTGGGCTGCATCCGGATCGGATCATCCTTTCTCCCGGACCCGGCCGGCCGGAGGACGCCGGCATCATCATAGACATAGTACGTAAGCTTGGAACGGACATTCCGATTTTAGGCGTCTGTCTCGGTCATCAGGCGATCTGCGCCGCATTTGGCGCGAAAATCACTTATGCGAAACAGCTGATGCACGGTAAACAGTCGCGGGTGAAGCTGGATCAGCGCTGTCCGCTGTTTCGAAACTGTCCGGAAAAGGTTCTGGTGGCACGGTACCATTCCCTGGCGGCAGACCCGGACACCATGCCGGAGGAGCTGGTGCCTGTGGCCCTGACGGAAGACGGGGAAATCATGGCCGTGATGCACAAAACTTATCCGGTCTGGGGCGTACAGTTTCATCCGGAATCCATTATGACACCGGAAGGCAGCATCATGCTGGAAAATTTCCTGCGTGATATCAGATGAAATGGAGGTATGTAAAATGATCAGTGAGGCGATTATCAAAATCGTAGACAAACAGGATTTGAGTTATGAGGAATCCTATGCCGTCATGAACGAGATCATGAACGGGGAGACCACAGCGGTACAGAACGCGGCGTTCCTTGCCGCTTTGTCCACAAAGAGTACGAAGGCGGAGACCATCGATGAGATTTCCGGCTGCGCAGCGGCTATGCGGGATCATGCGCTGAAGGTGGAAAGTGACATGGATCTGTTTGAAATTGTAGGCACCGGCGGCGACGGCGCCCACAGCTTCAATATTTCCACGACCTCCGCATTTGTGGCGGCAGCGGCAGGAATCAAGGTAGCCAAACACGGAAACCGGGCGGCTTCCTCCAGCTGCGGTACGGCAGACTGCCTGGAGGCTTTGGGGGTCAATATCGATCAAAGCCCCGAACAGTGTATCCGCCTGCTGCAGGATGTGGGCATGTGCTTTTTTTTCGCACAGAAATATCATACCTCAATGAAATATGTGGGGCCTATCCGGAAGGAACTGGGCATCCGGACGGTGTTTAATATTCTGGGACCTCTGACCAATCCGGCCAGCCCGAAGCGGCAACTGCTGGGGGTCTATGATGAAGTGCTGGTAGAGCCGCTGGCACAGGTACTGATGAAACTGGGCGTAAAACGCGGCATGGTGGTTTACGGACGGGATAAAATGGATGAAATATCTGCAAGTGCCGAAACGGCGGTCTGTGAATTTGCCAACGGATATTATAAAAAATACACGATCACGCCGGAGCAGTTCGGCATGGAACGCTGTACAAAAGCGGATCTTACCGGCGGTACACCGGCGGAAAACGCACAGATGACCAGAGATATTTTAAAAGGAGAAAAAGGACCGAAGAGAAACGCGGTGCTTTTGAATGCCGGCACGGCTCTTTATATCGGCGAGAAGGCAGCCTCTTTAGGAGACGGTGTCAGACTGGCCGCGGAACTGATCGATTCCGGCAAAGCCATGGAAAAACTGGAAGCTCTGATCAAGGCAAGCAAGCAGTAAGAGGAGCTGGAAATGGAAGCAATTCTGGATGCGCTGGCTGCCCACGCAAGGAAGCGTGTAGCGGCGGCAAAAGAAAACAGATCTCTCGCGGAATTAAAAGAACAATGTCTGGCGCTGCCGGCAGGCGATTTTGCCTTTGAAAAAGCGCTGGCGGCGCCGGAAATCGCCTGGATCTGCGAATGTAAAAAAGCCTCCCCTTCCAAAGGGGTGATTGCGGAAAACTTTCCGTATCTGCAGATCGCAAGGGAATACGAGGCGGCAGGGGCCGATGCGATTTCCGTGCTGACGGAACCAAAATGGTTCCTGGGAAGCGATTTGTATCTGCAGGAAATTGCGGCTGCGGTAAAGATTCCCTGCCTGCGCAAAGACTTCACGGTGGACGCCTATATGATTTATGAAGCCCGGCTGCTGGGCGCCTCGGCGGTGCTTTTGATCTGCGCGCTGCTGGAAGAAACGCAGATCAGAGAATATATCGATATCTGCGATACCCTTGGCATTTCGGCGCTGGTAGAGGCTCATGATGGTGGGGAAATCCGGAAAGCCCTTGCCGCAGGGGCACGGATCATCGGCGTCAACAACCGGAACCTGAAGGATTTTACGGTAGATACCGAAAACAGCCGCAGGCTGCGGGAACTGGTGCCGCCGGAAATACTGTTTGTGTCGGAAAGCGGCATCCGCTCGGCGGCGGATATCCGTCAGCTGCGGGAAATGGGCGTGAATGCGGTACTGGTAGGAGAAACCCTGATGAAAGCAAAGGATAAATCTGCGAAACTGCGGGAACTGCGGGGCGAGGCATGACAAAGATTAAATTCTGCGGGCTGAAGCGTCCCTGCGATATTGCCGCCGCAAACCGGCTGCGGCCTGCATACGCGGGGTTTGTATTTGCAAAAAAAAGCAGCCGGTACCTTACCTATGAAACGGCGGAGATCCTGCGCCGGCAGCTTTCGAAGGAGATCCAAACGGTGGGCGTTTTTGTAAACGCGGCGCCGGAGGAAATCGCGGCGGCCTTTGACCGCGGCATCATCGATCTCGCGCAGCTGCACGGCAATGAAGACGAGGCGTATATCCGCCGCCTGCGCGCGTGGAAAAACCGGCCGCTCATCAAAGCCTTTCAGATCGATACTATGGAGGATATCCGGGCGGCGGAGCAATGTATCGCGGATTTTGTGCTGCTGGATCACGGCGGCGGCGGTACGGGCGCGTGTTTTGACTGGAATCTGCTGGAAAAAATGCAGCGGCCTTATTTTCTGGCCGGCGGTCTGGATGCGGCGTCTGCGGCGGAGGCCGTCCGACGGTATCATCCTTATGCGGTGGACGTCAGTTCCGGCATCGAAACGGAAGGGTTCAAGGATCCCGGCAAGATGGAAGCGTTTCTGCAGGCCGTGCAGGCAGCCGATGCGGGAAAGCCGGTTTTGCAACTTAACGCTTGACATTGGAAAACAGAAGGGGTATATTGCAAGAGATCGAAACCTAAAAAAGGAAAATCAGGATCAGATTTTGGAGGAAAAGGTAAATGAATACTTTAAAAGCTGAAAAAAGAGATATGGCGTTCAAGGCCAAAAAAGTCAGAAGAGAAGGTTATGTTGTAGGTAATCTGTTCGGGAAAAAGATCAAGGATTCCATTCCTGTCAAGATGGTAAAGAAGGATGTGGACAAGCTCTTAAAGACAGATCATAAGGGCAGCCAGATCATGCTGGATGTGGAAGGGAAAAAATACGACGTACTGATTAAAAACGTAGACTTCAATCCGTTGAAGGGAAGAATCGATTCCATAGAATTTCAGGCGCTGGTAAGCGATGAGAAGGTACAGTCGGTTGCAGAGGTTATCATCGAGAATCACGATGCGATCGCAGAAGGTATCCTGCGGATCGAGCTTTCTGAGATTTCCTATACGGCGCTGCCTGCAGCACTGGTAGATCATGTACAGATCGACGTCGGCAGTATGAAGATTGGCGATGCCATTCATGTAAAAGATCTGCCCATCGCATCCAATCCGGATATTACGATCAAAAATGATCCGGAAGCGATTGTCGTTACGGTAACGGCTATACACAATGCAGCCGTTCCGGAGCCGGAAGCTGAAGGCGAGGCTGCTGAAGGTGAAGGCGAAGCCGCAGAAGAAGAAAAGAAGGACGAGTAAGGAAGACAGCTGTCCTGAAAACAGTGTGAAATCAAGAACCCCTTCGGTCGGTGACCGGAGGGGTTTTTCAATTTAGAAAGAAGCATAAGTTTTACAGGCTCCTTTTCTCTTTAATCTGATGCTTTTTTATAAATCATCCTTGCAATAGTATTTTGATTGCTATAATCTAAAAATATGAGTGATACAATCCTTGTTCCGAGGGAGAAAGGAGACAGCGTATGAAAAAGAATCTTTTAGCATGGTTACTTGTACTTGTTCTTGCAGCGGCCGGATGCAATCCCGGCATGGCCGCACAGGCAGGTGAAACCGACACAGAGGGGACGGTTGTTTTGAATCCAACGCCGCCTCAGTCCTATGAATCGGAAGAATTATTTGATAAAACAGAAAATGGATATACAAGATCATTCTTTAATATTAATAATGGGACCATTTATATAGAAAACTATGATAATGATTTTAATATTATTTCAAAGGAATATTATAAAGTTGGCATGGAACTTCCTTTGTTTGGCGGTTTTTACAGAAGCAGTGACGCTTTCTATATCATTGAAGGGCAAAACAATCTTGAAGAAAATAATGATAAAGAAATCATTCGGGTAATCAAATACGATTTCAACGGAAATCGTGTAGCTGCGGCATCAATAAGCAATAAAGAAGGGATATGGGAGGCAGAGACAAGATATCCATTTAATTGGAGCAACCTGACCATAACGGAGTATGACGGAAATCTTTATATTGCGACCGGACATGAAGGATATGTAGATGCATCTGTCGGTCAGGGTCATCAGGGCCTTTATATGATAAAAGTTGATGAGAAAACAATGGAAGGTGAATTTATTTTTGGCGATTTCTGGCATTCTTTTCAAAAATATCTTGCAAGTGACGAATCCGGACTATACTTATTAGAAGAAAGTGATGGCGACAGATGCACTACCGTAACAAAACTCGATTGGACTGATCTGAAAGAAAACTGGAATCCGGACTCGCCTGAATTTGAAAGCAGACACAGTGTTCTGGATTACGGCGGAGACAAAACTTCAGCATGGGCGATTCCTACCTATGCTTCGCCAGCCGGATTGGCATTATCAGATGATAGTGTATTGACGATTGGAACCAGTATCGACCAATCACGATATGCGGATGATGGAGTTGGATACCTTCCGCAGAATCTTTATTTAACAGTTACTCCGAAAGCAGTTATGACAAAAGAAAATACTACATTATATGAAGACCATGGCAGCTGGGCAACGATTACAAGGCCGGTGCATAACAAAGCCTCGGAAGCGACTTCCTTAAAATGGATAACGGAAGAACATGATAAAAATGGACAATATATTTATAACGCCACTATCACAAAGATAAATGATGACCGTTTTATAATCATGTGGATGCAATCCTGGGATGAAAATAGAGTTTCTGTATCAGAAAACGGTGCCATTTCCGACATCATAACGCACTATGTGTTTGCAGACGGCAATGGTGAAATCGTCAGCCGGGAATATACTTTAAATGGAAATGCGTGCTGCCATCCCATTGTGGAAGGTTCAGACGTTGTTTTCTATTCTTACTGTAATACTGCGTTTAATTTTATCACCATAGATACCGAAACAGGAGAATACAATATAAAAAAAATATACCGAATCACTGGCGGTGATGCAGATGGAAACGGAAACGTTGATGCGAATGATGCACTGCTTGTTTTGAGAATCGCAGCAAGGCTTTCCAATGCAACCCCCGAAGCGGAACTCCTGGCGGATGTAGACGGAGACAACACAGTGGATGCCAACGATGCGCTTCTGATCCTTCAGAAAGCCGCAAAGCTGATCGACAGATTCCCGGTTGAAGGATATACAGGCGCTATGGCATAGAATAAATACAATGGGTTCAGATGAAGCGAAGGGCTTTGTCTGAACCTTTTTTTCGCCCCGGCTTATTTTTATGCCGGAATCCATGAAAAGGATTTGACCTTTCCGGGAAAATCCGATAAACTGTTTCGGAAGAAGGGGTGAACATACTATGACACTGATCAAAAACGAAATTCCGATTCTGAGGGCTGCGAAGCAGCGTAACAATCCGTAATCACTTTTGACGCCCGAATCGATATTGAGAAAGAAGGAGAAGACAATGGATAATGCAAAAGGCCGTTTTGGCATATACGGCGGGCAATATATCCCGGAAACGCTGATGAACGCAGGGATTGAACTGGATGAAGCATATACGCATTTTAAGGATGATCCCGCATTTCAAAAGGAACTGACCGCCCTGCTCAATGAGTACGCCGGCCGTCCTTCCGGTCTGTACTTTGCGAAAAAAATGACGGAAGATCTGGGGGGCGCGAAGATTTATCTCAAGCGGGAGGATTTAAACCATACAGGATCCCATAAGATCAATAATGTGCTGGGACAGGCGCTGCTGGCGAAAAAAATGGGAAAGACCCGTCTGATCGCGGAAACCGGCGCAGGCCAGCACGGCGTTGCCACCGCTACGGCCGCGGCGCTGCTGGATATGGAGTGCGTGGTCTTTATGGGAGAAGAAGACACAAAACGCCAGGCGCTGAATGTTTATCGCATGAAGCTGCTGGGGGCGGACGTGGTTCCGGTGAAGACCGGGACGGCTACCTTAAAGGATGCTGTTTCGGAAGCTATGCGGGAATGGAGCAGCCGTATTGCGGACACCCATTACTGCCTGGGCTCTGTCATGGGACCCCATCCTTTCCCCACGATTGTACGGGATTTTCAGTCGGTGATTTCCCGGGAAATCAAAGCGCAGATGCTGGAAAAAGAAGGCAGGCTGCCGGATGCGGTCATCGCCTGTGTGGGCGGCGGCTCCAATTCCATCGGCAGTTTCTATCACTTTATCAATGATCCGCAGGTACGCCTGATCGGCTGTGAAGCCGCAGGCCGGGGCATCGATACTTTTGAGACGGCGGCAACCGTCAATACCGGGCGGGTGGGTATTTTCCATGGAATGAAGTCCTATTTCTGTCAGGACGAGTTCGGCCAGATCGCGCCGGTGTATTCCATTTCGGCAGGACTGGATTACCCGGGGGTCGGACCTGAACATGCATGGCTGCATGACACGGGGCGGGCGGAATATGTGCCCATTACCGACGATGAAGCCGTGGAAGCTTTTGAATATCTGTCCAGGACGGAGGGTATCATCCCGGCCATCGAATCTGCCCATGCAGTAGCGTATGCCATGACGGCGGCGCCCAGGGCAGGCAGGGATCAGATTTTTGTTATCACCATTTCAGGCCGCGGCGACAAGGACTGCGCGGCGATTGCAAGATACAGAGGAGAGGATATCAATGAGTAAGATCAGATTGGCATTTGAAAATCAAAAGGCGTTTATCCCCTTTATTACCTGCGGAGATCCGGATCTGGAAACCACGGCGAAGGTGGTGCGTGCCGCAGCGGAAAACGGTGCGGATCTGATTGAACTGGGGATTCCCTTTTCCGATCCGACGGCGGAGGGCCCGGTGATTCAGGAGGCCAATATCCGGGCGCTGGCCGGAGGCGTGACCACGGACCGCATTTTCGATCTGGTGCGGGACCTGCGGAGAGATGTGACTATCCCCATGGTATTTATGACCTATGCCAATGTGGTATTTTCCTATGGCGCAGAGCGTTTCATCGGCACCTGCGAAGAGATTGGCATCGACGGGCTGATCCTGCCGGACCTGCCCTTTGAGGAAAAAGGAGAGTTTCAGGACGTCTGCGACGCCCACGATGTGGATCTGATTTCCATGATCGCCCCCACGTCCAGAAACCGGATCGCCATGATCGCGAAAGAGGCCACCGGCTTTATCTATATTGTATCAAGCCTGGGTGTTACAGGTACCAGAAGTGAGATTAAGACGGATATCGCGTCGATGGTGAAGATCATACGGGAGAATACGGATACCCCCTGCGCGGTGGGATTCGGCATTTCCACTCCGGAACAGGCGGCAAAAATGGCCTCTTATTCGGATGGCGCCATTGTGGGTTCCGCCATTATCAAACAGATTGCCGCTTACGGCAAAGACGCGGCGGAACCGGTGGGCGCTTATGTCCGGGAAATGAAAAACGCCTTGCGTGCGCTGTAAAAAAGAAAGGTGAAATGAAAAGAAGGACCGGGAATGCATATACGGTTCTTCTTTTTTTGCGCCTTTGCGGCGCCCCGCTGATCATAAAGCGGATTTTCCGGTGAAAAATGGATATTTTTTCAGTGGAATTTCGCCTTGTATTTCAAATTTTACAGTGCTATAATGACAGGAAAAATGACCACGGAGGTGCTTAAAAAATGGAAGATTTTTCCCTTGTTATGCCGGATTTTGATTTCTTTGGCATAAAGCTGACCTGTGCGGTTCCCCTCGGCTGGATTGTGACGCTGGTGCTGATCCTGTTTATGGTGGTGATCCGGATCAGCGTGCGGCGGTTCAAGGAAGTGCCCGGCGCATGGCAGAATGCAATCGAAACCGTGGTAGGATGGGCAGAAAAATCGGCGAAGGCCAATATACCGGAAAAGCAGGCGGGATACATCGTCCCCTATGTGCTGGTGCTGATTCTGTTCATTGGGGCAAATTCTATACTGGAACTGATCGGAATCGAACCGGTGACATCGTCGCTGTCTACGACCTTTGCGATGGGATTGTTTACATTTTTCTGGATCAACTGGTACGCGCTGCGGATCAAGGGATTCAAAGGCCGGATGAAGGCGCTGGCCAATCCCATCAAGGTGATTACGGACTGTTTCATTCCGGTATCCATGGGCTGCCGTCTGTTTGGCAACGTCCTGGCGGGCACCATCGTTATGAGCTTGCTTTACGGCGCCATTCCGATCCTGCTTCCGGCGGCGGTTTCCGTTTATTTTTCCATTATCCATATGGTCATCCAGGGATATATTTTTATCACGCTGACCTTATCTTTCATAGAAGAAAACATTGAATAACAGGTTTGTTCCGTACACAGAAACGGAAGAAAGGAGAAACATTATGACACAGGCAATTGCAGCGGCAATCGCAGTAGCAGCGGGAGCATTGGTAGGTTTTGGTATGACACTGGCTACCGGAAAGGCAGCAGAGTCTATCGCGCGTCAGCCGGAATCCACTTCCAATATCCGTTCGACGCTGCTGATCGGACTGGTGCTTTCCGAGTCTACGGCAATTTACGGTTTTGTTATCGCCATTTTGCTGATCATCATGAAATAGCGGGAGTGCATTGGGATGAGTGAATTATTTAATGCGAAGGATATTATTTTTCATCTGATCAATCTGATCATTCTGGTGGTGGCCTGCCGTTTTCTGGTCTACAAGCCGGTGGCGCAGTTTATGAACAAGCGCCGGGAGGGCTTTGAAGACGAAAGAAAGCAGCTGGATGAGAGGCAGAAGGCGCTGGATGCCTTTGAACAGAACAAAGAGCAGCTCATGAGCGATGCGAAGCAGCAGGCGGCCGCTTACAGCGTGGAGCAGAAAAAGCAGGCGGACGAGCAGGCGGCCATTATCATTGAGACTGCCCAGCGCAAGGCGAAGGAAGAAAGCAGCCGGAGGCTTGCGGAAGCGGATAATATGGTGAAAAATGAGATGCGCTACCAGCAGGAGAAGATCATTGATTCCGCCATTGCCATGGCCAAAAATATTGTGCAGAAAGAGGTCTCCCAGGCAGACGAAGACAAGTTTGTGGAAGAATTTATACATGCCCAGTCCGGCGAGACCGAGGAGCAGTAAGGGAGGGCTTTGAGTATGACAATGAAAGGCGTACTGATTTGCGCAAAGCCCATGGCTCCGGAAAATGTTGCGAAACTGGAAGCCTTTTTTTCAGAAAAGTACGGGGCAAAGGTGGTTCTGCAGGAGGTCATCGATGAGGAACTCATCGGCGGGTTCCGCGTCCGGATCGGCGGCAATATCTATGACATGGGCATGGATACGGCTTTTGAAAAGCTGTCCAATGCCGTGGATGCTTCCGATGTGCTGCAGGACGGTAAGGTGGTTTATGAGCTGGGGGATTATCTGACGCAGCTGTGGCAGACCATCAGTGATGCGCCGCCCGAAAAGAAGGGTACGGTGGTATCGGTAGGCGACGGCATTGCCGTGATTAAGGGCATGAAGGACCGCCGCTATTACGAACTGATCGAGTTCCACAGCCATTGCTTCGGCATTGCCATGAATCTGCGGGAAGACCGGACGGAATGTATTCTGATCGGCGACGAGGGGCTGATCGAGGAAGGGCAGGCGGTATTCGGCACCGGCAAAGCGCTGGAGGTGCCTGTGGGAGAGTGTATGCTGGGCAGGGTCGTGGATCCGCTGGGCAGACCTCTGGATGAAGAGGGCACGATCCATTTCGCGAAGACGAGACCCATTGAGGCAAATGCGGCGCCGATTATCGACAGAAAGCCGGTGTCCGTTCCCTTGGAAACTGGATGCCTGGCCATCGATGCCATGATTCCTCTGGGCAGGGGCCAGCGGCAGCTGATTATCGGAGACCGTCAGTTGGGGAAAACCACCATTGCCATCGATACCATTATCAATCAAAAAGGGAAAAATGTTCTCTGCGTGTATGTGGCTATCGGCCAGAAGGCCTCCACGGTGGCGCAGATGGTGCAGCTGCTGAAAAGCACCGGCGCCATGGAGTATACCGTTGTGGTCAGTGCCACAGCTGCGGCGCCGACACCGATGCAGTATATCGCGCCCTACGCGGGCTGCGCCATTGCAGAGGAGTTTATGTACAGCGGAAGGGATGTGCTGATTGTTTATGACGATCTGTCCAAGCACGCTGTGGCGTACCGGACGATTTCCCTGCTGTTGAAGCGTCCGCCCGGCCGTGAGGCATATCCCGGGGATGTCTTTTATCTCCACTCCAGACTGTTGGAACGTAGCGCCTGCTTGAGTGAAAAGCTGGGAGGCGGCACCATGACCGCCATTCCCATCATTGAAACGCTGGACGGGGATATTTCGGCTTATATTCCCACCAACGTCATTTCCATTACCGACGGACAGATTTTCCTGCAGAGCAATCTGTTCCATTCCGGCGTCAAGCCGGCGGTCAGCGTGGGGCTGTCCGTATCCCGTGTAGGCGGAGCGGCGCAGACCAAAGCCATCCGGAGTTTTTCCGGACAGCTGCGTCTGGAACTGGCGCAGTACAGGGAAAAGGAAGTATTTGCCCGGTTCGGCACCGGTCTCGACAGCGAGACCCAGGCGCTGTTAAAGCGCGGACGGCAGTTCGTGGAACTGCTGAAGCAGCCGCAGCATGCGCCATATACCATGTATCAGGAAGCGATATTGCTGTATGTGTTTGTAAACCGGCTGGTGCCGGATCTGCCGCCGGAGGAAATCGCGGAACTGAAGGTGGATTTCCTGCGGTTTATGCATATGCAGTATCGCCGCGTGGAACGTGCAATATTAAACAGCAAGACCATTGACGATAAATCGGCGGAACTGATTACGCGGGCGTTTCAGGAATTTATGGCGGGACGCGAGAATGCAAAAACGCAGTAAGGCTGCCGACGAATTGAAAAAGGAGGCGGGCACATGTCGGAGCTGGCAGAACTGGAAAGACATATTCAATCGATACAGCAGACAAGACAGATTACCAACGCGATGTATCTGACCTCGTCTTCCAAAATGCGCAAGGCGCTGAAGCTCTACGAGGATAACAAAACTTATATGACCGGCATTTATCCGGTGCTCAAACTGCTGATGCAGCATCCGGCGTGCAAAGATCTGCCCGTGTTTCACCGGCAGCAGGAACGAAAGTACGGATATATTGTCATTACCTCCGATCAGGGACTGGCAGGAAGCTACAATACGGAGGTGCTGGCGCTGGCAGAAGAAGCCATGAAGGCAAGGAAGCCTTCGCTGCTTTACGTGGTGGGAAATGTGGGCGACGAGTATTTCCGACAGAAGCACTACAACGTCAATCCGGAGTTTAAGGAGCAGTTCAGGCAGATCTCAAAGAGAGGCGCCAGATATGCCGCGCAGACGCTGTTTGATGAAATCGAAGACAGAAGCATTACAGATTTCTATCTGGTATATACCCGGATGGAGTCTGTATTTCAGCATAAACCGGTGGTGCGCCGGCTGCTGCCGCTGATTGCGGAGGATTATGAAGATCAGCGGCCGCTGCTGGTTCCGGAGGAGGCGGAGCTGCTTCCTTCACCGGAAAGCGTGCTTTCCCATACGCTGAATATTTATCTTATGGGTCGGATTTACCATGCTGTGGTGCAGTCCTATGCGGCGGAGCACAGCGTGCGGATGCGGGCGATGGAGTCCGCCACCAGAAATGCCGACGAAATGCTGTTTCTGCTGCGGAAGAAGGCCAATCAGGCCAGACAGGAAAAAATCACGCAGGAGATTACGGAGATTGCGTCGGGGTCCATGGCCATTGGAGGAGATGTATGATACGTTCAGAAAATATCGGTAAGATCATAAGGATTTTGGGGACGGTCATTGATGTGCAGTTTCAGATCATGCCGCCGATTCATACACTGCTTTATGTAGAGGAAGAAGATTTTCACTGCCCGCTGGAGGTGTCGCTGCAGCTGGAAAACGGCACCGTGCGCTGCATCGCTCTGAAAGCGGTGGAAGGCATGCGCTTCGGCATGCGCGTCATCGATACGGGAGCGCCTGTCCGGGTACCGGTGGGAAAAACGGTGCTGGGCCGGACCATGAACGTGCTGGGGGAGCCCATCGACGGATTGGGGGAGATTCCCGCAGAAAATAAAATGAGCATTCATGCGGCAGCGCCGCCCTATGCCATGCAGAATCCTTCCATCGAGATTTTGTATACCGGCATTAAGGTCATCGATCTTCTGACACCCTATGTCAAAGGCGGCAAGATCGGTCTGTTTGGCGGCGCAGGCGTCGGCAAAACGGTACTGATCATGGAACTGATTCGTTCCATTGCCCAGGGCAGCGGAGGCTACAGTATTTTTGCGGGCGTCGGTGAACGAAGCAGAGAGGGCAACGACCTGATGCAGGATATGCAGACCAGCGGCGTTATCGATCATACTGCGCTGGTGTTTGGACAGATGAATGAACCGCCCGGTTCCCGTATGCGTGTGGCCATGACCGCGCTGACCCTGGCGGAGAATTTCAGAGACACTTATCATCAGGATGTCCTGTTGTTTATTGATAATATTTACCGTTTTGTACAGGCGGGCAGCGAGATTTCCTCGCTGCTGGGCAGAATGCCTTCCGCCGTGGGCTATCAGCCCACCCTGGCCAATGAGCTGGGTACCATACAGGAACGAATTACATCGACCAAGAACGGGTCGATTACTTCGGTGCAGGCGGTGTATGTTCCGGCGGACGATCTGTCGGATCCCGCGCCTGCCACCATTTTCTCACACCTGGATGCTACGACGGTGCTTTCCCGAGCCATTTCGGAAATCGGCATTTATCCGGCCATCGATCCGCTGCAGTCCACATCAAGGATTCTGGATCCGGAGATTGTGGGACAGCGGCATTATGATACGGCGCAGGGTGTGATCCGGATCCTGACCAGATATCAGGAGCTCAATGATATTATTGCGATTCTGGGCATCGATGAGCTGGCGCCGGAGGACAAGATCATTGTCAACCGGGCCAGAAAGATTCAGCGTTTCCTTTCGCAGCCCTGCTATGCTGCGGAAGTATTTACCGGAAACCCCGGACGCCGGGTATCGATTGACAAGACCATTGAAGGCTTCGAGGCCATTATGAACGGTGAAGCGGATGATATGCCGGAAGCCGCGCTGTTTATGGTGGGCGATTTCGATGAAGCAAAAGAAAAAGCCGCCAAAATGAGAGGTGAAGCGCATGCAGACCATGAAGCTGATCATTGATATTCCGGACGGCATTGTATTTGATGACGAGATTCGTTCACTGACCGCGGAATCCGACGACGGCAGCTTTGGAATCCAGCCCATGAAATCCGACTGTGTGATCGGCCTTTCCAACGGGCCGGTTCGAATCGTCTGTGCGGACAGAAGCGAAAAAATCGCTGCCATCGGCGCAGGCATTCTGACGGTGAAGGACAATACAGCCAGTATGATCGTTGCGGATTTTAACTGGCAGGAGGATATTGACGAAAAGGTGGCGCTGGAAACCATTGAGCGGCTGAAGGCCCGGCTGGCCCACAAGGATGAGATGATGCACCGGGAATTTGTGCTGGCCCAGGCGGCGATTTCCCGTTCGGAAGCCCGGCTGGAAGCTCTTGGGATGCGCCGGGGAGATGGAACGCACCAGGAAGGATAAGCCGCTGCCCTAAGGAGGAAGGATTATGAAAGTCAGAATGAAACGGATTGCTGCAGCACTGCTTTGTGTGGCGCTGCTTTGCGGCACAATGTCGGTCTGTGTGTTTGCGGCGGACAAATATGACGGCTACCCTCTGGCCCAGGCGGATACGCTGAAAGGGAAAACCGTGATTTTAGACGCCGGACACGGGATTGAAAATTCCGGCGGGGCGGAAGGGTATCTGGAATCGGAATTTGCCCTTGCGGAGGTACTTTTTGTCAAACAGAATCTGGAAAACCGCGGCGCCGTCGTATATCTGACAAGATCCACGGAAAATGACGTATATACTTATGCCAGAATGTCCTATGCAAATAATCTGGCGCTGGATGAGGTTGTGAAAAAATATCTGGCACAGCTGGAAAGCGGCAATGCCGACGCACAGAAAAACCTCGATGAGATTACCGGCCTGCAGGCAGAACTGCAGACGGTGATCGACGATCATTCGAGGGATACGCTGTATTATAATACGCCGTATTCCATGAGCAGTCCCATCAAGGATGTGCTGCGGCGGGTGTTCGAGTATGAAAATACCCCGGAAGTCTACGAAAATATGCTGTTCATTTCCATTCATTCCAATGCGGACGAAACCGGCACTGCCAGTGGAACCACGGTTTATTATATGAGCAACAGCTTTGCGGATTCCCAGAATTACTATACGAATTATTCCAATGAACAGCGAAAAATCAATCTGGCGACCTGGCTTGGAGAGGCGGTGTCAGAAGCAGGCGGATTCCGCAACCGGGGACTGGCCCTCAATGATTTTTACATGATCCGGGAGCATAACATTCCGGGCGCGCTGATTGAAACCGCCTTCCACAGCAATGCTGAGGACCGGGCGAAGCTGGCGGATGAAACCTGCAGAAAACGGATTGCCAATGCCATTACATTTGCGGTTGAAGATTATTTCGCATACTACAAAGCTTCGGAAACCATTACCCCGGAACCGACGCCGGAAATTACGGAAGAACCGGAACGGTTTTACAAGGCGGATCTGGATGCCGACGGTTTTGTGACTTCTGCTGATGCGCTGGCGGTCTTAAAACATGCGGCGCATCTGGAAATGCTGGAAGGCAGGGCGCTGGAAGAAGCAGATGTAAATCGGGACGGCGCGGTGGACAGTAAGGACGCGCTGATGATTTTACAGTATGTAGCGAAGCTGATTCCGGCGGAAAATGAGGATACCTATGAATTTCCGGTTGTGACGGAAGCACCGGCAACGGAGACTCCGGAAACAGAAGCACCGGGAACGGAGACTCTGGAAACGGAAACGCCGGAAACGAAAGCCCCGGAAACAGAGGCGCCGGAAACGGAGGATTCGCAGCCGGAAACGCCGGGAATGGATGAAATATCGGCGCCGGCAGCATAAAATGGTTGACATCTTTTTGTTTAGATTTTATAATTCAAAACAAATTGGCAGCCAGATTTGTAGGATTGAAAAATGTAAAAACGGCTTTACTGATTTTGGGTGGAGCCGTTTTATGTTTCATATGAAAAAAAGGAAAAGAGGTAGCAACATGAAAAACATGAAAAAGATCATGGCATTTGCACTTGCTGCGGTTCTGGCAGTATCCTGTCTGACAGGCTGCGGAAAAGGCGAAAGTAAAAAGAGCGCCTACTTTATCGGCGCGACAGGTCCTTTGACCGGCGACGCAATGTCCTACGGCGTTTCCGTCAACAGAGGCGCGCAGATCGCGGTAGATGAAATCAATGAAGCCGGCGGTCTGAACGGCGTGGAGTTTACTTATGAAATGAAGGATGACAAGGCAACCGCAGCCGACGCCTCCACAGGATATGATTCTCTGTATGACGACGGTATGCAGGTTTCCATCGGCAGCGTAACTTCCGCATCCTGTGAAGCTTTTGCTTCCAAGGCGGCAGAAGACAACCTGTTCTTCATCACGCCTTCCGCATCGGCGGCCAGCGTTATTGAAAACAGATCCAATGCGTTCCGTGTCTGCTTCGGCGATCCCGATCAGGGTACGCTGGCTGCAGAGGAACTGTCTGAGAACTTTGAGAAGATCGGATGTATCTATGATACCAGCGATACCTATTCCACCGGTATCTGGGAAGCATTTGATGAAGAAATGAAGAATCTGGGCACAGAGTATACGGTTTGTACGTTTGACGCGGACAACAAGAGAGATTTCTCCAGCCAGGTAGATACGCTGAAAGACTGTGACGTTATTTTCCTTCCGATTTACTATACGGAAGCAGGCCTGATTGCCAAGGCATGTGCCTCCAAGGGCGTGGCTGCTGAAATTTTCGGCTGTGACGGACTGGACGGCGTTGCGGAGCAGATCGATTCCACAGTGACCAACCGCATTCGTTACATCACCCCCTTTGATGTCAATAGCACGGATGAAAAGGTTGCGGCATTTGTTTCCAAATATGAGGATGCTTACGGCGAGAAGCCGGATCAGTTTGCTGCAGACGGATATGACGCGGTTTACGCGATCTATCTTGCCATGGACGCAGCTGGCGTAGACGATGTGAAGATTTCCGCCAGCGATCTCTGCGATAAGATCGTAGAAGCGATTACCGATGATTCCTTCTCCTATGACGGACTGACCGGTGAAATGACCTGGGATGCAAGCGGCGCCTGCACGAAGGTTCCTGTTATTGTTGAACTGAGCAACTAAAAACGAATTGAAATTTCATACACTTTTACCGCATACGGCCGGAAAATTCCTTTCGGCCGTATGCGTAATTCGTGCCGATATGCAAGGCGCATGAAGGGTTTTTAAGGTTCTGCTCTTTGCATATCGATGCGAATCTGCCCGCAAAAAGCGCTGCAGAGTGCAGGAAACGAAGGGAGAAGCACATGAACATAGTAAGCGGCTTGATTAACGGCCTGAGCCTGGGTGCGATCTATGCACTGATTGCTCTGGGCTATACGATGGTGTACGGCATTGCGCGTATGCTGAATTTTGCCCACGGTGATATCATCATGGTGGGTGCTTATGCCATTTATTTTGCAGTGGGGATCAGCGACAATCCGGTGGTTTCCATTCTGGGCTCCATTGTGTTTTCTATTCTGATATGTACGCTGATGGGTGTCATTACGGAAGGTCTGGCTTACCGGCCGCTGCGGGGCGCTTCTCCGCTGGCGGTACTGATTACGGCCATTGGCGTCAGCTATTTTCTGCAGGGAATTGCCCAGATGGCCTTTGGCGCGAAGGCGCTGCCCATCACTCTGCCGAATCTGGGAACGATTCGCCTGTTCGGTACATCCATCAGTGTGGGTACAATTATTACCCTGATCCTGGGACTGATTCTGATGCTTGCGCTTACGCTGTTTGTCAAATATACGCGCACGGGCCGCGCAATGCTGGCCGTGTCCGAAGATAATGGCGCGGCGCAGCTGATGGGCGTCAATGTGAATCGGATCATCATGCTGACCTTTGCCATCGGTTCCGCGCTGGCGGCCTTTGCCAGCCTGTTTTATCTGTTTTCGATCCCGTCTGTGGATCCGAAGTTAGGATCCATGCCCGGCATTAAGGCATTTGCCGCGGCAGTCATCGGCGGCATCGGTTCCATTCCCGGTGCGGTGATCGGCGGTCTGCTGCTGGGACTGATTGAAAATGTCTGTAAAACGGTTCCGGGACTGGGACAGTATACCCTGGCCATTGAGTTCGGAATCCTGATTTTGATGCTGCTGATTCGTCCTATCGGCATCCTCGGCAAGAAGAGGAGGGTGAAGGTCTGATGAAACAGTATCTGAAAAATATCAAACAATCCTTTAAACTGAAAAAAAGTCTGAATTATTTTGTGATCGCGGTGTTTCTGATTGCCATGATCGGTCTGGACGCGGGGGGAATGCTGGGACGTTCCACCGTCGGTATTCTTTCCAGGATCGCCTATTGTATTATCCTGGCGGTTTCGCTGAATCTGGTCGTCGGATTTCTGGGAGAACTGTCCTTAGGCCACGCAGGGTTTATGTGCGTCGGCGCCTATGTGGGCTGTTTCTGCGCAAATCTGCTGCACAAGAGCATTGCCAGCGATCTGCTGGTGCTGATCATCGCGATGCTCATCGGCGGCGCCACAGCTGCCGTTTTCGGCTTTATTGTGGGACTTCCGGCGCTGCGGCTGCGGGGGGATTATCTGGCCATTGTGACCCTTGCCTTTGGTGAAATCGTGCGGAATATTTTCAACGGATGGGATGCTTTCGGCGGCGCCATGGGACTCAGTACAAAGCCTTATGATGCGCATTCGCTGTTTATCGTCGCTTTCATCGTCGTACTGTTTGTCCTGATGGTCTGCCAGAATCTGATCCGCAGCAAGCACGGCCGCGCCATTACGGCAATTCGTGATAATGAAATCGCGGCAAAGGCCATGGGCATTAATGTTACCTATTATAAGCTGTTTGTATTCACCATCGCCGCGTTTTTCGCAGGGGTGGCAGGGGTGATTTACGGACATTCCGTTTCCATCATCCGGCAGGATTATTTTACATATAACTATTCCATCGACTATCTGGTTATGGTGGTTCTGGGCGGCATGGGCAGCATGAACGGCTCTATCATTGCGGCGTCATTGATTACCTATATCAATGTCTGGCTGCAGAATATGCTGACCGGTGATCTGGCGGGCATCAAGCAGCCGATCTACGCACTGATCCTGATTGCGGTGGTTATGTTTAACAACGCGCCGGCGCTGAAGCCTTTCAAAGAAAGGTTCAATCTCCGGAATCTCTGGGATCTGATTTTCCGTTCGCGGCGCAAACCGGAGGTTATCAAAGACGACGCCGCCGAATGGAATCGGATCGAGACGAAAATCAAGATTGACGATCTGCTGTCCGTGGAGGTGCCGCCGAACAAGGCCAATACGCCGGATAAACCCCAAAAGGACGGCGCTGCTGCCAAACCGAAGAAGGGAGGCAAATAAGATGTCTGATATTATGCTGAAAACAGAAAACTTAGGAATCTCCTTCGGCGGTCTGAAAGCGGTGGACAACGTCAATCTGGAAGTCAAAAAGAAACAGTTCTATGGACTGGTGGGACCCAACGGCGCCGGCAAAACCACAGTGTTTAATATCCTGACGGGCGTATATCAGCCCACCACCGGAAAATTTTATCTGGACGGCACCGAGTTGAACGGCAAGAGCCAGGAGACCATCAATCATATGGGTATCGCCCGGACCTTCCAGAATATCCGGCTGTTCAGCAACATGAGCGTGATTCGAAATGTGCTGGTGGGACTGCACAATCAGAAGGAATTTCGCTGCAGTCCGTTTACAAGTATGTTCCGTATGCCGGGACATTATGATTCCGAAATCCGTATGCGCGAAAAGGCAAAGGAAATCCTGCGCATTTTTGATCTGGAAGAGGAGAGAAACAATCTTTCCTGCAATCTGCCCTACGGCAAGCAGAGAAAGCTGGAGATCGCCCGGGCGCTGGCCACCAATCCCAAGCTGCTGCTGCTGGATGAGCCCGCGGCGGGCATGAATCCCAATGAAACTAAAGAACTGATGGATATCATTAAATTTATCCGTGACAAATACGAAGTAACCATTCTGCTGATCGAGCATGATATGAAATTTGTCTCCGGCATTTGCGATGAAATCACCGTTCTGAATTTCGGAACCGTGCTTGCGCAGGGCGATACGAAAACGGCGCTGAATGATCCGGAAGTCATCAGAGCGTATATCGGAGGATAGGAAAATGGCATTATTGGAAGTAAAGGATCTGGAAGTCTATTACGGCGTGATCCGCGCGCTGAAAGGCATCAGCTTTGAAGTCAGCAAGGGAGAAATCGTTACGCTGATCGGTGCCAACGGTGCGGGCAAAACCACCATTATGCAGAGTGTCATCGGTCTGATTCCCGCACGGGCGGGCACGGTGATTTATAACGGAACGGACATTACCAAACTTCCCTGCCACAAGATCGTCGGGCTGGGCCTGACACAGGTGCCGGAGGGACGGCGGGTCTTTCAGGAACTTTCCGTCCAGGACAACCTGCTGATGGGCGCTTACAGCAGCAAGGATAAAAAACAGATCAAAAAAGACGTGGAACGCATCTGCCAGTGGTTCCCGCGGCTGGGAGAGCGGCTGACACAGATCGCCGGTACGCTGTCCGGCGGCGAACAGCAGATGCTGGCCATGGGCAGGGCAATGATGTCGCATCCGGATCTGCTGATGCTGGATGAGCCTTCCATGGGACTTTCACCGCTGCTGGTGGATGAAGTGTTCGAGATCATTCAGGCGTTTCGAAAGGACGGAACCACGATTCTTCTGGTAGAGCAGAACGCGGGGAAATCCCTGGCGATTTCCGACCGCGCCTACGTGCTGGAAAACGGGCGGATCGTACTTACCGGCACCGGAAAAGAACTGATGGAAAGTGAAGAAGTAAAGAAAGCTTATCTCGGCGGTTGATGCCGGAAGACACGAAGGAAACCCGTAAGGCTGTGTCAGAACAGTTTTACGGGTTTTTTTACGGGTCAGTTTTCCTGACGCAGAATCTCTTTTTTCAGACGTTTCATGATTTTCTTTTCCAGTCTGGAAATATAGGACTGGGAAATGCCCAGCAGGTCCGCCACTTCCTTCTGGGTCAGATCCCTGCCGTCTGTCCGGCCGATGCCGAAGCGCAGGGAAATGATGGTGCGTTCCCGCTCGGAAAGGCAGTTGATGGCGTCCCGCAGCATGGAGTACTCGGTTTCTTCTTCGATATTGCGGGAAATCACGTCTTCGTCCGTCCCCAGAATATCGGACAGCAGCAGTTCATTGCCGTCCCAGTCGATGTTTAAGGGTTCGTCAATGGAAACCTCCAGACGGGTCTTCTGGCTGTGGCGCAGGTACATCAGAATTTCATTTTCGATACAGCGGGACGCATAGGTAGCCAGCTTGATGTTTTTGGTCGGATTAAAGGTATTGATGGATTTGATAAGCCCGATGGTGCCGATGGAAATCAGATCTTCCACGCCCACGCCGGTATTGTCGAATTTTCTGGCAATATAGACGACGAGGCGGAGATTGTGTTCGATCAGCGTGCTTTTGGCGTTTTCACTGCCTTCCGCTTCCAGACGTTCGATCATCCGGGCTTCCGTGTCCGGCTCCAGCGGTGCGGGCAGCACGTCGGAACCGCCGATATAATGGATTTCGTCCTCCTGGGGCAGCAGAAAAAAAGTCTGCAGCGCATTGATGACGGGAAATCCGAGGACATTTTTCAGACTGACAGCATTCATGGTTTTCTCTCCGTTTGTTTTATAAATATTTCCGGACTGACGATCATCTGATATGCATCTGCGGGAGAAAGCGGATAGGGGCTGATGCCCACCGGCGCATCCTGCAGCAGCGTTTCGCTGCCTCTGTATTCTATGTACAGAAACGGGACGTACAGCACTTTCAGCGTTCCGTTTTCACAGCCCAGACTGTGAAACGCAACGTCATGACAATCGTAGGCGGATGCCGGCGCCGGAAGCGCCTGGGCGTTGATGATGGAAACAGGCAGACCGCTTGGGGGATCCCTCAGCAGATTTCCGGTGTCCACCAGGGCACGCAGCGTTCTGGTCTGTTCGGAAATCCGGATGCGGACGTCTGCATATTTGCGGATCCGTTTTTTCAGCCGCCGGTAAATGGGAAAACCGGCGGAAAGCAGCAGCCATGCGATAAAAAACAGCAGCGCGGGCGGCACTGCGGGAAGCCTGCTGCTGACGGCGGAAATGATGCCGCCGAGGATAAAGGCTACGGTGTAGGTGCAGAGCAGCAGATGAAAAAAAACGGTTCCGGTCTTCGGCCGGAAAGCCGTAAAAAGCATGACAGCGCATAAAAAAAGGCCGAACAGCAGATTTAAAAACAAGGCGTCTGCCGGCAGAAGGAACGCGGCGGCGGTGGAACATACCGCACCGGCAGCTGCACCGCAAAGGAGTCTGCGGGCGGACACAGGTCTGTGTACCAGTTTGCTCACGGCATACAGGATCAGATAATCCCGGATCCATTCGGTCAGAAATAAAACGTCCGCATACATGTTCCATGTCCCTTCTGTAAAAGCATTATAGTTTTTGAAAAATCAAAAAAATGTCAAAAGCGGGAAGCAAAAACGGAAAATTCATAGATTTTTATTGACAAAATCCTTGTAAAACGGACAAAATTCGGTTTCATCCGGCAGCGGCTGCGCCCCTGCAGCCCATTTGCGCAAAAATGGATTGTTTGCGCGCCGGGATTGTGATAAAACAGTTATAGACGCAGACAGCATTGCATATATCTGCAGGAAACGAAATGATAAGGAGAAATCAGATGAGAACAAGCGGAATCCTGATGCCGGTATTTTCGCTGCCGTCTCCATACGGCACAGGCACCTTCGGAAGAGAAGCCTATGCGTTTGTAGACTTTCTGAAAAAGGCAGGGCAGCGGTACTGGCAGATACTTCCATTAAACCCCACTAACTACGGAGATTCCCCGTACCAGTCTTTTTCCTCTGCGGCGGGAAATCCCTATTTTATTGATCTGGATATGCTGCAGGAGGAAGGACTGCTGCAGAAATCGGAATACGAGCATGTGGATTTCGGCAGGGACCGTACCAGCGTGGATTACGGAAAGCTGTATGAAAACCGTTACCGGGTACTGCGGATCGCCTTTGCCCGTTTCCGGCAGGCCATACCGGAGGCTTTTACCCGGTTCTGTGCAAAACATGAGGACTGGCTGCCGGAATACGCCCTGTTTATGGCCTTAAAAGATGCGGGGGGCGGCGTCAGCTGGCGGAACTGGGACGAAAAGCTGCGGTTCAGGGATCCGGAAACCCTGCGGCAGGCCCGGGAAGATTATCAGGAGGACATTCTCTTTTATGCGTTCCTGCAGTATGTTTTTTTCAAACAATGGACAAAGCTCAAGGTATACGCCAATCAGAACGGAATCAAAATGATCGGTGATATGCCCATCTATGTGGCGGACGACAGTGCGGACGTGTGGGCGAATCCGGGGCAGTTTGATCTGGATGAAGATTTGCTGCCGAAGGTGGTTGCAGGCTGTCCCCCGGATGCTTTTTCGGCTGACGGACAGCTCTGGGGCAGCCCGGTGTATGACTGGGAACGGATGCGAAAGGAAACCCGGCCCTATGCCTGGTGGCGTGATCGGGTGAAACGGGCGTTTGCCATGTATGATGTGATTCGCATCGACCATTTCCGGGGATTCGAATCCTTCTATTGTATTCCCTATGGCGAGAAGACCGCCAGACGGGGCAGCTGGCGCAAAGGCCCCGGCATGGAACTGATCCGCGCGCTGCAGGAGGATTACGGAAGTGCGCTGCCCATCATTGCCGAAGATCTGGGCTTTTTGACGCCGGAGGTAAAGAAACTGCTGAAAGACAGCGGCTTCCCCGGCATGAAGGTACTGCAGTTCGCATTTTCAGGGGATCCGGAAAGCGATTATCTGCCCCACAATTATGACAGAAACTGCGTTGTCTATACCGGCACCCATGACAATGATACGATTATGGGCTGGATGAACAACACCGCGCCCCATGAAGTGGAGAATGCAAAGCGGTATATGCATTTCGAAGGAAGCGGCGGTTTCAACTGGGCGATGATTCGTCTGGCTATGATGTCTGTGGCGGATACTGCGGTATTCATGATGCAGGATTTTTTGGGATTGGGCAAAGAAGCCCGTATCAATACGCCGTCCACGCTGGGCGGCAACTGGAACTGGCGGATTCTGCCGGGCTGTACCAACGACTGGCTGGCAAAAATTATACGTGACTGCTGTATGATTTATGGCAGATGTGCAAACCATACAGAAGGATAAAGAAGAACAGGGGAACGGATCATGAAAGATGGATTGATTAAGACCGCGGCGGCGGCGGTGGAAATTTCGGTTGCGGACGTAAGAAGTAATGCCCGCAGGATTATTGAAAAGATCGAAGGGGCAGATGCGCGGCAGATCAATCTGCTGGTGCTGCCGGAGCTGTGTCTCACCGGTTATACCTGCGGAGATCTGTTCTTTTCGGAACAGCTGCTTTCGGAAAGCAATCAGGCGCTGGGGGAAATTGCCGCAGCCACAAAAGGAAAATATCCGGTCACCGTACTGGGGGCTCCCCTTGCGGTCTGCGGAAAGCTGTACAACTGTGCGGTGGTGCTGCATGACGGAAAGATTCTGGGTGCGGTGCCGAAAATGCGGATCCCCAATTACGGGGAATTCTATGAGAAGCGGCATTTTGCTGCAGGCGATACTCTGGGCCGGGATGCGGCGGTACAGATCGGTGGAGAAACCTTCCCTGTTTCCCCCCGGCTGCTGTTTCAGAATGAAAAAATGAAAGACTACTGTTTCGGTATTGAAATCTGTGAAGATCTCTGGGCGGCGGAGACCCCTTCCGCGGCGCTATGCCAGGCAGGGGCGGTACTGATTGCAAACCCTTCCGCCTCCGATGAGCTGATCGGGAAGTCCCAGTACCGGAAACTGCTGGTTTCCGCCACCAGCGCGCGGCTGCTGTGCGGGTATATTTATTCCTCTTCGGACAGCAGTGAATCCACGCAGGACATGGTCTATTCCCGGCATGCGCTGATCTGTGAAAACGGAAAACTGCTGGCGGAAAACAAAGCCTTTGAGGAAAATGCCTATACGGTTACAGAAATTGATATACAGCATTTAATGGCGGAGCGGCGAAAGAACACCAGTTTTGCCGCAGCCGTACCGGAGGACTACTGCAGAATCAGCTTTGCGCAGGAACTGCGGAAAACGGCGATCACCCGGTTCATAGAAAAAAATCCCTTTGTACCGGACGACAGAGAAGACGTCCGGACCAGAGCGGAATCCATTCTGGCGATTCAGTCGCAGGGACTGAAAAAACGGCTGGAGCACACCAGAGCCAAATCTGCAGTCATCGGCGTATCCGGCGGACTGGACAGTACGCTGGCGCTGCTGGTGGCCGTCCGGGCCATGGAACTTTGCCATCGTCCGCTGACGGACGTGATCGCGGTGACCATGCCCTGCTTCGGCACCACCAGACGCACAAAATCCAATGCCGTGCGGCTGTGTGAGGAACTGGGGGTCACACTGAAGGAAATTGATATCACAAAAAGCGTTCTTTCCCATTTTGAGGACATCGGGCAGGATCCCAGGACCTATGACGTGATCTTCGAAAACGCCCAGGCGCGGGAACGGACCCAGGTACTGATGGATCTGGCCAATATGTATGGCGGGCTGGTCATCGGAACAGGGGATCTGTCGGAACTGGCGCTGGGCTGGGCCACCTACAACGGGGATCACATGTCTATGTACGGGGTCAATGCTTCCGTGCCGAAAACGCTGGTCCGCTATATCGTACATTATGAATCAATCCGTTACGGCGGCGCCATCGGCGAAATTCTGGAGGATATTCTGGATACGCCGGTATCGCCGGAACTGCTGCCGGTATCCGAGCAGGGGGAAATGACCCAGAAAACCGAGGATCTGGTGGGACCCTACGAGCTGCATGATTTCTTCCTCTATCATATGCTGCGGTTTTCCGAAACGCCGGCAAAAATTTTGCGGCTGGCGGAAATCGCTTATCAGGGCGTTTATCCAAAGGACGTCATTCTGCACTGGCTGAAGGTATTTATCAGCCGGTTTTTTGCCCAGCAGTTCAAACGCTCCTGTATTCCGGACGGCCCCAAGGTAGGTTCCGTCACCCTTTCGCCCAGAGGCGACTGGCGGATGCCTTCCGATGCATCGGCTGCTGTCTGGCTTTCACAGCTGGAAGGCGAATGATTTTTCTTTTCCAAAACTGAATATTTCCCGAAAATTGTGTCCAAGCTATTTATGAAAACATAAACAGGGAGGACAGATCATGGCATTGTGCAAGGTGGAAATCTGCGGTGTCAATACCTCCAGACTGCCGGTGCTGAAGGACGAGGAAAAGGAGCAGCTGCTGCGCCGCATCAAAGAAGGCGACGAGGCGGCGCGGGAAACCTTCATCCACGGAAACCTCCGGCTGGTATTGAGCGTGATCAAACGATTTCCAAATACAAATGAGAATGCCGATGATTTATTTCAGATTGGATGCATAGGACTGATTAAGGCGATTGACAACTTTGACATCAGCCTGAACGTAAAATTTTCCACCTATGCGGTCCCTATGATAATCGGGGAAATACGAAGGTTTTTAAGAGACAACAATGCAATCCGGGTGAGCCGGTCGCTGCGGGATACGGCGTACAAGGCCATCTATGCAAGAGAAAATATGATGAAAAACAGTCAGCGGGATCCGACGGTTTCTGAAATTGCGGAAGAAATCGGCCTGCCGAAGGAGGATGTGGTTTACGCGCTGGACGCGATACAGACGCCGGTGAGCCTGTATGATCCGGTGTATTCCGAAAGCGGCGATACGCTGTACGTTATGGATCAGATCAGTGACAAAAAGAACAAAGAGGAATCCTGGGTAGAGGAAATCTCTTTGGAAGAAGCAATGAAAAAGCTCAGCGAACGGGAACGGCACATCATCGATCTGCGGTTTTATGAAGGCAAAACCCAGATGGAGGTGGCAAAGGAAATCGGCATCAGTCAGGCACAGGTTTCCCGGCTCGAAAAAAACGCGCTGAAATTCATGAAGCGTTTTCTGACCATCTGAGATCAGGAACATATCCTGCAGGAATGCATACTTTAATACCGGAAGACAAAATGAGGCCGGCGGCTATGAGAATCTGTGATCTGAGGAACAAGGAAGTCATTAACATCTGCGACTGCAGAAAGCTGGGGTTTGTGGAGGACGTCAACATCGATCCCTGTACGGGCTGCGTCAAAGAACTGATTGTTCCGGAACATAGCCGCCTGTTTTGTCTGTTTCAGGAAGAATTTGAATATGTGATTCCCTGGTGCTGCGTCCGGCAGCTGGGAGAAGATATTGTCCTGGTGGAAGTCAAAACAAAAGAAGTGCGTAAAGTCTGCAACAGTGTTTGACACTGTTTATCAATCTGTGTTATCATCTTGAAAGTATGGTTTTTCAGGAGGATGAAGCGATGAGGTGTCCGTTTTGCGGAAAGGAAAATACGAAAGTCATTGATTCAAGACCGGTGGAGGACGTCAATTCCATTCGGCGCCGCAGGGTCTGCGACGTCTGCGGAAAACGCTTTACCACATACGAAAAAATTGAAACCATTCCGCTGATCGTGATCAAAAAGGACAATAACAGAGAACAGTACGACCGTTCCAAGATCGAATCCGGGGTTTTACGCGCCTGTCACAAGCGGCCGGTATCCGCAAAGCAGATCATCAGCCTGGTCAACGACGTGGAAACCGAACTTTTCAATATGGAAGTGCGGGAAATCCCGTCTACCGTGATCGGCGAAATCGTTATGAATAAATT
>CANRGZ010000011.1 GCA_947630295.1 uncultured Lachnospiraceae bacterium | reverse complement strand
AACTTGCATTCAAAGAATGAATCGTGTATAATAACTTTCGCTGTGACATTGATAGCGTTGATCCGCAAGGTTGCTGTCCGTTGTGGCAGGTTTTTGCGAGTAGCGAATGTCATGTTAGGAAACTGGCGACAAGTCACTGTACAAGAATGTCTACAAAAAGTAGAAACGGCGTGTGTACCGGCACGGCACACACGGAAGCGTGTACAGTCACCACTTGTTGTGCTTTCGATTTTAAAAGTACGAAAAGGAGGCGACTTTTTTTATGGCAAGTCAGGTAATGCGAATTACGCTCAAGGCTTACGAGCATCAGTTAGTGGATGCATCGGCACAGAAAATCATTGAAACGGTGAAGAAAAACGGCGCGAAGGTCAGCGGACCGGTACCGCTTCCCACGAAGAAAGAGGTTGTTACGATTCTGCGTGCGGTTCACAAGTACAAAGATTCCAGAGAGCAGTTTGAGCAGAGGACCCATAAAAGACTGATCGATATCATTGCACCGACCCAGAAGACGGTGGAAGCGCTGACAAAGCTGGAAATGCCGGCCGGCGTTTACATTGATATCAGAATGAAAGAAAAAAAATAAAAAGCAGAACAGCAAGTTTCTATAAAGTTGGAAAACACCCGTTGTTCTAGAATGATTAAACCGCCGGTCCCCATGGACCGTGTTTAATCCGCTGTAGTAAACAGGAGGAAAAAAATGAAAAAAGCGATTTTAGCAACTAAAGTCGGTATGACCCAGGTCTTTGGGGAAAACGGTGAACTGATTCCCGTTACGGTTCTGCAGGCAGGACCCTGTGTGGTCACACAGATCAAAACCATGGAAAACGATGGTTATGAGGCAGTGCAGGTTGGCTTTACGGACAAACGTGAAAAGCTGGTAGCAAAGCCCCAGAAAGGACATTTCGACAAGGCGCAGGTTTCCTATAAGAGATATGTCCGCGAGTTCAGGTTCGAAAATACGTCCGATTACAAGATTGCAGATGAAATCAAAGCGGACATTTTCGCAAAAGGCGACAAGGTAGACGTAACGGCAGTGTCCAAAGGCAAAGGCTTCCAGGGTGCCATCAAGCGTCACGGACAGTCCAGAGGACCGATGGCACATGGTTCCAAATATCATCGTCATGCCGGTTCCAACGGCGCCTGCTCCAGTCCGAGCAAGGTGTTCAAAGGCAAGAAGATGGCCGGTCACATGGGTCACAGGACAGTCACGATCCAGAATCTGGAGATCGTCAGAGCGGATGCGGATGAAAACCTGATTCTGGTCAGAGGATCCGTTCCCGGCCCCAGAAAAGCGCTGATCACTGTGAAAGAAACAGTCAAGGCAGTGTAAGGCAGATTGGAAAGGAGGAATATACAGATGGCAAAAGTATCTGTTTTCAATATGCAGGGCGCAGAAGTCGATACAATGGAATTAAATGATGCGGTCTTCGGTGTGGAAGTCAACGAGCATCTGGTTCATATGGCAGTGCTTCAGCAGCTTGCAAACAACAGGCAGGGTACACAGAAAGCAAAAACCCGTTCCGAGGTATCCGGCGGCGGCAGAAAGCCCTGGAGACAGAAAGACACCGGTCATGCCCGCCAGGGATCCACAAGGGCACCCCAGTGGACAGGCGGCGGCGTGGTATTTGCTCCGACGCCCAGAGATTATTCATTCAAGATGAATAAAAAAGAAAAGAGACTGGCTCTCAAGTCCGTCCTGACCGATGCGGTCAACAACAACAAGCTGATCGTCGTCGATGAGTTAAAGATGGACGAAATCAAGACAAAACAGTTCAAAAACGTACTGGACAGCCTGAAGGTGGAAGGTGCGCTGGTGGTACTGGAAGGAAAGAACGAAACTGTGGAACGCAGCGCGAGAAACATTCCTTTCGTAAAGACATCCTATACGAACTGTATCAACGTTTATGATATCCTGAAATATAAAACCGTTGTAGCTACCAGAGCCGCGGTGGAAATGATCGAGGAGGTGTATGCATAATGGCAGCAATCGAATATTATGACGTCATCATCAAACCCGTTATCACTGAAAAAAGTATGGAAGCAATGACGACGAAAAAATACACGTTCCTTGTTCATCCGGATGCGAACAAGACCATGATCAAGGAAGCGGTGGAGAAGATGTTCCCCGGCACAAAGGTAGCCGGCGTCAACACCATGAACCGCACGGGAAAGACACGCAGACGCGGCATGACTTTCGGCAAGACAGCAAAAACCAAGAAAGCAATCGTACAGCTGACGGAAGACAGCACGGAAATCGAGCTGTTCCAGGGACTGTAAAAAACGAAAGGAGTGACAGGTAGCAATGGGAATTAAGACATACAAGCCTTATACACCTTCCAGACGACATATGACGGGTTCCGATTTTTCCGAGATCACAAAAGCAACCCCGGAAAAATCACTGACTGTTTCCCTGAAGAAAAACGCAGGCCGTAACAATCAGGGTAAAATCACCGTCAGACATCGCGGCGGAGGTTCCAAGAGAAAATACAGAATCATTGATTTCAAGAGAAATAAAGAAGGCGTTCCTGCAAAGGTTGTGGCCATCGAATATGATCCCAACCGCAGTGCAAACATCGCGCTTCTTGCCTATGCGGACGGCAGCAAAGCCTATATTATCGCACCGGAAGGCTTAAGCGTGGGCGCAACCGTGGAAAACGGCCCCAACGCGGAAGTGAAGGTTGGCAACTGCCTCCCGCTGGCAAAGATTCCGGTAGGTACGCAGATTCATAACATCGAGCTTTATTTGGGGAAGGGCGCGCAGCTTGTTCGTTCTGCAGGAAACAGCGCACAGCTGATGGCAAAGGAAGGCAAATATGCCACCGTCAGACTGCCCAGCGGCGAAATGCGGATGATCCCGATCAACTGCCGTGCAACCATCGGCGTCGTCGGCAACGGCGAACACAACCTGATCAATATCGGTAAAGCAGGCCGGAAGCGCAACATGGGCATCCGCCCGACCGTCAGAGGTTCCGTCATGAACCCCAATGACCATCCGCATGGCGGTGGTGAAGGCAAGACCGGTATCGGACGTCCGGGTCCTTCGACTCCGTGGGGCAAACCTGCACTGGGTCTGAAGACCAGAAAGAAGAACAGGAAATCCGATAAGCTGATCGTCAGAAGACGCGACGGCAGGGCGATCAAGTAATCAATCCAAAGACAGATAAGACGCATAGTTAAAGGAGGTCAACACTATGGCGCGTTCGTTGAAAAAAGGACCCTTTGCAGATGAGAGCCTGCTGAAAAAAGTGGCTGCATTAAATGAGGCCGGGCAAAAGACCGTAATCAAAACATGGTCACGCCGCTCGACCATCTTCCCGCAAATGGTCGGTCATACAATCGCCGTACACGACGGCAGAAAACATGTACCGGTATACATTACCGAAGATATGGTTGGTCATAAACTGGGCGAATTCGTAGCCACCAGGACCTACAGAGGTCATGGAAAGGACGAAAAGAAGTCGAAAGTACGTTAATCCACTGGAAAGGAGGTTCTATTCATGGCCAAAGGACACAGATCCCAAATTAAAAGAGAGAGAAATGAAGTAAAGGACACAAGACCTTCTGCAAAACTGTCATATGCCAGAATTTCTGTAACGAAGGCTTGTTTTGTACTGGATGCCATCCGCGGTAAGGATGTAAACACCGCACTGGGTATTCTTGCTTACAATCCCAGATACGCATCCAAAGTAATTGAGAAGCTTTTAAAATCAGCAGTTGCGAATGCTGAATACAACAACAGCTTGGATCCCGCAAATCTTTATGTTGCAGAGTGTTATGCAAATAAAGGACCTACAATGAAAAGAATCAGACCCAGAGCACAGGGCAGGGCTTACAGGATCGAGAAGAGAACGAGCCATATTACCATTGTATTGGACGAGAGATAGGAGGAAGAGATGGGACAGAAAGTAAATCCTCATGGTTTGAGAGTTGGAATCATCAAAGACTGGGATTCCAAATGGTATGCAGAAGATAATTTTGCAGACTATCTGATTGAAGATTACAACATCAGAAAATTTTTAAAGAAGAGATTATACAGCTCCGGCATCTCCAAAATCGAGATCGAGAGAAAGTCCGACCGTATCAGAGTCATCATCCATACGGCAAAGCCCGGTTTTGTTATCGGCAAAGGCGGCGCTGAAATCGAAAAGCTGCGTGCAGATCTGCAGAAACAGGTCGCTCCCAATACGAAGTTATCCGTAGACATCAAGGAAGTCAAAAGACCGGATCTGGATGCACAGCTGGTGGCGGAAGCCATCGCCCAGCAGCTGGAAAACCGTATTTCCTTCCGTCGTGCGATGAAGTCCACCATGTCCAGATGCATGAAGGCCGGCGCGCTCGGAATCAAGACATCCTGCTCCGGACGTCTCGGCGGCGCCGATATGGCACGTACAGAGTTCTACAACGAGGGTACGATCCCGCTTCAGACTTTAAGAGCAGATATTGACTATGGTTTTGCAGAGGCAGACACCACTTATGGTAAGGTTGGCGTAAAGGCCTGGGTTTACAAAGGTGAGGTTCTTCCCGTTAAGTCAAAAGAAGGGAGAGATAAATAATGTTAATGCCGAAGAGAGTAAAACGTCGTAAACAGTTCCGCGGCAGTATGAAGGGCGTTGCCACCAGAGGCAATAAGATTTCTTACGGCGAGTACGGAATTGTCGCAGTGGAGCCGGCATGGGTCAAATCCAATCAGATCGAGGCTGCCAGAATTGCGATGACGAGATATATCAAACGTGGCGGTAAAGTTTGGATCAAGATTTTCCCTGACAAGCCCGTAACCACAAAGCCCGCAGAAACCCGTATGGGTTCCGGTAAAGGAACAGTTGAATACTGGGTCGCAGTGGTAAAACCCGGCCGTGTTCTTTTTGAGATCGCCGGCGTTGAGGAAGAAACTGCGAAAGAAGCATTGCGGCTTGCAACGCACAAGCTTCCCTGTAAGTGTAAAATTGTTTCCCGTGCAGATTTGGAAGGCGGTGTATAATTTATGAAGAGCGATAAATTTGTCAAAGAGTTGAGAGATCAGAGCCTGGAATCGCTGCAGGAGCAGCTGGTAACGGCGAAAAAGGAACTTTTCAATCTGAGATTCCAAAATGCAACCAATCAGTTGGACAATACCTGCAGAATCAAAGATGTCCGCAAAAACATCGCGCGCATCCAGACGCTGATCACAGAGAAGTCCAAAGCTGACGCTTAAATTGGCAGGGGATTGCCGGAAAGGAGAAGCGTAAAGTGCAGGAAAGAAATTTAAGAAAGACAAGAGTCGGTAAGGTTGTCAGTGATAAGATGCAGAAGACGATTGTTGTCGTTGTAGAAGATCATGTAAGACATCCTCTTTACAATAAGATCATCAAAAAGAGTTACAGATTAAAAGCCCATGATGAAGAGAATGCCGCACATATCGGCGATACCGTCAGAGTCATGGAAACCAGACCCCTTTCCAAAGACAAACGATGGAGACTGGTGGAAATTATGGAGAGAGCGAAATAATTTCGTTCGAGTGATTAAGGAGGTTATTCCGTATGATACAACAGGAATCAAGGTTGAGAGTTGCCGATAATACCGGTGCGAAGGAACTGCTCTGCATCCGTGTCATGGGCGGATCAACCAGAAGATATGCCAAGATCGGCGATACAATCGTTGCAACGGTGAAAGATGCAACACCCGGAGGCGTTGTGAAAAAAGGTGATGTGGTAAAGGCTGTTGTAGTCCGTACAGTCAAGGGGGCCCGTCGTCCGGACGGATCGTATATCCGTTTCGATGAAAACGCAGCCGTAATCATCAAAGATGATTTAAACCCCAGAGGAACGCGTATCTTTGGGCCGGTCGCAAGAGAAATCAGAGACAAGCAGTTTATGAAGATCGTTTCCCTTGCACCCGAAGTATTATAGGAGGTTTCGAATGGCTACATCAAAAATTAAAGTCGGCGATACCGTCAGAGTCATCGCCGGAAAAGATAAGGATAAAGAAGGCAAAGTCCTTTCCATCGACAGAAAGAATAACAGAGTCATCGTGGAAGGCGTCAACAAAGTGATGAAGCACAGCAAGCCCAATGCACAGAACCAGACCGGCGGCATTATTGAAAAAGAAGGCTCCGTTCATATTTCCAACGTAATGTACGTACACAAGGGAAAAGCAGTCAGAGTCGGTTTCGATTATGTAGACGGCAAGAAGGTTCGTGTGGCCAAAACAGGCGGCAAGACCGAAACGATTGACTGATACCGGAAGGAGGTTTGAGCAGAGTGAGTCGACTGAGAGATTTATATGAAAATGAAGTAAAAAGTGCTTTACAGACCAAGTTCCAGTACAAAAATGTGATGGAAATCCCGAAAGTTGAGAAAATCGTCATCAACATGGGTGTCGGTGAAGCAAAGGAAAATGCGAAAATTCTGGATTCCGCGATGGCAGATCTGATGCAGATCACCGGACAGAAGCCCGTCATTACCAAGGCAAAAAATTCGGTGGCAAACTTTAAGATCCGTGAAGGTATGCCCATCGGATGTAAGGTAACGCTTCGCGGAGAGAGAATGTATGAATTTATGGATCGTTTGATCAATCTTGCACTTCCGCGTGTCCGTGACTTCCGTGGAGTAAATCCTGATGCGTTTGACGGCAGAGGCAATTATGCGCTGGGTATCAAAGAGCAGCTGATCTTCCCCGAAATCGAATACGATAAGGTAGACAAGGTCAGAGGAATGGATATCATCTTTGTAACCACCGCAAAGACGGATGAAGAAGCCAGAGAGTTACTGAAATTATTTAAAATGCCGTTTGCAAGATAGGAGGAACATTCATGGCAAAGAAAGCAATGAAAATCAAACAGCAGCGCAAACCCAAGTTTTCCACAAGAGCTTATACCCGCTGCAGAATTTGTGGCCGTCCGCATGCATTTTTGAGAAAATACGGAATTTGCAGGGTATGCTTCCGTGAACTGGCATACAAAGGACAAATCCCCGGTGTGAAGAAGGCAAGCTGGTAGGAGGAAGGCGACTGGAACGCCTTCCGACGATAAAATAGGAGGAAACAATTATGACAATGAGTGATCCGATTGCAGATATGCTTACGAGAATTCGTAACGCAAATACTGTAAAGCATGATACTGTCGATATTCCTGCGTCCAAAATCAAGTTGGCGATTGCTGAGATATTATTAAAAGAAGGTTATATCGCTTCTTACGAAGTTATTGAGGACGGAATTTTCAAAACGATCCATGTGACGCTGAAATACGGCAAAGATAAAAATGAAAGAATTATTACCGGATTAAAGAGAATCTCCAAACCCGGTCTTCGTGTTTACGCCGGAAAGGATGAGCTGCCGAAGGTACTGGGCGGACTGGGCGTTGCGATCATTTCCACAAATCAGGGTATCGTAACCGACAAGGAAGCCAGAAAGCTGGGCTGCGGCGGCGAAGTGCTTGCATTTATCTGGTAAGTGTGAAACTGAAAACGGAAAAGTTTTCCGACAATTTAAGTTAAGAAAGAGAGGAACAGGCATGTCTCGTATAGGAAAAATGCCAATCGCGGTTCCTGCCGGCGTAACGGTGGAAATCGGCGAGAACAACCATGTTGTTGTTAAGGGTGCCAAAGGTACCTTAGAGAGAGACCTTCCGGTGGAAATGACCATCAAAAAAGAAGGCGAAGAAATTATCGTTACCAGACCGAATGATCTGAAAAAAATGAAATCCTTACATGGCCTGACCAGGACCCTGATCCACAATATGGTGATCGGCGTTTCGGAAGGTTATAAAAAAGAGCTGGAGATCAACGGCGTAGGCTATCGTGCCGCAAAGGAAGGCAAGAAGCTGGTGCTTTCCCTCGGGTATTCCCATCCGGTAGAAATCACGGATCCGGAAGGCCTGGAATCCGCTGTCGCCGGCAACAAGATCACAGTCACCGGCATCGACAAGGAAAAGGTCGGACAGTATGCGGCTGAAATCCGTGAGAAGAGAAAACCGGAGCCTTACAAAGGCAAGGGTATCCGCTATGTGGATGAAGTCGTGAAGCATAAAGTCGGTAAGACCGGTAAGAAGTAAGTAAGGAGAGTGTAATTATGATAAAGAAAGAATCCAGAGCAAAAACACGCAGCTACAAGCATTGGAAACTGCGTCATAATATCAAAGGCACTCCTGAAAGACCCCGCCTTGCAGTATTCCGCAGCAACAAGCATATGTACGCGCAGATTATTGATGATACGGCAGGAAATACACTGGTCTCCGCATCTACGGTTCAGAAGGAAATCCAGGCGGAACTGGAAAAGACAAACAATGTGGATGCTGCCGCTTATCTCGGTAAGGTGATCGGTGAAAGGGCACTGGAAAAAGGCATCACGACCGTTGTCTTTGACAGAGGCGGATTTTTATATCAGGGCAAAATCTCTGCATTAGCCGACGCGGCCAGAGAAGCCGGACTGAAATTTTAAAAGGGAGGAGAAGACGCATGAACAGAACAATCATTGATGCAAGTCAGCTTGAATTAACAGAAAAAGTTGTAGCAATCAAAAGAGTAACGAAGGTTGTTAAGGGTGGTCGTAACTTCCGATTCACGGCTTTGGTCGTTGTAGGCGACAAGAACGGGCATATCGGTGCAGGCCTTGGAAAGGCAACGGAAATTCCGGAAGCCATCCGCAAAGGAAAAGAAGATGCTGCGAAGAAGCTGATTACCGTTGCTCTTGATGACAATAAAAGTATTCCGCATGATGCGGCAGGAAAGCATACGGGTGCATCCGTACTGCTGAAGAAGGCGCCGAAAGGTACCGGTATCATCGCAGGCGGCCCTGCAAGAGCCGTATCGGAACTGGCAGGAATCGAAAATATCCGTATCAAGTCACTTGGTTCCAACAATAAGCAGAACGTGGTTCTGGCGACGCTGGCGGCGCTGGAATCATTGAAGACGCCGGAAGAAGTTGCACGGCTTCGCGGTAAGACCGTGGAAGAGATCTTAGGCTAAGGAGGAAAACGAGATGGCTGATAAATTAAAAATAACACTGGTAAAATCTCCGATCGGCGCGATCCCGAAGCATAAAGCAACGGTAGCGGCGCTGGGCTTACGCAAACTGAACAAGACCGTGATTTTACCGAACAACGGCGCTACACAGGGTATGGTGCAGCAGGTAAGACACCTGGTCAAAGTAGAAGAAGTCTGAGTGAGAAGGAGGTATCATGATGGATTTATCAAATTTAAAACCCGCTGAAGGCTCCAGACAGAGTGACAATTTCAGAAGAGGCCGCGGCCATGCATCCGGAAACGGAAAGACAGCCGGCAAAGGCCATAAAGGACAGAAAGCCCGTTCCGGCGCGCCGCGTCCGGGATTTGAAGGCGGTCAGATGCCTCTGTTCCGCCGTATTCCCAAGCGTGGTTTTACAAACAGGAACACGAAGGAAATCGTCGCAGTGAATGTGTCTCTCCTGGAACGCTTTGAGCAAAATGCAACGGTTGATATTGCGGCATTGCAGGAAAAAGGAATCATCAGCAATCCGAGAGACGGCGTGAAGATCCTTGGAAACGGTGAACTTACCAAGACGCTTACCGTAAAGGCAAACGCTTTCAGCGCAGGTGCGAAGGAAAAAATTGAGGCGCTTGGTGGAAAAGCAGAGGTGATCTGATGCTTCAAACAATTAGAAATGCGTTTAAAATTAAAGAAATCCGCAAAGGGCTGATTTTTACATTTTTAATGCTGCTGGTTGTAAGATTCGGTTCTCTGCTGCCGCTGCCTTCGGTTAATACAAAAGAGTTCAGCGAGTGGTTTTCCGCACAGATGGGAGACTCTTTCAATTTTTTCAATGCGCTGACAGGCGGTTCCTTTGAATCCATGTCTCTGCTGGCCTTAAGCATTACGCCGTACATCAATTCCTCGATTATCATGCAGCTGTTGGGCATTGCCATTCCTGCAATCGAAGAAATGCAGAAGGACGGCGAAGAAGGCAGAAAGAAGATCTTAAAGATCACCCGGTTTTTAACCATCGGCCTTGCGCTGTTAGAGTCTACGGCTATGGCCATCGGATTCCACAGATCGGGTTATCTGACCGGCAGTTCCGCATTCCTTTCGATTGTGACCGTCGTGATTGCGCTGACCACAGGCAGTGCTTTCCTGATGTGGATCGGTGAAAGGATTACGGAGCGGGGCGTGGGCAACGGTATTTCCATGATCCTGTTGTTCAACATCGTTTCCCGTATGCCTTCGGACATCAGCGGCCTGTTTACGAAGTTTGTATCAGGCAAAAAAATTGCGCCGGCCCTGCTGGCAGCCCTCATTATTATCGCAGTCATTCTGGTAACGGTTGTGCTGGTGGTCATCCTGCAGGATGCGGAGCGCAGACTGCCGGTACAGTATTCCAGAAAGGTTGTGGGCAGAAAGCAGTACGGCGGACAGTCCAGCCATATTCCCATGAAGGTCAATACGGCAGGCGTTATTCCGGTAATCTTTGCATCGTCCCTGATGCAGTTCCCCGTACTCATTGCATCTTTCTTCGGAAAGTCGGATGCATTCTGGGTAAGGATGTTAAGCTCCTCCCACTGGTGTAATTTCCAGGAGCCTGTGTACAGCATCGGCCTTCTGATTTACATCGTGCTGGTAGTTTTCTTTGCTTACTTCTATACCTCGGTCACCTTCAATCCGCTGGAGGTTGCAAACAACATGAAGAAGAACGGCGGATTCATTCCGGGTATCCGTCCCGGCAAGCCGACTTCGGATTATCTGAGCGGTATTTTGAATTACATCATTTTCATCGGTGTAATCGGATTGATTATTGTATGCGTGATCCCGATTTTCTTTAACGGCGTATTTTCCGCACAGGTTTCCTTCGGCGGAACCTCTCTGATCATCGTTGTGGGCGTTGTGCTTGAAACCATGAATCAGATCGAGTCACAGATGCAGGAACGTCATTACAGAGGATTTCTGGGTGAATGATGATAAAAAGCAGAAAAAACATGCAAGAGGCGCTTTTGTCAAAAAAAGCGTTTCTTGCCTGGTTGCTTTAATGCTGTCAGAAAGATCACACTTTGATCAGGAGAGATGAATATATGAAAATACTTATTTTGGGAGCACCCGGCGCAGGAAAAGGAACACAGGCGAAGCTGATTGCGGAAAAGTATCAGCTGGCGCACATTTCCACAGGTGATATTTTCCGGAGCAATATTCAGGGCAATACCCCTCTGGGACAGGAGGCGCAGCAGTACATGTCACAGGGGCTGCTGGTGCCGGATGAACTGACCATTGCTCTGGTAAAGGATTATCTGGAAACAAATCATTTTGAAAACGGGTATATATTGGACGGCTTCCCAAGAACAATTCCTCAGGCGGAAAGCTTTGACGCGTATCTGGCTTCAAAGCAGGAATGCATGGATTATGTGATCGACATTGAGGTTCCGGATGAATTTATTCTGGACAGAATGTCGGGAAGAAGAGTCTGTACAAAATGCGGCGCGACCTATCACATCGTAAATTCCCCTTCCAAAAAAGAAGGCGTCTGCGATACCTGCGGCACCGCGCTGATCCAGAGAGAAGATGATCAGGCGGAAACGGTGAAAAAACGTCTGGAAGTATACCACGCTGAGACGCAGCCGCTGATCGATCATTATAAAGGAAAAGCAAAATATCTTCCGGTGGACGGAACGGGAAGCGTAGAGGAGGTATTTGCAAGCCTTAACAAGATGTTAGGAGCGTAATATGTCTGTTGTAGTGAAATCCAAACATGAAATCGCACTGATGGAGGAAGCAGGCAAACGGCTGAGCGAGACGCTTCAATATTTAAGGGAGCAGATCCGGCCCGGCATTTCCACCGGAGAGCTGGATCATCTGGGCAGAAAATATATTGAGAACATGGGATGTGTTCCATCGTTTCTGCATTACAACGGGTATCCCGCTTCCATCTGTATTTCAGTCAACGATGAAGTGGTTCACGGAATCCCTTCCAGAGAAAAAATCTTAAAAGACGGAGACATCGTCAGTCTGGACGCCGGTTTGATTTATGAAGGTTTTCATTCGGACGCAGCCAGAACCTATCCGGTGGGAGAGATTTCAAAAGAGGCCCGTCAGCTGATTGAAGTCACAAAGCAGGCCTTTTTCGAAGGAATCAAATATGCAAGAGCAGGATGTCATTTGTATGATATTTCCGCGGCCATCGATGATTACGTCACACCCTTCGGATACGGCATTGTGGAAGATCTGGTGGGACACGGCGTCGGAAGAAATCTGCACGAAGATCCGCAGATCCCGAATTTTAAGCAGCGCAGGAAAGGAATCCGGCTGCAGGAAGGCATGACGCTGGCCATCGAACCGATGATCAACATCGGCACATGCGAGGTCGAATGGCTGGATGACGACTGGACCGTAGTTACGGCAGACGGAAGTCTTTCCGCACATTATGAAAACACGGTCGCAATTACAGACGGAGAGCCCAGGCTGCTCACCATCGAAAGATAAATAATAACCGTAGGAAAGTCTTTATGGGAGGATGTCAATTTGAAAACAGATGTCATTGAAATTGAAGGAATTGTTGTTGAGAAGCTGCCGAATGCAATGTTTCAGGTAGAGCTGGAAAACGGCCACAGAGTCCTGGCCCATATCAGCGGAAAACTCAGAATGAATTATATTCGTATTCTGCCGGGCGATAAGGTGACGCTGGAAATGTCTCCTTACGACCTGACCAAAGGACGTATTACATGGCGTGATAAATAGAAGATAAAAGTGTTGACAAATCTTGGATGGCATTGCTATAATGTTATCCGGACTTTTTTTGAGAACAAAGGAGGTAGAAGACATGAAGGTTCGTTCTTCCGTAAAACCCATTTGCGAAAAATGCAAAGTCATTAAGAGAAAAGGAAGTGTCAGGATCATCTGCGAGAATCCGAAACACAAACAGAGACAGGGCTGATTGCAGACTGTCGGTTTTTGAGCGGCTGCAGCTGTGTCGTCCGTCAACGAACACAGCTGGTTATGATAACGAAAGGGATACTTTCGAGAAATATTTTATGGAGGTGTAATGCACATGGCTCGTATTGCTGGTGTGGACTTACCGAGAGAAAAGCGTGTTGAGATTGGACTGACTTATATTTATGGCATAGGTGTTTCCAGCTCCAGACGTATTCTTGCGGACGCAAAGGTGGATCCGGATACACGTGTACGGGATCTGACCGATGAAGAAGTAAGAAGAATCAGTACAGTTATCGAGGAAACGCAGCAGGTAGAAGGCGATCTGCGTCGTGAGATCGCTATGAATATCAAGAGACTGCAGGAAATCGGCTGTTATCGCGGTATCCGTCACAGAAAAGGGCTGCCTGTTCGTGGACAGAAGACAAAAACCAATGCCAGGACACGGAAAGGCCCCAGAAGAACTGTGGCTAATAAAAAGAAATAATTGAAAAGACAGGAAAGTAGGTTAGTTTAGAAAAATGGCTAAAAAAGTTGCAAAAAAAGTGACAAAAAGGCGTGTTAAGAAAAACGTTGAACGCGGACAGGCACATATCCAGGCTTCCTTCAACAATACGATTGTTACTTTAACGGACAGCGAAGGAAACGCAATTTCATGGGCAAGTGCCGGTGGTCTGGGATTTAGAGGTTCAAGGAAATCTACTCCTTATGCAGCGCAGATGGCTGCTGAAACTGCAGCGAAAGCGGCGATCGTTCATGGCCTGAAGACCGTTGAGGTCTTTGTAAAGGGACCCGGTTCGGGACGTGACGCGGCAATTCGTGCTTTAGCAGCATGCGGCATAGATGTAACCAGCATTACAGATGTTACACCCGTTCCCCACAACGGATGTCGCCCGCCCAAACGCAGAAGAGTTTAATAATCAGGAGGTAGTTTTCTATGGCAGTCAACAGAGTACCTGTTTTAAAGAGATGCAGATCCTTAGGCTTGGAGCCTATGTATCTCGGCATTGATAAAAAGTCCCACAGACAGCTGAAACGCTCCAATCGTAAGGTGAGCGACTACGGCCTTCAGCTACGGGAAAAACAGAAAGCAAAATTCATTTACGGCGTTTTGGAAAAACCGTTCCGTAATTATTATGAAAAAGCCGAAAAGATGAAAGGCATGACCGGTAACGCACTGATGGCACTGCTGGAGTGCAGGCTGGACAATGTGGTATTCCGCCTCGGCTTTGCAAGAACCAGAAGAGAAGCCCGTCAGATTGTCGATCATAAGGCAATTCTTGTCAACGGAAAGCGTGTGAATATCCCGTCCTACAGCGTAAAGGCCGGAGATGTGGTTTCCATTTGCGAAAAGAGCCGCACATCCAAACATTTTGCGGATATCTTCGAAGCAACGGAAGGCAGAACGGTTCCCGCCTGGCTGGAGTCCGATAAAGACAACTACAGCGGCACGGTAAAGGAAATACCTACGAGAGAAATGATTGATGTTCCGGTAGATGAGATGTTGATCGTCGAGTTGTATTCCAAATAATGCTGTTTCACATAACTCTGGTAAGGAGGGGCGTGTATGTTCGATTTTGAAAAACCCAGAATTGAAATTTCGGAACTTTCAGAAGATAAAAAATATGGTAAGTTTGTCATTGAACCCCTTGAGCGTGGCTACGGCATTACTTTGGGAAATGCACTTCGGAGGATGATGCTTTCTTCACTGCCCGGCACCGCCGTCAGCAGTGTAAAGATTGAAGGCGCACTGCATGAGTTTACCTGCCTTCCCGGTGTGAAGGAAGATATTACGGAAATCATTATGAATATCAAGAGCCTGGCTCTGAAAGATAATGGTGACGTAAGAGAGGATAAAACGGCTTATATCGAATTTGAGGGCGAAGGCGTTGTTACCGGTGCGGATATCAAGTGCAGTTCGGAAATTGAAGTTATCAATCCCGAACAGGTGATCGCGACTTTAAGCGGCGGTCCGGATTCCAGATTGTATATGGAACTGACGATTTCCCACGGTCACGGTTATGTAAGCTCGGAGAGAAACAAAAAAGAAGATCTGCCCATCGGCGTGATTGCGGTAGACTCTATTTTCACACCCATTGAACGTGTCAACATGAACGTGGAAAACACACGTATCGGCAATATTACGGATTACGATAAGCTGACGCTGGATGTCTATACCAACGGCACCCTGGAACCCTCCGAGGCGGTCAGCTTTGCAGCCAAGCTTTTGTGTGATCATTTGAGTCTTTTCGTGGATCTTTCCGACAGAGCCCAGCAGATCGATTTCATTACCGAACCTGAGGTGGATGAAAAAGAAAAACTGCTGGAGATCACGATTGACGAACTGGAGCTGTCTGTGCGTTCCTACAATTGTCTGAAACGTGCCGGCATCAATACAGTAGAAGAACTGACCAACAAGACCCCGGAAGAGATGATGAAGGTCAGAAATCTCGGCCGGAAATCTCTGGAAGAAGTTCTGGAAAAATTAAAAGAACTGGGGCTGTCTTTAAGCTCCGGGGAAGAATAAGTAGAATGAACCAGGCAGCCGGCCGGTAAGACTAAAAAAGCGCGGCGGCTGTTCTACGAGATGGAGGAAAAAAATGGCTCAATACAGGAAATTAGGTAAAACCCAAAGTCAGAGAAAGGCTTTGCTCAGAAATCAGGTTACGGCTTTGATTTACAAGGGCAAAATTGTAACGACGGAAGCGAGAGCGAAGGAAGTCAGAAAGATTGCTGACGGTCTGATCGCCCTTGCAGTGAAGGAAAAAGACAACTACGAAACCGTTACGGTGATGGCCAAGGTAGCGCGCAAGGACAAAGACGGCAAGCGCGTGAAGGAAGTTGTGGACGGCAAGAAAGTAACCGTTTACGATGAAGTGGAAAAGACCATTAAAAAAGATAAGCCTTCCAGACTGAACGCAAGACGTAAAATGCTGAGTGTCCTGTATCCGGTGACGGAAGTGCCGAAACAGGCGGCAGGCAGAAAGAAAAATACCAAGAAGATTGATCTTCCGGCGAAGCTCTTTGATGAAATCGCACCGAAGTATGCAAACCGCAGCGGCGGTTATACACGCATCATCAAGCTGGGACAGCGTAAGGGTGATGCGGCGATGGAAGTTATTCTTGAACTTGTATAAAAACCCAGGGATTTACAGGCCCCATCCTTTAAAGGATGCGGGCCTTTTTCCTTGTGCCTGCTTTGCGCCGCGCCGGCGGCCGGGCTGTCCACTTTTTTATTGAAATACAAAGGGATATGGTGTAAAGTAATAAAGAATACAAAAGCGGAGGGCAATACTATGCTGAAAGAATTTAAGAAATTTGTGATGCGCGGCAATATGATCGATCTTGCCGTTGGCGTTATTATCGGCGGCGCTTTTAACGGATTGGTTACGTCGCTGGTTAATGACATTTTTATGCCGGTGATTTCTCTGTTTACCGGAAAGATAGATTTTACCAACTGGTTTATCAGTCTGGACGGCAATGCTTACGAAACCCTGGCAGCGGCGCAGAAAGCCGGGGCGGCCACCATCAATTACGGCAGCTTTATTTCGGGACTGATCAACTTTCTGGTGATGGCCTTCGTGGTCTTCCTGGTGGTGAAGGGCATCAACAAGCTGCATCCGGATCACCCGGAAGAAACCCCGGTAACGACAAAAACCTGTCCTTACTGCCAGACCGAGATTCCCCTGGAAGCGACCAGATGCCCCCATTGTACCTCTGTACTGGAAGAAAGCGCAAAGTAATTTTCTGAGGCAAAATCAATGGATATGATTAATGCGTCAAAAATATCCTATTCCTATGAACGCATGGATGAAGAAGGCAATACCACGGAGCGCGTCGCTGCGCTCCGCGGTGTGGATATGCAGGTGCAGCCGGGAGAATTTATCGCGGTTCTGGGAGCAAACGGCTCGGGAAAATCCACCCTTGCCAGACAGTTAAATGCTTTGATTGCCCCTACGGAGGGCACGCTGTATATCGACGGGATGGACACCGCAAAAGAGGAAAATGTCCCAAATGTCCGCAGGACTACGGGCATGGTGTTTCAAAACCCGGACAATCAGATCATTGCTTCGGTGGTGGAAGAAGATGTAGGATTCGGTCCGGAAAATCTGGGACTGGAATGCAGTAAAATCTGGGAAAGGGTCGAAGAAAGTTTAAAAGCGGTGAATATGTACGCCTACCGTAAGGCGGCCCCGGGAAAGCTCTCCGGCGGCCAGAAACAGCGGGTCGCCATTGCGGGGATCGTGGCCATGCGGCCCAAATGCATCGTGCTGGATGAGCCTACGGCCATGCTGGATCCCAAAGGACGCAGGGAAGTCATCCGCACTTGCCGGGCGCTGAACGAGGTGGAAGGCGTTACCATTATTCTGATTACCCATTATATGGAGGAAGCCATTTACGCGGATCGGATTTACTGCATGGACAAAGGGCAGGTGAAGCTTTGTGGAACGCCCAGGGAGATATTTTCCAAGCCGGAGGAACTTGCGGCCATGCAGCTGGACGTGCCCCAGGCCACAAATCTGGGATATGAACTGAAAAAAGCCGGCGTTCCGGTGCCCGATGGTATATTGACGACGGAGGAACTGGTGGAGGCGTTATGCTGCTTTCATTAAAAAATGTTGATTATTATTACGGAAAAGATACGGTATACGAGGTACAGGCGCTGAAACAGGTTTCGGCGGATTTCGCGGAAAATGAGTTTGTGGGCCTGATCGGGCATACCGGTTCGGGAAAATCCACGTTCCTGCAGCTGCTGAACGGGCTGGAAAAACCTTACAGCGGCGAAGTGCTGTTTCACGGCAAAAATATCTGGGACAGGGACTTTAATAGAAAACAGCTGAGGGCAGGCGTCGGCCTTGTGTTTCAGTATCCGGAACATCAGCTTTTCGAAGCTGATGTTATTTCTGATGTCTGTTTCGGACCCAAAAACTTCGGCTTGACGGAGGAAGAAGCAAGGGCGCGGGCCCTTTGGGCCCTGGATCTGGTGGGGCTGGAAAAACGCTTTTATCAAAGCTCTCCCTTTGAACTGTCCGGCGGACAGAAGCGGCGGGCCGCCATTGCAGGGGTCATTGCCTCAAAGCCTGAAGTGCTGGTGATGGATGAACCGACGGCGGGACTGGATCCGAAAGGCAAAAAAGAAATTCTGGACATGCTGTCTAAGCTGCGCAGGCAGGAAAAGTGCACTATTATACTGGTGTCCCACAGCATGGAAGAAGTGGCGGAATATGTGGACCGGATCATGGTCTTTGATGGGGGAAACATCGTTTTCGACGATCAGAAAGAAAAGGTTTTTTCCCATATTGAAGAACTGGAACGTATCCAGCTTGCCGCGCCCCAGGTCTGCTATATTCTGCGGGCGTTAAAGGAAAAAGGATTCGCTGTGGACACCGGCGCCATTACGCTGGAAGCGGCGAAAGAAACGATTTTAGAGGCGGTGAAAAACAGGTCACATGCTTAGAGAAATCACCATCGGACAATACTATCCGTCCAATTCTATTTTACACAGGCTGGACGCCAGAGTGAAAATCATCGGGGCGCTGCTGTTTATCGTCTGTCTGTTTGTCTTTCATTCCCCGGCAGGCTATCTGCTTTCCACGCTGTTTCTGGTATCCATGATTGCGGTATCCAAAGTGCCCGTATTTTATATTTTCCGGGGCATTAAGCCGCTGGTGTTCCTGCTGCTGCTGACGGTGTTCTTCAATCTGTTTCTGGTGCCGGGGAAATATCTTGTATCCTGGTGGATTTTCCATATTTCTGTGGAAGGCGTCCGGATGGCGGTGGTCATGGCGCTGCGGCTGGTTTATCTGATTTTCGGCACTTCGCTGCTGACCTTTACAACCACCCCCAACAATATGACGGATGCGCTGGAGTCCCTGCTGAAACCGCTGCAGGCGGTGAAGGTGCCGGTGCATGAGATCGCCATGATGATGTCCATTGCACTGCGCTTCATTCCGATCCTGCTGGAAGAAACGGACAAAATCATGAAGGCGCAGACGGCCCGGGGCGCGGATTTTGAAAGCGGGAACCTGATCAAAAAAATAAAAAGCCTGATTCCGGTGCTGGTGCCGCTGTTTATTTCCGCCTTTCGCAGGGCCAATGATCTGGCGCTGGCCATGGAGGCCAGATGCTACACCGGCGGCAAGGGCAGAACCAAAATGAAACCGCTGCAATACCAGCGGCGGGATTATCTTGCTTTCCTGTTTTTCTGCGTATATCTGGGACTGATGATACTGACAAAGATCGTGGATATAAAAATCCCGATCTGACTGTGAGGAAGAAAAATGATTAAAATCGAACATCTCACCAAAAAATACGGCGACCATGTGGCCGTGGATGATTTGAATATTGAACTGGCCCCCGGAAAAATCTACGGATTTTTAGGCCCCAACGGCGCCGGAAAATCCACCACCATGAATATCATGACCGGATATCTGGCTGCGACGGAGGGAACCGTCACCGTCAACGGCTTTGATATTTTTGAAGAACCGGAAAAAGCCAAAAGCTGTATCGGCTATCTGCCGGAGCTGCCGCCGCTGTATATGGATATGACGCCCCGGGAATATCTTTCCTTTGTGGCGGATCTGAAAAAAGTGGACCGGCGGAAGAAAAAGCTGATGGTGGAAGAGATCATGCAGGAAACCGGCATTACCGAGGTGGCAAACCGACTCATCCGCAATCTTTCCAAGGGATACCGGCAGAGGGTGGGCATCGCCCAGGCCCTCATCGGATTTCCCCCGGTGCTGATTCTGGATGAACCCACGGTAGGTCTGGATCCGAATCAGATCATGGAAGTCCGGGAGCTGATCCGCCGTCTCGGCAGCCAGCACACCATTATTTTAAGTTCCCATATCCTGTCGGAAATCAGCGCGGTCTGCGATTATGTCTGGATCATCAACAAAGGACGGCTGGTGGCGGCGGACACGCCGGAAAATCTGTCTGTCAATATGAATCAGAATGTGTATTATACCATCAGCGTGAAAGGAGAGGAAGCGGCCATCGGCGGCCTGCTGCAGGGCGTGGAGGCTGTCCGGTCCTTTACTACGCTGGAAAAGGAAAAGGATACGGTCCGGCTGCGGATCGAGGCCGATCAGGCGCATACGGGGCTGGAAGAAGAACTGTTTTATCTCTTTGCGGATCACAGAATGCCGATTCTTTCCAGTACAAAGGAGGAACATTCTTTAGAGGAAGTCTTCATGGCATTTACCGCAGAAACGAAAGAAGGGGAGGATGAAGCATGAGCGCAGTATATAAAAAAGAACTGAAATCCTGGTTTGTTTCTCCCATGGGCTATGTGATCGTGGCCTTTTTCTTCGCGATTGTAGGCCTGTATTTTACGATTTACAATCTCCAGAATCAGTACCCTTGGTTCGGGGTGGGACTGGAAAATACGGCCTTTGTGCTGATGATTATCGTGCCTTTGATCACCATGCGCATGATGGCGGATGAACGGCGGCAGAAAACGGACCAGCTGCTGTATACGGCGCCGGTGAAAATCACTGATATCGTGCTGGGAAAATATTTTGCGGTGGTTACCGTATTTGCGATTCCCATGCTGGTATTTTTGTTTTACCCGCTGATTCTGCTGGGCTTCGGCAAGCCGGCAGCGTCCCTGGCCATGGATTATGTGGCCATTGCGGGATATTTCCTGCTGGGAGCGGCCAGTCTGGCGGTGGGCTTTTACGTGTCCGCCGTGACGGAAAATCAGGTGCTTGCCGCGGTGCTGAGCTTCGGCCTTTTGCTGCTTTCCTATTTCAGCACTTCCCTGGCGGCCATCATTCCTTCCGATCCCGTCAGTTCTCTGATCGGCGTCGCCATCGTGATCTGCCTGCTGGCGGTTCTGATTTACATTATGACGAAAAATCTGCTGCTGGCGGCAGGCGTTGGGCTGGGACTGGAAGCCGTGCTCGCGGTGATTTTCCTGCTGCGCCGTTCCCTGCTGCAGGGACTGATCAACCGGATCATTGCGGTGCTGGGCATGCCGGACCGCTTAAACAATCTGGTGTACGGCGAGCTGGATCTGACGGTGGTGGTTTATTACCTTTCCGTGATCTTCCTGTTTCTGTTTCTGAGTGTACAGGCGATCTACAAACGCCGCTGGAGCTAGGAGGTGCCGTATGAAAAATAAAAATGCATTTCGAAAAAAACTGCTGCATAACGGCGCTTACAGCATTTTCCTTTCTCTGGCGGTCATCGCGGTGCTGGTGGTCTTAAATTTCCTGGTATCGGCGCTGCCGGCGTCCATTCGTTCCCTGGATTTCAGCGAACAGAAGATGTTTTCCATTTCCGATCAGACCAAAAAGCTGGTGCGGGGACTGGACGAGGACGTGACATTATATTTTGTGGTGCAGTCCGGAAAAGAGGACGCGGTGATCGAAGACCTGCTGGCGCGCTATGCAGATCTGTCGAAGCATATCAAAATTCAGAAAATCGATCCGGCGGTGCACCCCACCTTTGCTTCCGCGTATACCTCGGAGGGCATTACGGACAACAGTATCGTCGTAGAATCCGGCAAGCGGTTTCAGCTGGTATTCAATGACAGCATTTATGTGACCAAAACAGGTTACGACAGCGAGGGCAATGAAGTGGAGGCCCAGGATTTTGAAGGCGAGTCTGCCCTGACCAGCGCCATCGACTATGTGACCAATGACGCCCTTTCCGTGATTTACTGCCTGAGCGGACACGCCGAAAAAGCATTTTCAGACCGGCTGCGTTCCTATATTGCAAGAGAAAACATGGAAATGAACGATCTTTCGCTGGTCAGTGCGGGGTCCGTGCCCGACGACTGCGGCTGTCTGCTGATCAACGCGCCGGAAAAAGACATTTCCGAAAAGGAAAAGGACTTGATTCTGGCATATCTGAACAGGGGCGGCACCCTGTTTTATATCAGAAACTATATGCTGGCGGACTGTCCCAATCTGGACGAAGTAACCGGGCAGTTCGGTATCGGTTTTGACAGCAGCATGGTGTTTGAAGGAAACGCCGGATATACCTATGGCAATGCGCCCTATCAGATTCTGGCAAATTTCAAAACCCATGAGGTGACCCAGCCCCTGATCGATCACAGGATGTACTGTATCGTACCCTATGCGATGCGGATCGTGACAGACCACGCGGCGGTTTCCTGTGAAGTCAGTCCGCTGCTGACCACTACGGCTTCCGGCTATGCCAAATCTCTGGAAAAAGAGCTAACGTCCATGGAGCGGGAGCCGGAGGATGAAAAAGGCACCATGATTCTGGCGGCGGCTTCCCAAAATACGGAAAACCACGGGAAAATGGTGGTGCTTTCCTCCATGAATTTTCTGGATGAGGAAGTCAGCGGCATCGTTTCCGACGGAAACTATGACTTTGCCATCAACGCCATCGGCTGGATGTGCGCCCATGAGAGCAGTATCGCGATCCATTCCAAGAGTCTGTCCGGAGACGCTCTCAATATCAGCAGCAGTCAGGCCAACGGCTGGGGAATCGTACTGACCGGAGTTCTGCCGGTGCTGATCATTGCGGCAGGCGTAGTGATCTGGATCATAAGAAGGAGAAAATAAATGAGCAAAAAGACGCGGCTGCTGATGGTTCTGCTGCTGCTTGCCGTGCTTGCGGCAGCGCTGCTGCTGATTTCAAAATTCGGTAAAGACAGAGAAACAGAAGAGGAAACGCTGGTTCTGAAGCATATGGACGCGGATACCATCACTTCTTTTTCCTACCAGCACAGAGCATCGGAGGAATATGACGACAAACTGTACCGCTTTGAGAAGGAAGACGGCGTATGGTATTATGCGGAGGACAGAAATTTTCCCGTGAATCAGTCCTTTGCGGCGTCGAAGGCCAAAATCATTGAAACCGTGGAAGCGGAGCGGGTCGTGGAGGAAAATCCGAAAGATCTGGCGGCCTACGGACTGAAAGATCCGTATCTGACGGTTTCCATTTCCGACGGAAAAGAAACCGGCACCTATTATGTGGGAGACTACAATGCAAGTACCACCACCTATTATCTGCGGATGGAGGGAGACGATACGGTTTATCTGGCGGATGCCAATCTGTTTCTGGCCTTTGATATGCAGGTGTGGGATATGATCGACAAGGAAAGCGATCCGGTGCTGGATGCGGCGTCCTTTGAAAAAATCACTTTTGCGTTTCCGGACAGGACCATCGTGCTGGAACGGGAAGAACGGCAGAATGACACGGTACAGCCCAACTGGTATCTGCTGGATGAAAACGGCATTCGTATGGAAAATACCGATTTTGCGGCTGCAGGACAATATGCAAAAAAAATTGCAGGGCTAAGCTACGCAAGAGAGGTGGATTATCAGTGTACGGAAGCGGAGGAAGGTCGGTACGGATTTACGGAACCGGCGCTGGTGATCACGGCGGCGTACTGGGAAAATGATACGCCGAAAACCTTTGTGCTGACCGTCGGCGGCCAGAGCGAGGAAAGCAATATCTATGAAGATCTTTATGTGCGGTCCAGTATGTCGGCCGCGGTATTTACCATCACATATGAAGATCTGGAGCCCTTCTTTGAGGTCAGTACCGAAGACCTGCTGCATTGACAAAAATTGACAAAAAAGCCTGTGCGAATCTGCACAGGCTTCATTTGATTTTCAGGTATATTTTTTCGTTTTTTGCCCATATTAAAAATGCGTGACATGAAAAAAAGGAGAGTATCAATGAAGATTACAAAAACTTTGCTGGTTTGTACGATGGTCGCGGCGCTGCTTGCGCTGACTGCCTGCGGTAGAGGCACAGATGGCGATACGGGCAAAAATGATACGGAAAATAACGAACATGCCTATGTCAATGATGTGACAGACGGAACGCGGACAGAGGACGAGAGCGGTCGGGACGACGATACGGATGCCGGTGACCGGAAGGATGATACGAATGCCGAAGACGGCCGTGCAACAGAAAATGCGGCAGGCAGTTCGACGGAAGACGCCGGAATCGGGGACGCCGCATCGGATGTGCTTGAGGATGCCGGCAGCGCGGTAGACGATGTGGCGGATGATGCGGGCAATGTCGTGGAGGACGCCGCACAGGGCGCCGGCAACGCCATCGAAGACGTTACAAATTAACAACCGGAAAGATAAGGGACAGGCTGCCGCAGCGTACGCGGGCCTGTCCTTTATTCCTGTTTTTGTATGAAAGATTATTCGTTGAAAAAGAAAGGACAGTAAGTTATAATGGGTGCTATGCAATGACCACAGATATACATAACCGGGAATGCAGTTTGGAGGAGCAGGCTTATCTGCATATACTGGCGGGGGTGATCCGTACCTTCCGAAAAGGCGCGGGCCTGACCCAGTCGGAGCTTGCTCTGCGGTGCGGAGTAGACAGATCTTATATTTCAGACATTGAAAAGGGATGCAGGAATCCGTCGCTGCAGATTTTGCTGCGTCTGGCGGAAGGGATTTCCTGTCCGCTGTCTGTTTTGATCATACGCACGGAACTATTGTTTATGGAAGGAAACGCTTATGAAACGAATTGCGCTTATTATTGCCTATGACGGCAGTGCTTACGCGGGATTTCAGATACAGAAAAACGCAGTGACCATCGAGCAGGTGCTGAATGAGCGTCTTTCCGCGTTTTTAAAAGAGAAGATCCATATCATCGGGGCCAGCCGCACAGATGCAGGCGTGCATGCCCTGGGAAATGTGGCGGTATTTGATACGAATACACGGATCCCGCCGGAAAAAATCGCCTTTGCCCTCAATACCTGTCTGCCGGAGGATATCCGGATCCAGCGTTCCTATGAGGTGCCGGCCAATTTTCATCCGCGGCATCAGAACAGCAAAAAAACCTATGAATACCGCATATTGAACACAAAAATCCCCAATCCGCTGCTGCGGAAGGATACCTTCTTTTATTACCGGCCGCTGGATACGGGGAAAATGCAGGCGGCGGCGCAGTATTTGCTGGGAGAACATGATTTTCAGGCGTTCTGTTCTGCCCACGCCCAGGTCAATGATACGGTCCGGACCCTTTATGAGATACAGGTGGAGAGAGACGGCGATCTGGTGCGTATCCGGATCTGCGGCAACGGCTTTCTCTACAATATGGTGCGCATCATCGCGGGCTCTTTGCTGCGGGTAGGCACCGGGGATAAGCAGCCGGAATGGATCCGGGAGGTGCTTTTGTCGAAGGACCGGGCACAGGCAGGAGACTGCGCGCCGGCTGCCGGACTGACCCTGCTGGAGATTACATACGAACCGCTGCCGGACGCGCTTTTCGTGCAGAATGAGGAGATCGTCTATTATCTGTGGCAGAAAGAAATCCGGGAAAAGCAAAAGGCGTATCTGACGGTGATTTCCTGTGATGAAGGACTGCAGGAGAACATCAGCCGCCTGACCCTGAAATCCTTCCGCTATGGCGCGAAGTGGTTTTATGTGCGTTATGAGGGAGAGGATCTGGCTGCGCTCTGCGGCGCGTCCAGACACAATACCTACCGGGCAAAACCTTTCTTCACGGCGGGGGATTACCGGTATGTGCGCTACGGGGATGTGATTCAGATGGACCGGGATCTGCGGGCCGATCCGCCCCTTGGGGCGGCGCAGCGGGTTTTACTTGTGCCCTGCGGTCCGGAAGCGGACGAGACCTTTCTGCAGCTTTACAGGCAGTGCTTTTTCTCGGCGGCCTGTGCGGTCACGCTGACGAAGGAAGATCTGTCCCGGTACCGGCAGCAGCAAAAGACGCCGTATCTGCTCTTTGCGGAGGAAAAAGCAGTGGGCGTCCTGCTTCTGGAGACGCAGGAGGAGGCCGTCGAGATCGGCGCCATCGGCATTGCCGGACGCAGCCGGCGTAAGGGGTATGGAAAGGAAACCATCGAGCTGGTTGCCGCCGCCGCCCTGGCCGCGGGGAAAAAGCGGGTGACGCTGCAGGTGTTCGAGAATAACAAAAAAGCGGTGCAGTTGTATCTGCACACCGGATTTTACCGGATCCGCAGCCGGGAACGGTGGTACGTCTGCACGGACGTGAAAAAAAGAGCAGAAAATACCCGGGTTTCAGACGAAATGAATGAAAATTAATATTGACACGATATTTTCTTTATACTATAATATTAGAGCTTTTGAGTTATTTAATATCCAACCACTGCCCCGGAGGGATATTTCAAATATACTTTTAGTTTTATATCAGACAGGAGGAGAGTTCCATGAATACTTATATGGCAAGCCCTTCTACCATCGAGCGCAAGTGGTATGTTGTCGATGCGGACGGATGTACCCTTGGTCGTCTCGCTTCACAGGTAGCAGCGGTACTGAGAGGAAAAAACAAGCCTACGTTTACACCGCATTTCGATGCAGGTGATTATGTGATTATTGTAAATGCCGAAAAGGTGAAAGTGACAGGCAATAAGCTGGATCAGAAGATCTACTACCATCATTCCGAATATGTGGGCGGTATGAAAGAAACCACATTGAAAGAAATGCTGGCAAAGAAACCGGAACGCGTGGTTGAACTCGCGGTCAAGGGAATGCTTCCGAAGGGACCTCTGGGAAGACAGATGTACAAAAAACTGTTTGTCTATGCGGGTCCTGAGCACAAGCATGCGGCACAGAAACCGGAAACGCTGACATTTTAAGAGGAATGAAAGGAGGATATGACAGTGGGAAGTTTTTACGGAACAGGCAGAAGAAAAAAATCCGTTGCGCGTGTGTTCGTTTCACCGGGCAGCGGCAAGATTACCATCAATAAAAGAGATATCGATGACTATTTCGGACTTGAGACTTTAAAGGTGATTGTACGCCAGCCGTTGGAGGCAACAGGCACCATCGGAAAGTACGATCTGTATGTGACAGTAAAGGGCGGCGGATTCACCGGCCAGGCAGGCGCCATCCGGCACGGCCTTTCCAGAGCGCTGCTGCAGGCAGACGATGAATATCGCGCCATCCTGAAAAAAGCCGGTTATCTCACCAGAGACCCGAGAATGAAAGAAAGAAAGAAGTACGGTTTGAAAGCGGCCCGCCGCGCAAGCCAGTTCTCCAAGAGATAATTTCCGACAGATTACAGGCAATGAAAAAACCCTTGAAAATGCAATATTTTCAGGGGTTTTCTTTCTTGTATCAGGACAGATCGCCTTTGTCTGCTTCCGGCGGCAGATAGGGATAGACGGATTCATAGGATTCTTCCTCTGCCGGGTCCTGGGGCGCGCGGTGCATCAGCCCGGTGCAGTCGGTGGCAGAAGCGGAATTGCCGAGATAATCATAGCTGCCTTTTTTCCTGCGCATAGATGTCACTTCCTTTTTTCTTTAGTATGCGCCGGGCCGCCGGCGGCTATTCGAAAACGGGAAAAATCATTTCGACAGGCTTGCATTTTGACAGCTTTCCCGCGTATAATAAGGGACAAGGAAGGATTCGAAAAACGCAAAGGAGAAAGCGGAACATGAAACAACGGATCGGAAGAATTTTGTTTGCTGCCCTTATGATTATGACCCTGACTGCCTGCGGCAGTACGGTGCAGACGGAAGGCATGCCTTCCATGGGAACTTATCAGGAGGCGGAAGGCAGATATGAGAACAGTTTTCTGCAGCTGCAGTGCCAGCTGGATGAAAACTGGGAAGTATATGATGCAGAGCAGCTTGCGGAAATTCAGAATCTGGACAAGGCGTATACCACGGATGCGGAGATGAATAAACAGCTGAAAAAAGCAGGTTCTGCCCAGCTGTTTTACGCCGAGGAGAAAAGCGGGACCAAAACCATCAATATCGTGGTGGAAAATATGGGGACGGTGTCCGGGCAGGCCCTGGGCGAGACCCAGTACGCGGAAACCGGACTGTCGCAGATCAAACCCGCGCTGGAATCGGTGGGATTTACCGATGTGAATACAGGCACGGCGGAACTGCCGTTTGCGGGGGAGGAACATGCGGCCATTGTGCTGCACGCGAAACAGCAGGACGTGGATTTTTATGAAAAGATGATCTGTTTCAAGGTGGATCAGTATATGGTACTGATTACCGCGGGAGCGTACCAGACGGATGCAACCGAAGAAATGCTGGGATATTTTACCGCGCTGTCCGAATAAAATACGATAATACAGAAAAAACCTGTCCGCAGAGAGAGACTTCGTAAATAAGCTTCCTCCCTGCGGACAGGCTTTTTTTATTTGCATACAATCCATACTATCAGGACAGTTTCCCGCCCAGCCGCTTTCGGAAATCGCTGTAGGAAAAAGAAGCACTGGTTTCGATGCGCCCGTCTTCCTTCAGAACCAGAATATCCGGCAGCGGCATACCGTTGAAGGTATTGTTTTTACAGGTGGTATAGATGGCCATATCGCCAAAGAGCAGCAGATCGCCGATGTGAAGCGGCGAAGGGAAGCTGTAATCGCCGATGACGTCCCCCGCCAGGCAGGTGGGGCCGGCCAGGCGGCAGCAGCAGGGATATTCCCCCGGTTTACCGGCGCCGTAAAGGGGCGGCAGATAGGGCATTTCCAGTACGTCGGGCATATGGCAGGCGGCGCTTACATCCAGAATCGCGATGCTTGTGGCGCCGTTCTGCACAATATCCAGAACCCTTGCAGCCAGATACCCTGCGTTGAGGGCGCAGGCTTCTCCTGGTTCCAGATATACGGTCAGATGCCAGGAGGACCGGGCCCGGCGGATGCATTGTTCCAGTAAAGATAAATCATAACCGGGGCGGGTGATGTGATGTCCGCCGCCGAAGTTCAGCCACTGCATCCGGGGCAGAATGTCTCCGAAACGCTGCTCCACTGCATCCAGTGTGGTCCAAAGGGCGTCGGCGTCCTGCTCGCAGAGGGTATGAAAATGCAGGCCATCCAGCAAAGCAACGGATTCGGGCCGCATCTGCAGATCCCACTGGGCTCTGGTTACGCCCAGACGGCTGCCGGGGGCGCAGGGGTCATAAAGGGCATGGCCTTCCTGGGTGGAACATTCGGGGTTGATACGCAGGCCAATGCTTTTCCCGGCCCGTTTGGCTGAAGGACCGAAGGTTTCCAGCTGCCGGGGAGAATTGAATACGATATGGTCTGCACAGCGCAGCAGCTTGTTCCATTCGTCTTTCCGGTAAGCGGCGCTGAAAACGTGCACTTCTTTGCCCGGCATGGCTTCCTGTCCCAGACGGGCTTCGTACAGGCCGCTGGCCTCGGTGCCCGCAAGATATTCCGACAGAACCGGATAGAGGTCAAAGTTGGAAAAGGCTTTTTGCGCCAGCAGGACTTTACAGCCGGTGCGGGCCGCCAGATCTGCCAGAATCTGCCCGTTTTCCCGCAGTTTTGCCTCATCCAGAATATAACAGGGGGTACGCAGGCCGCCAAAGATTTCAGCCGGATTTTGGCCCCGCAGGCCTGCGAAAGGCGGCCGGCTGTCCGGACGCGCCGTCATTCTACCAGCACCGGACTGTAGGATTCGCTGCGGGGCAGTCCGTAACGGTCAAGGGCGTCCAGGAAGGGGTCCGGATCCAGTTCCTCTACGGTATAGACCCCGGGTTTGCGCCAGAGGCCGGTAAGCAGCATCAGCGCGCCGCACATGGCGGGCACGCCGGTGGTATAGCTGACGGCCTGACTGCCTACCTCGTGATAGCAGCTCTGATGGTCGCAGACATTGTAAATATAATAATGCTTTTCTTTCCCGTCTTTTTTTCCCGTGAAAATACAGCCGATATTGGTTTTTCCGTGGGTGCGGGGACCAAGGGAGGCGGGATCGGGCAGCAGGTGTTTCAAAAACTGGATCGGCACGATCCTGTGCCCTTCAAATTCCACGGGCTCGGTGGAGAGCATTCCCACATTTTCCAGACATTTCATATGGGTCAGATAGCTTTGGCCGAAGGTCATGAAAAACCGGATGCGTTTTACTTCCGGAATGTTCTTCGCCAGACTTTCGATTTCTTCATGGTGCAGCAGATACATATCCTTTTCGCCCACCTGGTCAAAGTTGTAGCTTCGTTTGATGTGCATAGGCGGAATTTCGACCCAGCGGCCGTTTTCCCAGTAACTGCCGGGAGCGGATACCTCCCGCAGATTGACTTCGGGATTGAAGTTCGTGGCAAAGGGATACCCGTGGTCGCCGCCGTTGCAGTCTAAGATGTCGATATAGTCAATGGTATCAAATTCATGTTTTTTCGCAAAGGCGCAGTAGGCCTGGGTCACCCCGGGGTCAAATCCGCAGCCCAGCAGCGCCGTCAGCCCCGCTTTCTCAAATTTTTCCCGGTAAGCCCACTGCCAGCTGTAGTCAAAGTAAGCGGAAAATCCGGCTTCTTTGCAGCGTTTTTCGTAAACGGCGCGCCACTTTGGGTCATTGGTATCCTCCGGTTCATAGTTGGCGGTGTCCATGTAATGCACGCCGCAGGCCAGACAGGCGTCCATAATGGTCAGATCCTGATAGGGCAGGGCAATATTCATCACCAGATCCGGACGGAAGCTCCGGATGAGGCCGATGACCTGCTGTACGTCGTCCGCGTCCACCTGGGCGGTGGTGAGCTTGGTGGCTGTTTTCGGTGCAAGGGCCGCCGCCAGCCGGTCACATTTGGATTTGGTACGGCTGGCGATACAAAGATCGCTGAAGACTTCGCTGACCTGACAGCATTTCTGAATGGCGACGGAGGCTACGCCGCCGCAGCCGATAACCAGTACTCTGCTCATGGGTGATTCTCCTTTTTACTTTTACAATATAATATAAACGCCGGTATGTTGTCGGCTTAATGATTCGATGTGCGGCTGCGGGAAAGGGCGATCAGCAGTTCCCGTAAAATTTTGCAGGCTGTCGCAGTGGAAGCGCCGCTGGCATCCAGCATGGGGGCCAGTTCATTCAGATCTGCCCCCACCACACGGGTGCCGCTGACACACAGGATCGCTTCCAGCAGCTGCAGAAACGTGACGCCGCCCGCTTCGGGGGTGCCCGTGCCCCAGAGGACGCCAGGGTCCAGACAGTCCAGATCGATGGTGAGATATACGGGAACCTTTGCCGCTGCAAGGGCCGCAGCCGCTGCTTGCAGACCCTGAAAATCAAAGCGGTGCAGGGCGGTGTGTCCCGCGTCTGCAAAATCAAACTCCGACCGGTCACCGCTGCGGATGCAGAATTGATGGATGCGGCCGTCTCCCAGCAGATCGTGGCACCGGCGCATCACGCAGGCGTGGCTTAAAGTCGCGCCCAGATAGTCGTTTCGCAGATCGGCGTGGGCGTCAAACTGAAGGATGACAAGATCCGGATATCGGGACAGAAGCGCCCGCACGGCGCCGAAAGTCACCAGATGTTCGCCTCCCAGAAGCAGCGGCAGCTTGCCGTCGGCGCAGATTTCCGCCGCTTTGGCTTCAATGTCAGCAAGGGCTGCTTCCGGACTTCCGAAGCAAAGTTCCAGATCGCCGCTGTCAAAGACGGCGCAGTCGCATAAATCCGCGTTCTGATAGGGACTGTAGGTTTCCAGGCCAAAGCTTTCATGCCGCATGGCAGCCGGGCCGAATCTGGCGCCGGGCCGGAAGCTGGTGGTGGAATCAAAAGGCGCGCCGTAAAGCACGATTTCCGCAGATGTATAATCGGCGTCACAGCCGAGAAAGGTTTCAATATTGGGACGCATCATTTATTCCTCCACTTCCATCAGCATTTCTTCCAGAAAAGCGGGAAGCCAGAAAGCGCCCACGTGCAGCCGGGTGGTGTAGTATCTGGTATGCAGGTTCAGCCGGTTCCAGGCCGCCGCATCCAGATCATCCGTGGGATGGTATTTTTTGCTGGCAAAACCGAAGAGCCAGTAGCCCGCCGCGTAGGTGGGAATATGGGCCTGATAGACCCGGCTGATGGGAAAGGTGGAGACGATCCGCTTATGGCTGCGGAGCATGGCTCCGGCGTCTTCTGCGTAAAACGGGCTGCCCTGCTGATTGACCATGATGCCGTCGTCCTTCAGCGCGTTATAGCAGTTGCCGTAAAACTCCCGGGTAAAGAGGCCTTCCGAAGGGCCGAAGGGGTCCGTGGAATCCACAATGATCAGATCGTAGACTTTTTCACAGCGGCGGATGAATTTCAGCGCGTTTTCAAAATGGATGTGCACCCGGCGGTCGTCCATCCGGCAGACGTTGCCGGGCAGATAAGCGCGGCAGGCCTCCAGTACCATGGGGTCCATTTCCACCAGATCGA
>CANRGZ010000010.1 GCA_947630295.1 uncultured Lachnospiraceae bacterium | reverse complement strand
GTAAAACAAATGTGCGCGTCCTCATAACGCATCAGCAGTCTGGTGGGATACCACAGGGTACTGCTGGCCGCCCAGTCCGGATGGGTGCTGCATTCCATTGTAAACAACGCGTCCAGATTCACTTTGTGAATGAAATCGATATTGCCGCAAAATCCCGGCTTCCTGTCAATGCATTCCACAAAAAGCCGCTCCGACACCGGGCCGAACAACAGCTTCCCCGGATGGGTCCGTAAGCTGCGTTCCGGATATGCAAGTACATTTTCCAGTTTACTGTTCATTGTTTTCCTCCTTTTCCTGCTTATTTAAGAATCGTTTCAACTCCGGTTTCTTTAAAATGCCGGTTTCTTTCCACATATAATCATAAGTAAAATATGCCGTGGGACGGAAAGCCTCCGGTCCCACCCACTTCAGCGGCTGCATGGCATTGTGCAGCGGCCCGAAGGTATTGACCCGGTTGCCGTACAGCGTCAATGCGATGTCATGCGGGCCTGACCGCACTGACCGCAGCCGCAGCGTATAGGGATCAAATATGATTTCCCCTGCGGGGGCGCCGTCCAGTGTCACCGAAATCAGCGAACCCCGGTAGGTATCCGCTTTGACCAGCACATCTTCTTTCCTTTCGGCCGTATAAGGCAGATGATAGGTAATATTGCCGCCGTAAAAGGGAAGTCCCTGTCCGACGATATCGCCAAAAGCAAGGGTTTCCGGCGCCTGATCCAGCACAAATCCGCCCTCGTCCCGGAAAACGCCAAAAGAACCCAGCAGATAGCAGGCCTCCGGCAGATGATCCTTTCCGCAGGGCAGAGTCACCTCCAGCAGATTCTCTCCGGCCTGCAGCGGCGGAAGCGGTACTTTTTCAATGGCACGGTCGGTATAGTATCCGTCGGTCTTTACGGGTACCGGCACGCCGTTTAAGCGAATTTCTGCGCTTTTCGCTTCCTCCAGCGCCAGAAACGCTCCGGAAAGAGGCATCCGGCTTCGCACCGGAAAGTACAGTATCACCCGATGGCTGCAGGCTTCCTTTTCCATGGTCCAGGGCTGGGCACATCTGCCGCCATCCTGCGGCAGCTGCAAAAGTTCTCCCAGCCGCTCTCCGATGCGCAGAATTTCTTCCTTTTCCTGCACAGGTCCTTCATCCAGCTGATATGTACACTGATCCAGCAGCAAACAGTTGTCCTCTGACAAAGTCACAGGCACCCGCTCCGGTACTGCCGCCGCTTCTGCCGGTTCCGCTTTTACTTCTTCCGGCCTGCACAGCATCGCATCCGGCAGCGCTTCATCCCGCAGGCACAGCAGCAGGCTGTCATGCTGCCGCAGCGTCATGCGAATGCAGATTCCCTTCTCTTTACTGTATTCCACCGGGAAAATCCTGCCGGTAAGCGTATCATAGCGGTAAGGGATCCGTTCCGCGCATATCCGGATTTCCACCGGATACGCTGCTTCATCAGAAACCGCCCGCCGGCCGTTGGCGATAAAGAACCATTCCTGCCCTTCCTCTTTCCGGTGCTGCACCAGAAACTGTCCGGAAAGGCTGCCGTCCGGCTGACGAATTTCAAAATCCCGGTACTCTGCCAGAAGCGCCAGCAGCGCCGGTTCATCTTCCGCAAATGCATAAGAAGCAAATGCCTCCGGGGCAAATGGTTTCCCATCGGAAAAGGACGGTGTTTTCCCCAGCAGTATCACGCTGCCGCCCCGGGCCAGGAACTGATCTAAAATCTGCTTTGTACTCTGCCGAAGAGCTTCACAGGACGGCACTACAATCACCTGGTACGCCATTTCCCCTACCTGCAGCGTTCGGTTTTCGCTGATTCCGGAAAACTGCTTCGGCAGCAGTGCCTCGGAAATAAAATCAAAATCCAGCTGCGCAAACAAAAGCGTCGCCGTAACGGATTTAAATGCGGTATCCATGGCTTTCAATACGCTCTTTTTCTCACTGTCCGCACCCCAGTGCAGCCAGCTGGTTTCCACCGGATGTATGACGCCGATCTTTACCTGCCGTTTTCCCCGGCTCATGGCCATATTCACCCGGGCAAAGTGGTCTTCGATCAAATGATATTTTCCATACCAGGGAGACTGGTAAAAAATGGAAGCCGGATAATCCCGTTTGGATTCACCCCGCATGGACATCCATGCCAGATGGGGTACACGGAAATTGACCCCCAGCGCCGCCTGCCAGTCGCCGGCCAGCTTGTGCCCCCGGAAATCAAAATTCCAGTTGGTTACGCCATACAGCTCGCTCAGCATCTGTTTCCTGCCATACTGATCCTTCACGGACTGGGTCTGCTTGGCGGTGGTATACTCTCTTGCATCGCAGAGCATATCGATACCGGGAATCCCGAAGGACGACAACGGCGCCATTACCTCTCCGGCGGAGGTTGCCTGACTGGACAGCTTATTTTCCTTGACCATGTGTCCCGTCAGCGCCACCTGATGCGCATCGCACCAGGCGCCAATATTTTCGGAATAGGCTTCGCAGAACCGTTCCAGAATATGCCTGTGATAAAAATACCGGGCGGCAGAAGGGCCTTCCATCGGCCCTTCCAGAAACAGTTCCGGCAGCGCATCCAGAATATCAAAACCGTACTTCTGCAGAAAGGTTTCCGGAAAATCATCCGTCCAGGGCATCCGCACTTCGGAACCGTCCCAGGGATCCTTTAAAGTCTTTTTATAATATACCTTCGGCTCATCCGTAAAGAAAGAGGGAATGGTTTCGCCGAAGTAGGCGCCCACTTTGTCAAAATAATGGGCGTGGGTCTTTGCAATAAACGCATCAATCGCCGGCTTGTACATGGTATCCACATAGGTCTGATTGTTAAACCACGGTTCCGGTTTGGCAATGCTCACCCATGCGTATCGGACCTGCGCCCCTTCTTCCGGCGATTCCTGTTTTTTCAGTCTTTTATAAGAAGCTATTCTGCCATCCGGACGCTGCAGGATTGCATAGGTACCGAGATAATAATCCCCGCAGGCCCGTTTTGAAGCCGTCCGTTCCTCCAAAGATTCCACATTTTCCGTGGTCCACACCAGCTGGCGCTGACGGTTTCTTACATCCGCAGTCACCAGTCCGCCGGCTGCGCCGGAAGGAAACCGGTCTTCATCATAGCAGCAGCATTTCATTCCGTTTTCTTTTGCATACGCCGCGCACATTTCTACCATTTTCATAAATTCCGTGCCCAGATACGGCGTATCCAGCCCCGTTCTCGAATGCAGATGATAGCCGCCAAAGCCCATTTCCGCAAACACAGGAAGCTGTTCTTTTAATACTTTCCCCTCCAGCTTCGTATTCCACGCCCAAAAGGGCGCGCCTCTGTACGCGCTGCCGGGATTTTTAAATTCCACGGGAGAAAGCAGATTTTCACAATTTTCTAAACGACTCTTCATACAAACCTCTTTATAATAATCTGCAGGCTTGTAGCGATATGCAAGCCTGCAGATTTTTATGAACTTATGTAATTTTCTGATGAATGAACCGCTTTTTGGCGCATTCACTCAAACGCTGATACAAATTACATACCGGTCAGACCTGAACGCTCTACACCTTCCATGAACTGCTTCTGTACAAACATGTACGCAATCAGCAGCGGCAGGATAACGATAAAGGTGGAAGCCATACAAATGGCCTGATTGATAATAACGTCACTGGCGAGTTCGATATTCTCCGCCTCACTGGAAATAACATTCAGCTGTTCATACATACTCGGAAGACGTGCCGGCAGAAGCAGCAGCTCCGGGCTCTGATTCAGATAAATGTTCGGCTCGAAGTAATCATTCCAGTGCCATACGATGGAAAGCACCGTACATACAAGGATGGAAGAACGTGCCATGGGACGCATGATTCTGAAGAAGGTTTTGAAGCAGCCGCAGCCGTCGATCCTGGCCGCTTCTTCCATTTCCCAGGGCAGTCCCAGGAAGAACTGTCGGAACAGGAAGATGTAGAAACCGCCTCTCAAACCAAATCCTACGAAACAAGGCACCAACAACGGCAGGAAAGAATCCAGCCAATGCCACTGACCATATGTCTGGTACAGCGGGAAAATCAGTACCTGTGTCGGAACCAGCATCGAAAGAACAACGCCGACGAAGATCAGGTTCTTGCCGGGGAATTTATATCTGGCAAGACCGTATCCGATGAAGGAACATACGAACGCGTGTCCGATGGTCGCTACTGCGGTAACAAATACCGAGTTCCAGATGTATTTTGAGTACTGCAGGCCTTCAAAGGCAACCTTGTAGTTCGACCATTCAATACTGGAAGGTATCCATTTTACCGTTGAATTCAGCAAATCCGCTTCGGATTTGACAGAATCAATGATCATGGTGATAAAGGGATACAGGAATACAAACGCCAGATCAAACAGTACCAGATAGATCAGAATCGCGATAATGATCTTTTTCACCAGCTTCTTGGTAATACGATCCTTTAAGGGGATCATGGCGCGAAGCTGTTTTCTGGCTTCCTTCTCCATCTGTTTGTTGATACGTTTCTCATTGCGCTTTTCCGCTCTGTTTTCCATATATTCTTTTGCAATATTTTTCGCCATCCCTTATCACCTCTCTCCCTGATTGAATGTGAGCTTCTTCATCACGAGGATTGCCAGCAGACAGATGACAAAGGTAAATGCGAAGTACAGCCAGCCCATTGCCGCGCCACGGCACAGCGTACCGGTTTCAACGCTCTTTTCGATGTCTGCCATCAGCTCGTTCGAAGAATCTGTGAAGGAATCAATCATCGTATAAATGATATTCAGGAGGATGATAGGGGAAATCAGCGGAAGGGTAATCTTCCAGAAGTTCTCCCACTCGGTGGCGCCGTCTACACGGGAGGCCTCATACAGTGATGAGGAGATACCCTGCAGACCTGCCAGGAACAGAATGATCTGTACGCCGGATTTCCAGAGGATAATGGTGATTCTGCTTAGGAACTCCGTAACGTAGGTTGCAAACGTTCCGCCGATCGACTGCATCAATATACTGGTGAGCATGGAGTCTGAGGAGTTTGTAACAACCTCTCCTACGCCAACACCGAGGAGTGATTCCATGATGAAACCTGTACCCAGAAGTACGGGGATGAAGAAGATGGTTCTGAATGCTCCTTTTCCCTTCATATCCCGGTTAACCAGCATCGCAATAATGAGAGAGAATACCAGGGTAATCGGCGTATTGATTACGGTATTTTTGATCTGCGCCAGGAATTTCGGGATATATGTGGTACTTCTGTTAAACAGGTATGAGTAGTTTGCAAGTCCAACCCAATGCATTTTTGTTCCGGCCAGGGAATCCATTTCACTGAAGCTGTATCTGATTGACTGGAACAGTGGATATATGAAGAACAATGCTGCGCCGATCAGCCACGGCAAAACAAATATAAATCCTTCAATGCTTCTGCGGGTCTTCATTGCCATCGGTTTTTTCTCTTTTTTCTTACTCTTGTCTGACATAATCTAACCTCACTTTACAACATAATCCATTGCATTGACTGTAACGCCATCGACAACAACATCTTCATTATTGTAGTTTACATAGACCACTTTGCCATTGTCATAAGTAACCTTAAATACATCCGTCTTCACTTCCTCATGGGAGGTGATCAGCGCAGTCCAGACATCCTTCAGGTTTTCATTGAATTCCTTGTAGATTTCAGAGGCTTCGTCGATCCAGCTCTTGTATTCGGAAGAGAACAGCTCTGCATAATCAGTGTACATCAGATCTTCCGATCCGCTGTAGGTCAGTTCGAAATACGGAATATAACCAAATTCAACCCATTTCAGTTTTTCCTTCTCCAGGTCACTGCTTAAGTTGGCGGCCTGCCCCGTATACTCTGTCAGGCCATGCACGGCGATCTGATAGAACGGTACGCTCTTTGTGGTCAGCAGATAACCGGAATCCCTGTAGGTCAGATCCGTGATCTTATCCGCATAGGGAAGTACATAGCTGTTGCCGCCCTGTACCGAAACAAACAGATCTTTGTCCTTCGTGGTCTGGAAGATATCCTGCCAGATATCGGCTGCCTGTCCCTGGGTGATATAATCATCCGCATTGTAGTTATACGGTACATACTCGCCCAGTGCATAGTAGGAAACGCCGTCGATATCATACTTGGCTGCTTCTTCCAGGAAGTCGTCCGCGTTCTTCCGGGCTGTGCTGGGAGACATAATAGAAATATCGCCGTTCTGGAAGATCGTCTTGTTGCCAAGATAGACCACGTCTTTTCTTTCGCTGTAACCGCCGGCCTTCGCATTGGCTTCCATCAGGTTGGTTTCCAGGGAAAGCTGTACACCGTTTTCTTCCGCATAGGAAGACAGCTTCTTCAGTCCGCTCTTTCCGCCTACCTTGCCGTTGGGCGGGAACATTTCCGGATCTCTGAAATAGCCGTCGTGTGTCCAGCCCTTCAGCTGCAGCTGAATATCGTCCACACCTTCGTCTTTTAAGGCTTTCAAAATCGTCTGTGACTGGTCAAATGTCGTTACGGTCTTGAAGGTATCAAAGAGCATGCCTTCTTCATAAATACCCATAAACAGATCCAGCGAAAGGGGAATCGCATCGGTCTCTGCTTTTTCCGTTACGCCGCAGTCATTCATCAGATAATCTCTGTAGGCTACAGCCATATCGGAATAGGTGGATTTTCCTTCATCCAGGAAAATGTACTCGATTTTTCTCTGGCTCTCGATGATCTTCTGGTCAAAGGTCATAACGCCGCTTCCTGCGATACGCGCGTCACTGAAGGATCTCCTGAACTGGAATTCCGCATACAGCGCGTTGGTCGGAATCACCGAGTTGGTGGGATTGACCTTGATCTTTGCCACTTCTTCGCCTTCTTCAATGATGCCGACAAAGCCGTTGTCATTGATGTTGGCGCCGAACACCGGAAGGGTTACGGAAGGATCTTCCTCATCAAAAACACTCAGCATGTTTTTGTATTTCAGGATATCGCCGTAAACCGTCAGCGCAAGTTCGGTTTCCAGATAATGTGCGGAATCCTTAAATTCCATGATGGCGCCGCTGCCGTCCGGATAGAAATAGTATCCGTCGTTGGAATCCAGCGCATCTGCGAAGTACGGCATGATCTTCAGCGAAGTAATGTCATAATCGCCGTTTTCTTCAATGCATTCCTGCGGAACTTCTACCACCAGACCTCTGTCGCTGAGGGAGAAATCCAGTGCCAGCTTAATGGAGGCATTCTGCAGATCGTAAAGCACTCTCACGCCGTTTTCAATCTGCTTGTACTCTACCGTATAATCCATCTCCAGCAGGGAAAGGTTGATCACCGCACCATAACCGTTCACTCTGTTTGTGTAGAAAATTTCAAACAGGGAGTTGAGTTTCTGCTGCCATTTGTTATTGACCGCATATTTCGGCCGGTCTTCCGGACCGTACGCCGTGGGTTCTACCGGATCTGCGCTGTCAAAGTCCTCCGCGTAATCAAATGCGCTGGCGCTTGACATCCATTCTTTTCCGGTATCCTTGTCAACGACCTTGATTCCTGCGCCTTCTTCCTGCACATACAGTTCGAAGCGGTCGTTATCCGCCACCTCTGCAAAACCGCTTTCATCGAAATCCGGCTTCATATCGGTTGCGCTTTTTTCATTCAGCTCGATCTCCGGTACTACAGCTTTTCCGGAAGATTTGCTTCCGCAGCCTGCCAGCATCGTCGCAGCGAGCGCGAGGGTAAGTCCTAATGCAAGTATTCTTTTCTTCATCCCGGCACCCCCTAAATCTTATATCTGATCTCGCGGATTACTTCTGACAGGAAGGAGATGAATCGCATGGTTAACGCTCCGACCAGTGCAATCACGGCCCAGATCAAAATCATTGTCAGCAAAGAAAGAACGATCACGCCGATGGTTTTGAAAATGGTGTAATGGTTCATTTCTTTCAGGTTAATAAACAACAGCAGCAATACATAGAACAAGGCAGCTCCGAAGATAACATTGTAATACTGCGCCGCATTCTGATCCAGAATGTTGGAAATTACAATCATCGGAATGCTGATGACTATGTAAGGTACCAGTGAGTAACAGCAGGCTGTCAGACACTCTCTGAAAAGCACTTCTCCACCCATGATCGTGGTGATTGCGTAGGACGCAACCGCCCAGGTAACAATCGGTACCACCATTACCATGCACTCTGAGAAAACGTTGGCATTTCTGACGTTTACAGAGTTCAGCGGATAGTGGGTTACATACATGGAGAAGATTTTTACCAATACCATCAGAAGTAAAATCACAACGACCGGAAGATAATTGTAACGTTTACCTGAATCACGGTCTTTTTTCATGTAATTAAAGCCTACGATGGGATGGAAACAAGTAATAGCTGCCAGTTTTAAAGCTTTCATCTGTCCATATCTCCTCTCATCTCAATATTAAACGACCATGTATCAGCTTTCTTCTTGAGAAGTGCAAAGAGCTTTCCGACACCAAAGGCAAGAACGAAGATTACAACGATGATCAGGAAGAAGAAATCTCTGAAGAATCCGTGTCTTCTTTCACCAAAGCTGTTGGAATAGCCTTCCTTGTCGTTTGCCAGTTTGTAGTGTTGTGCACTGGTCTTGTAATCGCCCTCTTTGTAAAGGATCTTTCCGATACATTTGTGTGCAAGCGAATAGTTTGCATCGATATCCAGAACGTCGTTCCAGTAATCCTTGGCTTCTTCATAGTAGCCGCCGGCCTGCAGGATGATCGCCTGGTGTACCAGCTCAATAAAGTTGGTCGGTGCAAAAATCTGGATGCTGTTTGCGGAGTAATCCAGTACATACAGCCTTCCGTCCTCATCTACAACCATGCTGCAGGGAGAGGTGAAAGTACCCTCACGGGAACCGATCCCGCCGAAGGTGGTCAGCAGGTTTCCTTCTGTATCATACTGATAAATCAGACCGGTATTCTGATCAATAACGGAAACGATACCGTCCGCATCCACCGCGATATCATTGAACGCGGGTTCTGTCGGCAGATAGGTGTCCGGATCAATCCAGGTGAAGCCATAAGCCAGTTCCGGATAGGTATTGTTGCCTACGGAATTCAGCCGTCTGATCTGTCCGCTTGTGCCTTCCGCAAGTACGCCGTAGATGTTGCCGTCGGCGCCCAGCGTGAAGTTGTTGTAAGATGTGGGCTCCAGTTTTTCTGTCGCTTCTCTTTGCTTCTTGGTACCAAATGTTCTGATCAGCATACGCTTCAGGTCAAATCCGACCTGAACAGCACCGATGTATCCAAGAAATTCATTTTGGGAACTTAACTTCATCAGGTTCGCGCCCTTTAACGCAAACATGTAACCCATGTTGTTGACGCAGACCTTCTCAACGTCAAATGTAAATTTGTCGTCCTGCAGAAGTTCGGAATCCGGCTTGCCGTAGATCGCAATGGCTTTGCCGTCTTTATTGAAGCACACAATACGCAGGTTTCCGGTATCCGCCACACGGATTTCTCCGGTTTCTTCCGATACCCAGATACCTTTCGGAGAAGTCAGGGAATATTCTTCGCCTTCGATCACGAAGGAATTTAATTCCATCACAACTTCACCGCTTTTGGTCATTTTTAATACGCGGTTGTTCGCGGTATCTGCCACATACAGATATCCGTCGCAGTAATATAAGTCCTCGGCATTTGTCAGTGTATTATACTCCCCTAAGTTCTTAATGGAGCCGACAACCGTATAGGTTTCGGGAATCTGAATCATTTCGCCGTCGGTGTCCAAAATGAAATTGGTGGTATCCGCCATAACAATATTGGAACAACTAAGGAGTACAATCAGAGATGCCAAAAACAGACTTATGACTCTTTTCATTCTTTTCATCTTTTTCTCTCCTTAACTCTTGATTCCTGAATATGTCATGGTCTGCATGACGCGGCCCTTCATAACCATATATACGATAATCGTAGGCGCCGTCGTAAGCAGCGTAGCCGCGCCGACCGTACCGGAACGGGATACAACGCCCGCGCCGCCGGACATGGTCTGCAGTGCCAGAGGCAGTGTCTTCATCGCATCTTTGTGGATGTAAACCAACGGTGAGAAGGAGTCGTTCCAGTTGGATACGAAGGAGAATACAGCCAGTGTACTCCATGCGGGCTTTAACAGCGGCATAACGATGATCCAGAAAATCCGGAATTCCTTTGCGCCGTCAATTCGCGCCGCTTCCAGAAGGGAATCCGGAAGCTGTTCACAGAACTGCTTCACAAGGAAGAAGTTATACGCTGTCGCCATACTGGGCACGATCAAAGCAGCGTAGGTATCGATGAGACCCAGTCCGCTGACGATCATGTAGTTGGGGATCTTTGTTACGTGGCCGGAGAAACCGAGCGCCGCGATAACGATGGTGAACACCGCTTCCGCGCCCATCGGTTTATGCTTAACCATACCGTAAGCACCCATACAGCAGATAACAATCGAGGTTACAACCGCTACAATCGTTACCCACAATGAGTTGAAAATATATCTTGTAAAGGGAACCGTCGAAGCGTTCAGGGATGTGAACAGTTCGATGAAGTTCTGGAACGTAGGTTTCCTTACAAAAATATACGGAGGATAATGATACAGTTCTTCCAGTGGCATGAATGCACGGCAGACCATCGCCACCATAGGGAAGGCTGTGAATACAAGCAATGCCGCAACGATGATGTACAAAAGAAGTTTGGAAATCTTGAACGGCTTTCTTACGCGAACGCCCGATTGCTGGATTTCTCTTTTATACTTCATACTGGCAATCATTTTCTTTAACATCTTTTTCCTCCCCTCCTTTAATCATCTGACCTGAAGATTCTCATACAAATCTGGCTCAGTGTAAACGACAGCAGGAACAGGAACATGGCGATCGCCGAAGCGTAACCCATCTGGAATCTTGTAAATGCGTAGTCGTACAGATGCGCAACAATCGTATGAGCGCAATAGTTAGGGCTCGGGAAGCCGGCTACCGCCGTCGCTACATCGAATACCGCAAGGGAACTTACGATGGAGTTGATGGCGCCGAACAGCAGCTGGGGTTTCATCAGCGGAAGCGTGATATACCAGAGCTGCTGCGCAGGGCTTCGAATACCGTCTACCTTACCTGCTTCATAAAGCTCAGGGTCAATGTTCTGCAAGCCGGCAAGGAATACAAGGAAACCGTTGCCCATACTCATCCATGCGGAAATGATTACGATGATGGGCAGGATGTAATTCGTATCCTTTGTCCAGAGGATCGGGTCATTGATCAGACCGATCCGCAGCAGTAAGTGGTTCAGATATCCGGTACGGTCACCGGAGAAGATAACCATCCAGATAACTGACATCGCCGTACCTGATGTAAGGGAAGGCGCATAGAACGCAAGTGCCAGAGCACCACGGCCTCTCTTACAGAGACTGATGAACCAGGCCATCAGGAACGACATGATGTAACCTACAGGACCGATGATACAGGAGAATACCAGCGTGTTTTCAATCGCGGTGATGAATACGTCATCTTCCAGGATCAGCAGCATGTAGTTTGTAATACCGGTGAAGTGCGGCGTCTGCAGCATGTTGTAATCGGTAAAGCTCAGCGCCATGGCAACAAATACCGGTACGATGGTAAATGTCATAAACAATACAAAGAACGGCAGCAGGAAGCCCCAACCGGTTTTATTGACATGCCACAGATGCTGGGCTTTCGTTTCAACCGGCTTGTGAAGAGGATCATTTTTCACTGCTTTTTTTGCCAATGCCTTATCACTCATAACTTCCTCCTTCCTAATCTTCCGGATATACGAAGCCGTATTCTTCATGCTTCGTTCTTATCTCTTTATTGATATCCTTGACCGCTTCTTCCAGCGAGTCTCTCGGATTCTGGTTCTGCATAAATACTCTGTTCCATGCATATACGAGATGTCTTGTGGTAAAGTAACCGCCCAGGATAACTTCCTGCTCTTCCGCCTTGGCCATCATATCTTTGATGATGCCGATATCTGTTTCATCCCACGGAAGTGCGTTGAAAGCGTTCTTGTTTGCGGTTGCCCATCTTGCGGCAACACCCATGGTCGCTTCGATTTCACGACCGAACTTGATCTGGGTTTCTTCGCTCATGTACCACTTCAGGAATTCCCATGCAGCCTCCTGTTCTTTGGACTGTTCCATGATCGTACAGGTGGTGGTAACCATACCGCCGACTCTGTTGTCGATGACGGGTTCGCCGTTCTCGTCTACTTCACCGGTGGCTGTACCGATCATGGGAGCCAGTGCCCAGCGGCCGTAAAGGTCGGGTGCCTGTGTCAGTACCTGCATATAAGTTGCATAAGTTGCCGTACCGATCGGAAGAGATCCTGCACGGAATCTGGTGAAGAATGAGGATTCCGCATCCAGACCGTGGCTGGTATACAGTTCGGTCCACTGTTTGAACGCCTCATATGCTTCCGGCGTATCCAGTCCGCTGTACATACCGTCTTCCGTATAGTAATGTCCGCCCTTCTGAATCAGGAACATGGTCATACCTACCAGAGACGAAGGCGTATTGGAAGCTGCCGTCGTATCTACCGGGAAGGAGAAACTCATCTGATTCTCATACAGAACCGGCAGGGTCGTCTGGAACAGGTCATCCCAGGTTTTCGGCACTTCAAGTCCCAATGTCTGGAAGATATCTTTTCTGTACATAATGCACTTGAAGTCCATGGTTTCCGGAAGCGCGTATACGCCGTCATGTCCATCATGGTTGTATGTTGCGGATACCTTACAGGTATCGTAGAAATTCTCCGCGTAGTACTCGTCGAAATCATCAAACTGGGTCAGATCCACAACCGCGTCACGGAAGGCGAACTCACAAGGCTCCGCACCGGAAATTCCAAGGGCGATATCCGGCGCAACGCCTGATGTAATGGACAGCATCAGCGCGGATACGTTACCTGCATCCAGCTGTCCGGAAGGAAGGATATTGACGTTTACGCCGATATTGGTTTCCGAGGTAAAGGACTCATCGATGAGTTCCTTCAGAACTTCGCCCCACTCAGTACCACGGGCCAGCCATACTTCGATAACACTGTCATAACCTTCGTCACCGTAAATACTTCCGACGGCGTCATACTGTTTTGTAAAGGAAGATAAGAAGTTCCGTACAGCATACCATAACTTCTGTCCGAATTTGGATGTCTTAACGGAGAAATCGGAACCTGAAGGAGAAATCTCAAAATAATCAAAGGACAGCGGCATCTCGCCCATATCCATCATGAACTGTCCAAGATTGGTCTGCGCGTCCTCCAGTTCACTCAGGTTGGAAATAACCAGATCCGGATCATCCGAGAAGGAGTACATCGTCGACGCGATCTGACGATAACTGCTTTCCATATCCGTTGTGAAGTTGGTGGACTCTTTCAGAATTTCGGCACAGGAAATCAGCGAATCTCCGATTTCTCTGAAAATGCCTACCAGTTCCGGCATGCTTCTGTACAGGTTGTACTCGTAGTTGGTATCCGGGGATGTACCGGTTACCTTTGTGATTTTCAGATATGTATCCGAAATCTTGGAAATAATGCTGTTGGAATCGTTGATGACGTCACGTAAGGATCCTGACTTGACAGTCATCGTGATGGTATGCGGTCCTTCTGTAAAGTAGAAATCATAGGCGCCGTTTTCTTCGTCGCCCAGCGTGGCCGCATGCCAGTTTTCATGATAATCGAACTGATACATAACCAGTTCCTTAAAAGGAATCTTTCCGTCGATGGCAATCTGACGGTAGCTGGGCATACCTGTGGAGAAGCTCTGCAGCGTTCTCATGTTGATATTGTAAAGACCTGCTTTTTCAACATTAAATGTCCAGGTAATGCTCTGGTTGCCGCTGCTCCAGCGGCTGCCGCCCATGATGTTTAAGAGACGGTTCACCGGAGATGTGGGAGAAGCCGCCGGGTCTGTCGTGGAATCACGACGGATCGTCTGATCGTTTCTCCATGTGGTGTTTTCCGCTTCCAGATAGATGGGATCCGTATCGGGAACAACATTTTTGCCCGATCCGGGATAACCGGCCTTCACGGTTCTGTACTGCGGATAGGTCTTCTGTCCGATAAAATACGCGTCGCCCAGATAGATTTCCTCTGCTACGTTTTCAATCCGTACGGTGTGCTCGCCGGCCGGAAGATAGAACAGAAGCGGGGTTTCATAATATCCTTCATAATCATAAACGCCTGAAACCTGCCACAGTTCTTTTTCAATGTTCTTCGGCCAAACTTCATCGTGAATGGCGTTTTCCTTGACCTCACCGTCTTCTTCATAGTAACGGTACAGATAAACGTTGTTTACCTCGTCAAAAGGAACCTCCCCATCGATCAGAATTCTTCGCTGAATCTGCATACCGTAGCGGATGACGTTGTAGTAATTCAGGTACATTTCGTACAAACCGCCCTGATCTACATTGATCTTCCATTCTACGTATTCCAGATCCTCATCGAAATCGACGGCGTCCACGCCATCTTTCTTTTCGATTTGGAGTTTCTGTTCACCATAGGCTTCGGTAATCGGCATATCAATCCGAATGTCGTCGCCCGGTGAGGTGTATCCGTTCTCTTCGTACTCTTTCAGCAGATCTGCATATTTGACAGTGTCATCGCTCCAGGTCGATGTATTGTCTTCAATATTCAGAATCGTTCCGCTGTCCTGAGGAACCGGTGTTGCTTCTGCCTCTTCCGCTGCACCAGAGTCTTCGTCCGCATCTTCATCATCTTCGAGATCTGCATCGTCTTCGTCTGCCGTCTCTTCTGATGAAATCGCATCCGTCTCATCGGTATCCTCATCTGCCCATGTCATTGTGAATGACGTCATAACCAGACACAAACACAGCAACAAGGCAAGGAGTTTTTTTGGTCTCATCCTCTTATCTCTCCTTTCCCTTTTCTGTTAAAAGCCGTTCATAGATTTCCTGAATTTCCTCTCTGGAAAGTACTTTGGGATTTTTCAGGAGAAGCCGCTCGACTTTTATTGCATTATCAGTCAGATACGGAATATCTGCGGGACTGACGCCAAAACTGTTCAGTGATGGAATCTGAAGCCTTTCGATCAGTTCAAACAGATATCTGACCACTGCGTGCGGGAGTTCCTCCCTTTTGAAATGTGATATATCTCCAAGCATGTACGGAGCCAGCTCCGTAAATTCTTTCCGGCACACCGCTTCGTTGACTTCCATGACATATGGAAGCAGCATCGCGTTGGATACGCCGTGCGCAATGTGATACTTGCCGCCCAGGGGATAACTGAGTGCATGTACGGCGACCGTAGAGGAAGTCGTCAGACACAGTCCCGCGTAGAAGGCGCCCAGCTGCATATTTTCCCGAGCCTTTAAGTCTTTCCCGTCAAGGAATGCCTTTTCGATGCTCGAGCAGATCAGCCGCAGCGCTTCTCTGGCAAACATCCTGCAGAAAGGATTGCTTAATGTAGATATATATGCTTCAAGTGCATGACACAGCGCGTCAACACCTGTTGAAGCCGTCAGTGCGGGAGGAAGTCCCATGGTCATACGCACATCCAGGATCACATAATCCGGAATCATAAATTCGCTGATAATGCCGACCTTGAGGTCCTCCTCGGGATACAGGAAGATCGCGTTGGCCGTAGCCTCTGCCCCCGTTCCCGATGTGGTGGGAATCGCGACCATCGGAATCGACGGATTCCGGATCGCCCCCGGTGCTCTTAAATCTTTTACCAGATCCGGATTCGTAACCGCCACGGAAAGGATTTTCGCCATATCGATGACGCTTCCGCCGCCCACCGCGATAATCATGTCGATGCGGTGCTCTTCCAGCTTCTTCGCGTAAGCCTCCACATCGTAAACACTGGGTTCCTTCGGCGCTTCAAAATCCGTCTTATAACTTGCGGAAACCGCATCGAGAATACCGAGCAAGTCGTCCAGCAGTCCGTTTTGCGCCACACCCGGATCGCTTAAAACAAATATGTTTTCCGGTCTTCTTCCTTCAATGATCTCTTTGATCTGTGAAAGGCTGTCCTTGCCGGAATACACTTTTTTCGGGAATTTTATCTGATACACAAATGCTCACCCGTCAGTTCTTCAAATTTTGCGACTGCCTTTCTGATTTTTTCATCAAGCGCGGGATCCTGCACATCAAACGGCGCTCTCGCCGCTCCCACAGGATAACCCAGCAGCTCTGTCGTCCGTTTGACGACGGAATTGGGATTGTTGCCCGCGAAGCAGTCCCGGATGCAGCGAATGTCATCCTGGACTTTTCTGGCTTCTTTCATCCGTCCCTCTTTCCAGAGCGTATAGATTTTCACCATATGCTCCGGTGCGATATTGGTAACGCCGGAAATACCGCCGTTGCCGCCTGCCATCAGCGTCCAGAGAATCAGAGAATCGTTTCCGCAAAGCACAATAAAATCCTCCGGCGTTTCTTCAATATACCGAAGGGTATTGTCGAAATTGCCGCTGCTGTCTTTGATCCCGATAATATAAGGAAGCTCCGCAAGCTTTTTTACTGTCTGATAGGAAATATTCACACCCGTTCTGGCCGGAATATTATACATGATTACCGGCATCTGGCAGGTCTCCGACACTTTTTTGAAATGTCTGTACAACCCGTCCTGACTGATCCCGGCAAAATACGGAGAAATAATGGATACCGCATCCACGCCGATCTGTTTTGCATAGGTGGTAAGCTCTATCGTCTCTTCCGTGGTAACCGCGCCTGTTCCCGCAAGCACCGGAACTCTGCCTGCAGCCGTCTCTGTCACCGCCTTCATCACCTGCTTCTTTTCCTCACAGGACAAGGCGTAAAACTCACCGTTCGTTCCAAGACAAAAAACAGAGGCAACACCCGCCTGAATCTGTCGGTTGACCTGATTTTTCAATTCGTCAAAATTCACGGATTCATCCGGATTCATTGGCGTTACCATAGCTGAAATGATTCCTTCAAGCCGCATAATACTGTCACCTGCCTTTTTCTGACCGTCATTTTCAACAAATGAGCATAATCATACTTAGTTTATATTTGTCTAAAATAATACCACTTTTTGGTGTGCAATAAGATGTAAAAAAATCTATTATGCATGTATTTTTGTCTAATCTCCAAAAGTGCTGTCGAATCGTCTTTCTCCGACGCAAATATTATGTAATTAGTACCAAAAATTCTTGTTCATAATTTATTCACAATTTCATAAATTCAGGTAAGAACTGCCGGGGAATCTATGTTATAATTCCATTATGTAAAAAATCAGAGTATTTTTTCAGCAATATATCTGAATCACAAAAAATTCACAAAGGAGGGAATATCATGTCCAACAATACAGACAGGCAGACATATGAGCCTTTTGATTTCGGTTCTTTTCCGCTGCCGGCGCAGGAAGCGGATTTTACCAACGGATGCGGTCTGCGTATGGTTTTTGTGGCACCGCATGAATACAGAAGGGGCGGGGGCAATATTGACGACTGTCCCGATGCACTCCCCTCACATAAGTGTATGATGTCCAAACCGTATTTTATATCTGATGAACCGATAAAAAAAGAATTGTTTGACACATTTTACAGGGAACGTTACCAGCAGGACTCCGACACGGAAGAATACCGTGGCTTCGTCCTGGGCGTCAGCTGGTATGAAGCAGCCGAATTCTGCAAATGGCTCTCCGAAAAGGAAGGCATCTTCTACCGGCTGCCCACGGAAGCGGAATGGGAAGCCGCAGCCAGAAAATCCACGGAGCTGGACATTGACCGGATGTGCGACAGCCATATCCGTGAATGGTGCTTCGACTGGTACTCTGTCTACAGCGATCTGGATCAGACCGATCCGGCAGGCCCCGCAGAAGGCATGTTTAAAGTCATCCGGGGCGGTTATCTGGACAATCCGGGCCGATACACCGCCTATCCGCTGGATCTCTGGCGCAGAGGCGCGCTGCCGCCTTCTTACCGGCATTATCCGGAGGATACCAACAATGATTTCGGACGGCACATCATCGGATTCCGGGTTGCCTGCGGCGCCTTCCCGGAGGTAACGATATGTCCGCCCCTTTCCAGAGTTTCCGAAAACGTACATCAGAACAATCCCAGCCTGCTGCAGGCGCCGGATCCGGAAAAGCCCTATTTTCGCAAACGCTATATTTTCCCGACGCCGCCGGACAATTCCCCTCATGAGGAAATCATTGCGACGGGATTTTCCCCGCTCTTCCGCAATCATCACCATTCCCCGGCGCTGACGGTATGTCCCAACGGCGACCTGCTGCTGTCCATTTATTCCACCTACCATGAGTACGATGCGGAATCCGGACTGGCCGGCGCCAGGCTTCGGGCAGGCTGCGATGAATGGGAGCTGCCGGATGTCTGGCTCAATCCCGTGGGCGTCAACGATCACGCTCCCAACATGTTTACGGATGAGGACGGTACCATTTACCATTTCTGGGGCTGGCAGCAGCTGGATCATTCCTTCCCCTTCCAGTATGTGTCTTCCAAAGACAACGGCGTCACCTGGAGTCCGGTACAGTTTCCTTTCTTCAAAAATAAAGTGAGTGAGCTGGTAAGACAGCCGATTAACTCCTGTATCCGCGCCAAAGACGGCACCTTTTATATGGCTTCGGACGCGCCCATGGTTCCCTCCAGCGTACTCTGGCGCAGCCATGACAATATGAAGACCTGGGAAAATCCTTCCGGCAGAACCGCAGGCCGTCACACCAGCTTCGTAGAGCTTGGCGACGGCACGCTGCTGGGCATGGGCGGCAAAAACTCCATGTATGAAGATTCCTATTATATGCCCGCCTCTGTTTCTCACGATGAAGGAGAAACCTGGACCACCATTAAGACGCCCTTCCCGATGATGTTCTCGGGACAGCGCCCCTGCATTATCAAACTGCAGTCCGGACGGCTTTTTATGTGCGGCGATTTCCAGAACAAGAAAAATCAGAAACCGGCGGACGTCAAAGAAAGCGGTTCCTACGCGGCCTGGTCCGACGATGATGGCCAGCACTGGCACATTACCCAGATGTGGGGTGCGGAACGCTCCAAGAGCAAAAACAAGGCGGAGTTCGGCGGGCAGACGACTTTGGGCTATAGTGTCTGCAAGCAGGCGCCCAACGGCATGATCCATGTGGTGGCTTCCAACAACAAGCATCTGCTGCATTTTGAGTTCAATGAAGCCTGGCTGCTGTCCCATGAAAGCACGTCTCCCGAAGACGCAGCGCTGATGCAGACCCACGCCACGGCTTACGTTTCCGAGATTCAGCAGTTTACGGAATATTATGAAGACGGCAGCCTGCGCTGCAAATGGTCCGGCGGCCTGGCCGACGACGGCAGATTCCTGATGGAAGGCGAGGAAGTCTTCTATTATCCGGACGGTTCCGTGATGAGTAAAGGCAGCTATCATCTGGGCAGACGTGTGGGCGAATATGTCTCCTACGACCGGGAAGGCTATCCCACATACCGGATCGATGTTGCGCCGGGAGGCGCCCATATTCTCACCACCTACTGGACGGGTTCCGAAAAGCTCAAAACCAGAGCGCGTTTTGTGAACAAGGATGCAGACGGAATTGCCCAGACCTACGGAAGAAAACGGGGCAACGTCACCGCCGAGTACACTTTCCGGGGCGGAAAACTCATCGATTCCAAGGATCTGCAGGAGGAACCGCCTTCACCCATCGGCGAAATTTACTAAATCCTGTATACAGCACCGGAACATGCAAAAAGGCCTGCGGACTTTTCCGATACGGAAAGGTCTGCAGGCCTTTTTTTCATTCTGTTGATTTTGCTTACGCGGAAGCTTCGCAGCTTCGGATAAATTTTTCTACGGCCGCCAGATACCGTTCAGGATCCGTTTCGAAACTCTTTGCATGCCGCGCGCCTTCCACCAGAAGCAATGTACAGTTTCCCCGGGCCGCCGTCTGATTCCGGACACTCATCTCACAGGGCACGAAGTGATCCGCTTTGCCGTGAATCAAAAGTACCGGGATCCGGATCTGCTGCATTGCCGCAGGTGTAGACTCTGCATCCGGCCGGTATCCTGCCGACAGGCGGATCACCGCCGCCATCACGGGCAGCACCAGTCTGGAGGGAAGATGGTATTTGTTTTCCAGCAAATAGGCCAGAATCTCCTTCGGCGAGGTAAAGCCGCAGTCCGCGATGACGCCTTTCACATTGGCCGGCAAAGCGCTGCCCGCCGCCAGAAGCACAGTGGTGGCGCCCATGGAAACGCCGGATAAAAAGACCGGCGCGTCCGCGCCGTATGTTTCATTGATACAGCGGGTCCATGCCAGACAGTCTTCTTTTTCTTTGATGCCCAGACAGGTAAAACGCCCGCCGCTTTTTCCGTGGGCCCGCTGGTGCACATAAACCGAGCGGTAGCCCAAACGGGCATAGTCCGTATATATCGTGGAAAAATCCCGTACCGGGCAGGAATGATACCCGTGAAAGAGCAGAATCGTTCCCTTTGCATCCGGGCAGTCCGCCACATCTGCATACAGCCGCAGACCATCCGCCGACAAGATGGACAGTTCCTGTTCTCCCACGCTTTCAAACTTCCGCTTTGCGCCTCTTCCGGTCACTACCAGGGTTGCCACACAAATCGCAAGAAGCAGCAGCAATATCAGTACCAGAATTGCCAGAAGCATTTTCATCCTTATCCCACCTTTGCCATTTCCAGCTGTGCCGTCACCAGCCCGTAGTAAACGCCTTTTTTCTTCAGCAGTTCCTCATGGCTTCCTTCTTCTATGATATGATGATTGTCAATGACCACCAGCCGGTCCGCGTTTTTCAGCGTGGACAGCCGGTGCGCAATGGCAATCGTGGTACACTGTTTTTCCAGCCGTTCCAATGCGTTTTGAATCAGATATTCGCTTTCCGTATCCAGATTGGAGGTGGCTTCATCCAGAATCAGCAGCTTCGGCCGGGTCAGCACCGCTCTGGCAATGGCGATGCGCTGCCGCTCGCCGCCGGAAAGATTGTAACCCCGTTCGCCCACATTGGTATTGTACCCGTCCGGCGTCCGTATGATAAAGTCATGGGCGTTTGCCATTTTTGCCGCATGAATCACTTCTTCCAGACTTGCCTCCGGTCTGGAAAAACGAATATTATCCAGAATGGAGCCGTTGAACAGGAAGGTTTCCTGCAGCACCACACCCATCCGTTTTCTCAAATCCGCCTGCCGGATCTGATTGATGTCCGCGCCGTCGATTTTCAGCACGCCGCTGTCCACCTGATACAAATGCATGATCAGGTTGATCATGGTGCTCTTCCCGGTGCCGGAAGCCCCTACCAGGCCGATCATCTCTCCCGGCTGAATGTGCAGGTTGATGTCATTTAAAACCGGTTCATAGGATTTATAGCCGAAGCAGACGTTGTCAAATTCGATGTCGCCCTGCAGATCGATATCCACGGTTTCCTCCGACTGGAAATTGCCTTCTTCCTCTTCCAGCACGTCGTAGATCCGTTCCACGTTGTTAAACAGCGAAGACAGCTCCCGGGGCAGCCTTGTCAGAGTTTCCAGCGGCCCGTACAGATTGCCCGCATAGGACACCATCTGCATCAGCACGCCGACAGTCATGGCCCCCCGCAGCACCGAAATGCCCATGGCATAGGTAATCAGATAGGTGCCGAGATTGAGGACAAAACTCATGGTGGGAAACAGCGAATAAAAGAAGGCATAGTTCTGAATCAGCACATCCGTCAGTTCCCGGTTCAGCTTTCGGAATCCCTGGACTTCATAGTCTTCCTTGCCAAAGGATTTCACCACGCTGATGCCGGAGATCACATCCTGCAGACGGCTGTTCAGACTGTCCCGCTTCTCCCGCTCCCGCCGGAATTTCTGCGAAAAGGTGGTCCGCAGAAAATAGGAAATCATAAACATAAACGGTACGAATACCAGGGACACCAGCGTCAGCTTCCAGTCGATGATCATCATATAGATCAAAGCCCCCGCCATGGTCACGATGGTAGACAGGGTACTGGCAAATGTATTTTCCATAAACCGGCGGATATCCGTGGTATCGTTGGTAATCCGGTTCATCAGCTGTCCGGGTTTCATATCCTCAATCCGGGCAAGGGCCAGCTTCTGCACTTTCTGAAACATCTTCGAGCGCAGTTCCTTCGCCATCCGGGCACCCAGATAGGTGGAAAATATATTGCGCACCGTATTGAGCACGATATTGCCCACCGCAATTGCCAGCATCAGCAGGATAAACCGCACCACATCGGTCAGCGTTCCGGATTTGTCCGCCAGGGAGGTATCGATAAATACCTGCCGGATCTTCGGTCCCGCCAGCGCCAGCGCGCTGGAAAGCAGCGTAAACAGGGAAAGCACCAGAAACTGGGGCGCAAATGGTTTGCACAGTACTACGGCTTTTTTCAGGGACGAACCTCTGCCGCCGCAGTTGGGGCAGGTCCGGATATTCTGCAGTATGGCGCCGCATTTGGGACAGGTGGCCTCATACTCCATGCTTTCCACCCGGTAGAATCTGCCCTGCATCAGCATGGTGGCGCCTCTGGCCACATAGGAAAACCGCACGATATGCTTCATGGTACAGCGGGCGAAAAAGCGAATGCTGCCGTCCTTAAAATACAGCCGCAGCACCGCGCTGTTGATCATCGTCTCGCAGTCCAGCTTTTCACAGACCGACAGCATATAGCTTTCCGAAACGCGGCCGTCGGAAAGCAGACAAAGCCTGCGGTTTGTGACCACCACATACGCATTGGCCAGGAATTGATCCTCCCGGGACAGATCCCGGGGTACGCAGTACCAGATTTCTTCATTTGGCTGCAGCTGCAGCGTTTTCATTGTTTGATTGTCCAGATCAAATTTCAGATTCATTGTATTTCCTTTACAGAAGCGCGTCCAGCTTTTTCTGCTCCCGGATCGTGAGCTTTGTCACATCCGGAATCTGATAACGGTTTTCATCCATATCCTGAATGAACACCCGGTTTTCTCCCAGCCGGATCACGGCGTTGCTGTTGTTCCGGAACGCAAACCGGCATTCGCCGTATTCGGTCCGGACCTTCATCGTCACCACGCCTGCCCGGCGTTTGACAAACAGGATTTCTTTGATTTCCGGCGTAAAATACCGCAGTTTCAAATGCCGCTCAATGAGGCTGATCGTTTCTTCCGGAAACGCCGACAGCTGCCGGATGATGCCGATTTCCCGGAAGGCGTCTTCCGCATCTCTCACCGAAAGGTATTCGGCGGGATTGGTATAGGGAAACACCCGGTAAATATCCACATGTGTATATACTTTTTCGTCAATTTTCAGCTGAATAAAGCCGGAATCTTTTTCCGAAAATGCACAGTCGGCCGGTTCCAGATAACGGATCTGCATCATTTCATCGCAGCGCTCTGCAAGCCGCGCCAGATCGATTTCCTCCTGTGTATTCACGGGCCCAGGTCCCCGCATCGGCATATTGTTTCTTCCGCCTGCCGGCGGCGGTCCTCCCATTGGTGCCATAAGCTCTACTCCAGTCCTTTCAGTGCAAGTGCATTTGTCTGCAGCTCTTTCAGCATACAGTAAGTTCCGTTCAGCCGCATCAGTTCTTCATGGGTTCCCTGCTCCGTAATTTTTCCGTGTTCCAGTACAATCAGATAATCCGCGTCCCGCAGTGTGGAAAGCCGGTGGGCAATGGAAAGCGTGGTCCTGTTTTTGGACAGGGCCGCCAGGGAAGTCTGGATCGCCCGCTCCGTTTCCGTATCCACGGAGGCCGTTGCTTCATCCAGAATCAATATCTTCGGATCCGCCAGCACCGCCCGGGCAATGGACAGCCGCTGCCGTTCTCCGCCGGAAAGATTTCTGCCCGAAGCGCCGATGACGGTATCATATCCATCCGGCAGTTTACAGATGAAATCATGGGCGCTGGCCAGTTTCGCCGCCGCGATAATCTCCTCTCTTGTAGCCTCCGGTTTGGCATAGGCGATATTTTCGGCAATGGTCCCGATGAAAATGTAGGTTTCCTGAGAAACCATCGCGATATTCTTCCGGAGGGATCTCAGGGAAATGTCCCGGATATCCACGCCGTCGATGCGGATACTGCCCTTATTCACCTCGTACATCCGGGAAATGATATTCACCAGCGTGGTCTTGCCTGCGCCGCTGCGGCCCACAATGCCCAGCATGGACCCGGCAGGTACCTTGAAACTGAAATCCTCAAATACCGGAATATTTGGTTCATAGCCGAAATCCACATGTTTCAGCTCAATTTCGCCTTTTGCATGATCCAGATCCAGCGCATCCGGCGCATCTGTGATCTGGGGCTGGGCATCAATGATTTCAAACAGACGTTCCGCCGCATTCATGGAATCCACCCACTGACGGAAAATCCGCACCAGATCCTGAATGGGCCGGTTCATCTGCGCCACATAACCGATAAAGGTCAGCAGCAGACCATAGGAAATATACTCCGTTCGCAGCACCAGATACGCGCCGATGGCCCAGATGAACAGCGTGGACATTTCCTCCACGAAAGAATAGGAAGCGTTGAACAGTCCGGAGAATTTTGTGATATCCACTTCCGCATCCTGTACTTTCTGGTTGGTATTTTCAAATTTTTGAATCTCTTCTGGTTCCTTGCCGAAGACCTTCACCACCCGGGCGCCGGCAATATTGTCATTTAATGCGGTATTCAGTCCCCGCTCCGCCCTGTGCCGTTTTCCGAACAGCACATGCAGCCGGGGCCGGATCTTTGCGCTCATAAACACCGTCAGCGGCAGCAGCAAAAGCGAAGCAAGGGCCAGTTTCACATCCAGAGAAAACATAATCACCACGGTGGAAACCAGCGTAAAAATATTGATAATGCATCCCGGCATCTCGTCGACAATCAGGCGGCTGACGATATTGGCGTCCTGCAGGACGCGAACCATCAGCGTTCCGGTCTGGGCATTCTGAAAATACCGCAGTTCCAGCTCGCCCATGGATGCAAACACATCGTTTCTGAGGGTCATAATGACGTGGTTGGAAATCACCGCATTGAGCAGGTTCTGCAAAACGGAAATCACCATGATCAGAAATTTCGCGGCAGCCATGCCCAGCACCACCAGTCCCAGCGCCAGAATGAAACGGTTTCCCTGAATATGCAGGGTCTTTAAGATCGCCGGATCTCTGCTCATGATCTGATCGTAAAGCACCGTTCCGGACAGGTAGGGCCACACCAGATTGCAGGCAGCCACCGCAATATAACACAAAAATACCAGCGCCAGACGGAATCTGTGGGGTTTCAGGTAGGAAAACAGACGCAGCGATACCGGCAGATGTTCCCGGGGCCGCATCTTTTTTTCTGTTTCATCCATGCCCTCCGGCGCACCTTCCATGGGCCTGCGGGCTTTAGTCTCCGGGCGTCTTCTTCTGCGCCCGCGCTCTGTTTCTGTTTCCCCACCGGCCTGCGGGTGTTTCAGCTGTGTGAAAGCCGCGGTCAGCTGCAGCATTTCCCCATACCGGGCAATTGTAAAATAAGAAAGCACTTCGGTGGTTTGGCCCTCGCAGTACATCAGCCCGGTTCGAATCTGAGAACTGAGCTTCAGCGCGTCCAGGTCTTCCAGCGGAATTTTTCGGATCTCATGTTCCGAAACATCCTTTGTTTCTTCGGGGACTTCTCCCAGACTTTCCGAAACAAATACATTGCCGGGATTGACTTTTCCGTCGATGATCACCAGCATTTCCTTCGTCAGCAGCAGGTAACTTTTCACAAACGCGCAGTCTCTGTTCATGTCCGGACAGGCAAATGCGATGATCTGTTCTTCGGTAATGCCCAGTGTTTTTGCTGTTTCGGCCAGTTTTTTCGGCAGCGGCTTTTTATCCATTTTGATCTCCATCATCAATATCCACCCGCAGGATCTGCATCCTGCTTTCCGCCAGCTTCACGTCCGCACCCGCAAGGTTCCCCAGATCTCCCCATTTGCCGCAGTCCTCCAGGGTATTAAAAGGAAGGCTGGTTTTGGAAGCAAACAGGATCCGCTGCACCGCATATACGGAATTGCAGAATGCAAAGCTCTGTGTCAGCGTCTTTGCCCCCTGCCGAAAACAGATGCTGCACTGATTTCTGATACAGGAAGCCGCAATTTCCAGTTCTATTTCTTCATCCGGAAGATACCCGGTAAAAACATCATATCTTCCGCCGTTTTTTACAATCAGTTCATTTTTATGATTGAACACCAGGCGAATGGGATTTCTTCCGCCTGCGTCTTCAAAATCAATGGTATAGGCGGTTTTTTCGCTGCGAATACACAGCGCCACCCGCAAAACCGCCCGGAAACTCCGGTATTCGGGCATAATACGCATCGCCCTGCACCGGTCATAAGGATCGGCGTCATACAGCGTCAGCGCCATATGGCCGTCCCGTTCTTCCATCCGCACCGGCGACCAGGCAGGAATGTACAGATTCCAGTCTGCCGGAAGTCTTCCGTCGCTGTATGCGGAAAAATCCTCATGGATTGCTTCCGTCTCAACAGCCGTCACCGGAAGCGCCGTGGCGCTGGTCCACACATCCTCTTTGTTCACGGTATAAACCAGATGCAGTCTGCCATCCGCCGGGCGGGGATTGGCCTCCACAATGCCGCGGATATACTGCGGTCCCAGATTTTTATATAGTCCTGCATATTTGTGGGGCGAAACCTCCGGCGTGACTGCATACAGATCATAAAAATCCTTTCCGTTTTCTCCTGTTGTGACCGCAATCGGCCAGCGGTGCGCGCTGTCCGTCGTGGGATTGTAGCACAGGGCGTACCGTCCGTCGGCAGTACGTTCTCCCCAGACCTTTCCGGTAGAAGTTTCCAGAGAATATACGGTCTGCAGTGGTTCCCAGTGTTCGCCTTTGTCCCGGCTGGACGTCACAAAGGATTTTTTATATACGGCGGTTACCGTGTCGTCCGGCAGCGTAAAATAACAGAAGGCTTCCGCCCCCGGCTGGGTAAATGCCTCTTTATGCAGACGTTCTTCTTCCCACATCTGGGCCGTCACCAGACGGTTGTCCAGCAGTTCCCTGCAGCCTGCAACAAAGCCTGCATCCGGCGCATTTGTATAAAGCGGAATCTGCGGTGCCGCCGTTTCATCAAAGCCTGCTGCGGTATTGATCCGCAGAAAATACATGGATGAAAAGCTGTGATCCGGATAGATTTCCCGGACCACCCGGCCTACGCCGTAGCCATTGTTCGGCGCTATGGTATGCTGCGGCGCAATCCCGTAAAAGCCGGTGGCCAGCAGCCGGTTGTCTTTGGTTACATAAAAACTCATCCGCTGGTGCATGACACAGCCGACATATTCCTCCTGCAATGCTTCTTTGCAGGGGCCCGTATAATACCTTGCAGGCACGGACAGCGGCGGAAACAGTTCCACCGGCTTTGCCCACCGGTATCCGTCCGCCGACCAGGTCAGCATGGTTTTGGAGGGCGGCACATGCTCGCTGACCGGATCCGTCAGATAATCCACCCAGTATTCCCCGTTCCAGTAACAGAGCATGGCCGCATGATTATAAGTCCAGCCGTTTCCGTCTGTGGCTGTGGCCGGATCCTTCGACGCCCGGGCAATCTGAATACAATGGGTGCCCTTTGCATGGGGCAGTCCGCCGTCCTGCAGACGCACATCTGCTTTCTGTCTGCTATGTACCTGTATGATCTCCTGCATGGTATCCTCCAAAAATCAAACAGCCACCTGCCGCACAGAGGCAGGTGGCCCAAATATGAATTTCTTGCTCAATAGTACCTTACGAATTTATAAGGCGTCGCATATCTGTAATTGGATGTACAGATACCGAGACTGGAAGAAGCCGCATGCACAACTTGTCCGCCGCCGATATAAATCGCTACGTGGTAAACGCGTCCGCCGCTGGCGTAGAAGACCAGATCTCCCGGCTGCAGTTCGCTTTCCGCAACGGAATATCCGCCCGACGACTGGGAAGCCGCTGTCCGGCCGGATACGGAAACACCGCAGTCCGCCATGACCGACTTAACAAAGCCAGAGCAGTCCGCACCATTGGTCAAACTGGTGCCGCCCCAGGAATAGGGATTTCCGATAAACTGCTGCGCGTAATTTGCAATCTGCTGACCCTTGGAGGAGTTGCTGTAAGCCGCCGCGCTGTTATAGGACTTCGAGCTGCTTCCCTCGTTCTTTTTAGAAGAAGCGCCTGAACCGCTGCTGCTTTGCGAACGGGACGCCGCCGCTGCACGCTGTGCCGCTGCCTGACGGGCTGCTTCCGCTTCCGCAGCCGCCTGACGCGCACGCTCCGCAGCTTCTCTTTCTTCCTCTGCCAGCTGATCAGCATAGGACTCTGCAAGTACCGCGTAATGTTCTGCCTCAGATGCAAATTTCGTTGTCTTCTCCGTAGGGTCACCCTCTGCGATGGTCCGCGCACGCTGCGCAGCTGTCGCAGCCTCCCGTGCCGCCTCATATGCAGAGGAGGATGCGGAGGAGTACTTCGCAATGGAAGCAAGGTAAGCCGCTTCTTCCGAAGCCAGGCGGGTTGCTTCCTCATTCTTGGATTCCGCTGTTTCCATCGAAACCTGAATGTCAATGTACTGTGTCAGAACATATCCTGTCGCATCACCATACTGGATCTTCGTCCACTCTCCCTCTTCGGAAAGCACTTCACAGGTATCTCCCTGGGGCATCACGTCCAACACCGTCGCTTCTTTGCTGGCGGAAGAACGGATATTCAGCGCATCCGCCTTTACCGTTCCGGTTTTTTTCGCGATCTGCTCTGCCAGTGCTTCTGCGCTTTTGCCGAAGAGCACATATTCTTTCATAACATATCCCGTAACTGTACCGGAAGTGATCTTGTACCAGTCGCCCACCACACCGGTGATATTGGCCGCGGAATTGTTCTGCAGCTTTCCCACCACTTCGCTGTTTGTGTCAGGCTCCTTACGCACATTGAGATATCCATCCACCTGTGCAATCACTATGGTTCTGTATTCTTCCCGGACCTGTGACACGGTGGCCACCAGATCCGTATCGATAATCGCTTTTATATATTCCTCAATCGCATTGGTCACGCCGACTTTCGGCAGACTTGAATCTGTGGTACAATAGCTGTCGATCAGAGATGAAATTCCGATCGAAGGGTACTCCGATGACTTTGCAATATCAGCGGCATATGCGCTGAATGAACTGCACAGAACACCCGCAGCCGTAAGAATACCGCAAACAGTTCTCAAGGTCAGTTTTCTCATACCTGCCTCCCAAAAGGTTTTAACAGTATCTTTATTATTCGAATTAAAGGGACATCCTCAATATCCTAGCATATCCAAAAACATTTGTCAAATTTATGTATAAATTCCATACAACAGTTGATTTCAAAAAAAATCCATGCTACAGTTTGCCCATACGGCATATTTGCCGGACAAAATCACAGTCAGAAACGGAGGATATATCATGAATGCAAGGATTGCCGTCGTTACCGGCGCTTCCAGAGGCATTGGAAAAGAAATCGCCGCAAAGCTGGCCGCCGAGGGCTGCCATCTGATCTTAAACTGCAAAACCAGCGGTCCTCTCTTAATAGAATATGCAGCGCAGCTTTCAAAGCGTTACGGCATCAGCTGCAAAACTGTGATCGGCGACATTTCCCTGCCTGCTACCTGCAGGCAGATTGCCGCGGTCACAGAAAACTTCGGCCGCCTCGACCTGCTTGTCCACAATGCAGGCATCAGCAAAACCGGTTTGCTGCATGATCTTCCGGAATCCGCATGGAATGAACTGCTGTCCGTCAATTTAAGTTCCTGCTATCAGCTGTGCCGGCATCTTACACCCATAATGATCGCGCAGAAGTCCGGAAAAATTCTCTTTCTATCCTCCGTCTGGGGTCTTCGCGGCGCCTCCTGTGAAGTCGCCTATTCCGCCAGCAAAGGCGGTGTCAACGCATTTACCAAAGCGCTGGCAAAGGAATTGGCGCCTTCCGGCATTGCAGTCAATGCCCTGGCCTGCGGCATGATCGATACGGAAATGAATGCGGCATATTCCGAAACGGAAAAACAGGCCATCGCCGAAGAAATCCCGGCAGGACGCATCGCCGCGCCCGAAGAAGCGGCGCAGATGGCGCTGCTTCTTTTAAAAGCGCCTTCGTATCTTACCGCCCAGATCATTGCCTTTGACGGCGGCTGGCAGTCATAAAACTGCCCTCTACACTTCTTTCAACGTATATGTTCTGGAACCCAGCCCAAGGGCGGCGGCTGTCTCAATGGTGTGCACGCCGTTCCTGCTTTCGATCCGTTCCAGCAGATGCTTTTGTCCGGGATCCTCCGTGGCGGCATATACCAGATCCAGACAGGCCTGGTCGATGGCCACCGGATCCTCCGATATCAAAATACCGATATCCTGCATGCAGGGGTCTTCCGCCACTTCGCAGCAGTCACAGTCCACAGACATATTTTTCATCACATTCACATACACGGCGTTGCCGTGGAAATACTGCATCACGGACCCGGCCGCTTCCGCCATGGATTCCAGAAAGGCGTCGTGATCCGCAGACCAGAAGGCATCCGGATCTCCCGCGCCATGGATATAAGCCTTTCCGTAGGAAGATGCAAGTCCGATGGACAGCTGTTTCAGCGCGCCGCCGTAACCGCCCATGGGATGTCCTTTGAAATGGGAAAGCACCAGCAGCGCGTCATAATTCGACAGATGGCTTCCTACATAATTTTTCTTCAAATGTTTTCCGCCCGGTACCGCAAGCTCCAGATCCGGTGCCTCTGCATCCAGAATATCTACCGTAAAATATTTTGTCCACTCATGATCTTCCAGCAGCTTTAAGTGCCGCTTCGTGGTATTGCGGGCGCCTTCATAGGCTGTATTGCACTCGGTGACCGTCGCATGCAGCCGGTCAATGACAGGCTTCCAGAATGCAGGCCGCAGATAATTTTGATTGCCGGCCTCGCCGGTGTGTACCTTGGCGGCCACCCGGCCTTCCAAGGTTTTTCCCCAGTCGGTCATACAGTGCTGCGACTTCTTCTCCTGTAATATTTTTTGAAAAATATACGACAGACATTCCTGCTCCCTCCTACTACGAATGAATATAGCGGCATATCGCTTCTCACCCAACGGTATGCAAGCATACCGTGGATTCGAGCTTTCGACGCTGTAAAAGTAATAATTACGGATTGTTACGCTGCTTCGCAGCTCTCACAATCCTGCCCAACATTCGGAATCCATGGGGCCCCTGCCCCACTTCTTCCTCATGTTGGAGCGCGTCATAAAGCTTCTCACCCCACGGTATGCAAGCATACCGTGGATTCGAGCTTTCGACGCTGTAATTACAGTATAAAACAAAAGCGAAATAACGGCAATCGCTATTTCGCTTTTATCTGTGTTTATTTTGTGAGTATTCTGTGATACTTCACTTTTCCTTTTATCCTTCGATGGCAATGTATTTCTTTTCCGGAACGGAAGCCTTCGCCTCTTTTTTCGGGACGGTCAGATTCAGTACCCCGTTGGCAAAGGAAGCTTTGATATCTTCGTCTGTGATGTCTTCTCCGACGTAAAAGCTTCTCTGCATCTGTCCGACGTAACGTTCTTTGCGGATGTATCTTTCATCCTTGCTCTTTTCCTCTTTGTCTTCACTGTGCTTCGCACTGATGGTCAGGTATCCTTCGGAAAGTTCTACCTTCACATCATTCTTGTCATAACCCGGCAGGTCCAGAGCGATTTCATAAGAATCTTTCTTTTCTTTGACGTCGGCGTTCATCGCCACGCTCCTGTTCCTCTGTTTGTAACTGGTTGCAGGGAAAAAGAAGTCGTCAAACATATCCTCCACAAAATTATCTGAAAAAACACTCGGCATTAACATTGTTCATTCCTCCATTCATAATGAATTAATATATACAGCCTCTGCTTTTTTGTTCCTCTTGCTCTAGCTGTTATATGTATAATAGCACATTTATTAGCAATGTCAAGCGTTGAGTGCTAATTTTTCTGTGAAGTTTCTGTGAACTTCTTTTTTGTTGTTCCCTCCTCATTGTTCCCGGATTTTCCGGTTTTATTCCTGTTGGCAAAGGTTTTGCGTTTCCGCAAGGACAATAGGATTCCTTTAAGAAAAAAGCAGGGCGCCAAAATACGTCATCGTATTGGCGCCGTTATGGTAATGCATCCCTGCCGCAGCGGCCAGGGCACTGACGTCAAATCCGTAGCCTTCCAGTGCCTGAAAGGCTTTTTCCGGGAACCGGCAGGGTGCGTCCGGGCAGGTGCAGGCCTTACAATTCCCGCAGCCGCCGTTAGCCAGCAGCTGATAGGTATCCGTCAGAGGTTTGATCCGCGCATCAAAGGCCTCAACCATTTTCTGAAAGCGCGCCACGCCATCCATCATTCCCTCATAATCAAAGGGATCCTCCAGATCAAATTTTGCGCTGAACAGCAGCATGGACTGATACTGTTCCACCCGTTCCTTACATTCTGCAAGGGTGCCGATGGCCGGCGGACAGACCCAAAGCTTTCCGTAAGCGCCGCAGCGGTTCGTTTCACAGATTTCCCGGATTTGCGGTTCATAGACCAATGCACGGATGTCCAGCGCCCCGGCTTCAAAGAAACCGGTTTCCAGCGCCAGACGCTTTACTTGTTCCATTTCCATTTTCATTTCCTGCAGTTCTTTTACCGTTCTTCTCTGAAATAGTTCAGTCCCAGATGCTGCGGCGGCTGATTTTCCCGCTTCTTCCGCATACTGATGATGACCAGTACGAGAATCGTCACCAGATACGGCGCCATTTTAAACAGCTCCTGTTTGCTGAAATCCAGATTGGGAATATAGTTATGCACAATGTACAGGCCGCCGAACAGGAAGGAGCCCAAGATGGCGATGCCCGGCTTCCAGACCGCAAAGATGACCAGTGCGATGGCCAGCCAGCCTCTGTCGCCGAAAGCGTCGTTGGACCAGATGCCGTTTGCGTAATCCATGACATAGTACAGACCGCCAAGGCCGGCGATCATACTGCCGATACAGGTGGACAGGTATTTATACCGCTCCACATTGATGCCTGCCGCATCGGCTGTGGCGGGATTTTCTCCTACGGCCCGCAGATGCAGACCCTTTCTGCTCCGGCTTAAGAAAAGAGCCGCGGCAATGGCGATGGCCACCGCCAGATAGGCCAGAAATCCGTAAGAAAGGAACACCTGTCCGAACCACCCCAGGCTTTTGGCAAAGGGCAGAGAAGTTCTGAAATAATCGCTGGTTTTGGTCAGTGTAATGGACGGCAGTTCACTTCCGGTCAGTTTGATCAGAGAGCCTCCGAAGAAGTTGCCGAAACCCACGCCGAAGGTGGTCAGCGCCAGACCGGTCACGTTCTGGTTGGCCCGAAGCGTTACCGTCAGGAAACAGTAGATCAGTCCCATCAGCAAAGACCCCAGCAGGCAGGACAGGAAGGGAATCAGGATAGCCAGCGCCCCGTTCATCCCGTGTCCGGCGGACGAGCAGGCATTTTCATAGGCAAACGCGCCGATGACGCCGCTGATGCCGCCCACGTACATGATACCGGGAATGCCCAGATTCAGGTGTCCCGATTTTTCCGTAATAATTTCTCCGGTGGAGCCGTACAGCAGCGGAATGCCCTGCATGACGGCACGCTGTATGAATGCTGTAATCACTGCGCTTTCCCTCCTTTCCGGATTTTACGGAAACGAATGGCATAGTTGATGAAAAATTCGCTTCCGATGATGAAAAAGATAATAATGCCGGTAATAATTTCCGAAAATGAATCGTTCAGGCGGAAGGCGGTGGAAATTTCCGACGCGCCCTTTTCCAGAAAGACGATCAGGAAGGCCGTCAGTACCATATACAGCGGATTGAACTTGGCCAGCCAGGAAACCATGATGGCGGTAAAGCCTCTGCCGCCGGCGGTATCACGGGTAATGGAGTGATCCGTTCCCGATACCAGCAGCATCCCGGCCAGTCCGCAGATGGCGCCCGAAATCAGCATGGTGCGGATAACGACTTTTTTCACATTGATGCCGATATAGCGGGCGGTGTTTTCGCTTTCGCCCACCACGGAGATCTCATAGCCCTGCTTGCTGAACCGCAGGTAAACGTACATGGCAATGGTAATCACCAGCACGATCAGAATATTCAGCAGATATTTCTGATCTCCCAGCACCGGAAGCCATCCCGCCTGGGTATCGCCGTTGATAATGCCGATCTTGCCGGAGCCCTTGGGCACCGACCAGACAAAAACAAAATAAGAAACCAGCTGAATGGCGATGTAGTTCATCATCAGCGTAAACAGCGTTTCATTGGTATTCCAGTATGCTTTGAAAATCGCAGGCAGCAGCGCCCAGACCGCCCCCGCCGCAATGCTTGTGACCACGATCACCAGCAGCAGCATGGGCTGGGAGAGCTTGTTGCCCAGCAGAATCATACAGGCCGTGCTGGCCAGACCGCCAATCAAAACCTGTCCTTCCGCGCCAATATTCCAGAACCGCATTTTAAAGGCCGGCGTCACTGCCAGGGAAATACAAAGCAGGATCGCCACATTCTGAAACAGGTTCCATATCCTCCGGTCCGTTCCGAAAGCGCCTTCAAACATTTTCTGATACACTTCCAGCGGATTTAAGCCCGTCAGAATGATGGTAATGACGCCGGAAAAGATCAGCGCCGCCAGTACGGCGATGATGCGCACCGCCCAGGCCTGGTACCAGGGAATCGCATCCCGCTTCACCAGATGTATCAGCGGTTCATGCATTTTTTTCTCCGGTTTCGACATGATCCGCACCTCCCTCCATATCCTCGTGTACAGATTTTGTCATCAGCAGGCCGATTTCCTCTTTGGTGGCTGTCCGTCCGTCCACCACGCCGGTGACACAGCCCGATCCGATGACCATGATCCGGTCGCAAAGTTCAATCAGCACGTCCAGATCTTCGCCGACGAAAATCACCGCCACGCCGTTCTTCTTCTGTTCATTCAGCAGATTGTAAATCGTATAGGAAGAATTGATATCCAGGCCGCGCACCGGATAGGCCGCCATCAGCACCGTGGGCACGGCGGCAATTTCCCGTCCCACCAGTACCTTCTGCACGTTGCCGCCGGAAAGCCTCCGCACCGGCGTACTGACGCTGGGCGTCACCACTTCCAGCTGCCGGATAATGGTCTCCGCCAGATCTTTCGGCGGTTTCCGCTGCAGGAACATGGTTTTTCCCCGGCGATAGCTGCGCAGCATCATATTGTCTACGATATCCATATTGCCCACCAGCCCCATGCCCAGACGATCCTCAGGCACGAAGGAAAGCCGGACTCCCAGCGCCCGGATCTGCAGCGGGGTTTTGTCCCGCAGATTGTCCGTCTGCTTCGTTTTGGGATTGTGATATAAAATACTGCCGGAATCGATATGCTGCAATCCTGCGATGGCCTCCAGCAGTTCCCGCTGTCCGCTTCCGGCGATGCCGGCGATGCCTAAGATCTCGCCGGATCTGGCGGTAAACGACACGTGATCCAGAATCGTTGCGCCGTCCCGGTTCATGCAGGTGATATCCTCCACCACCAGCCGGTCTTCCGGATTTTGGGGCTCGTCTCTGGTGATATTCAGACTGATCTTTTTCCCTACCATCATTTCCGTCAGCAGGGTTTCATTTGTTTCGGCGGTTTTGACTGTGCCGATGTATTCGCCCTTGCGCAGCACCGCCACCTGGTCCGACAGGCTTAAAACCTCGTGCAGCTTATGGGTGATAATGATAATGGCTTTGCCGTCGTCCCGCATCCTGCGCAGTACCGCAAACAGCTTCTGGGTCTCCTGGGGCGTCAGCACTGCCGTAGGTTCGTCCAGAATCAGGATATCGGCGCCCCGGTACAGCACCTTGATGATTTCCACCGTCTGTTTTTCGGAAACGGACATTTCATAGATTTTCTTATCGGGATCGATTTCAAATCCGTATTTTTCGCTGATTTCCTTCACTTTGGCCGAGGCATTTTTCACATCGTATTTTTCTTCCAGCCCCAGCACGATATTTTCCGTGGCCGTAAAGACGTCCACCAGCTTGAAGTGCTGGTGAATCATTCCGATCTTATACTGAAAAGCGTCTTTCGGCGAAGCAATCACCACTTCTTTGCCGTCAATGAAAATGCTGCCGGAATCCGGAAAATAGATGCCCGCGATCATATTCATCAGCGTGGTCTTGCCGCTGCCGTTTTCCCCCAGAATGGAGAGGATTTCGCCGCGGTTGACCTTCAGCGAAACATTGTGATTGGCGCAGACATGGCCGAAGGTTTTCGTAATGTTTTTCAACTCGATTGCTGCATTTGCCGC
>CANRGZ010000009.1 GCA_947630295.1 uncultured Lachnospiraceae bacterium | reverse complement strand
CGCCTTTGGCGATGCCGGCGGAATGTCCCCACAAAGTCATCGACTACATGCCGGGACAGTACGCCGGCATCGCCAAAGGCGGCACGCTTCGGCTGGGAAGCTATCCCTGCGTGATCAAAGCCGGCACCACTATGGCCGCCTGCTACGGGGAAACCCTGATCCACGAACGGCACCGCCACCGCTATGAATTTAACAACGACTACCGGATGGCGCTGCAGGAAGCCGGTCTTTGTTTAAGCGGCTCCTCCCCTGACGATCTGCTGATTGAAACCGTGGAGCTGTCTTCCCTGCCCTTCTATGTGGGCGTCCAGTTCCATCCGGAATTCAAGAGCCGGCCCAACAAGCCCCATCCGCTGTTTGTGGGCTTCATCAAAGCCGCGCTGGAGTATCATACATAATCCGCCAAAGGATCTCATAAAACAACCCCTGTTCCTTTAGAGACAGGGGTTGTTCTTATTTCCATTTATTTTCTTTTTACGGATATCCGCCCGGATTCCAGCCGTCGTCCCCGGCCAGCCAGGCCGCCGCGTCATATTCGCCGCCGGGCTGCAGATCTTCCTGCTGCAAAATCCGTTCATAATCGGGTTTGATGGCTTTCAAATCCAGAGGATTGCCCTCCAGGTCCATGCTGCCTGCCTCAAAGAAACGCAAGGTCTCCCGCTGGGCGCAGGCAGGATCTTCCAGCGGCAGTCCGCCGCCCATATTCATCCAGCGCTCATTGCCCGTGGTGATATGCCCGTCCATTTTACAGTTCCAGTACACCACCATGGCATAATCCCGCCAGGGCCTGCCCAAGCTATAGGAATTTGCCGCCGGTGCCGCCTTCTGCGCCACCTGTTCCCTGGTAAATGTACATTCTTTAAACAGGAAGCCGAACTTTTGCGTTTCCGGCGTAGACGCCGCCGTAATGTGTCCGGAATGGTAAGGCGCGTTGATCTGGCAGCTTTCAAAAACCGCCGTGCCGTTCCCGTAAATAAAATCCACGGTTCCTTCGATATAACAATCCTCATAATAAACCCGGTTTCCATTCCCATTCATCAGAAGCGTGTCCTGTCTGCCGATGATTCGGCAATGGTCAAAACGGGCGCGGTCCGCATCCACCCGCAGCGCCAGTCCCTGGGTCTGATACTTGCTGCTCAGCAGATTGTCCATATCTTCCCGGACGCTTAAGGACTGACTATTGAGGGGATAAGCACAGTAATCGCTGTACTCTTCCTTTGTCATGTAAATATTATAGGAGTTTTCAAACATCATGTCCCGGGCATGAAAATCATGGGCCGATGCAGCAATAATGAACGATGCGCCATTATTGCCGTCTGCCTCTTCCTGCTGCAGAGATTCATAACGAAATCCGTTGCCGTAATAAAAAGTAATGTTGGCCGGCACCTCATTTTCCGGATTCAGCGCCTGAAAGGTCACATAGGGCGCTTTCAGCTCCGCATGCTCCCGGTATACCCCCGGCGCAAACAGTATGGTCACCCGCTCGTCTTCACTTTCCGGCGGATCGGCATTCAGCTGATTTACCACGTCCTGCAGGCTGTTATAACAATAAGATTCTTCCGGCACAAGGCATGCGCTGTCCACAATGAAGGTCCGCTCCAGCGGTTCTGTAAATACATAACCGAAATTCCTGTCGTGCAGCGCAGCGCCCATCAGCATTTCGGCATCCTCTATCGTCACCCTGCCGGAATGATCCGCATCCCCGCGGTACTGCGCTTCCGCTGTGTCCAACGGCTGCAGCTTTGCCAGACTTTTAAGCACCAGCAGCACGTCCCGCAGAGAAATTTTCCCATCCTGCGTCACATCGCCCCGGGAGGACAGAACCACCTTGTCTTCCCATGCATTTTCCGCTGCCAAAGCGTGCATCGGCAGCAGAACACACAGGCAGATACACAGGATGATCACAGCAGATATTTTCTTTCCGTAAATGTTTCGCATCGTCTTTTCGTCCTCTCAGGTTGCGGCACACGCGCCCTTAAAAGGCGCGCCTGTTTACTGCACCGTCTTCAGGAATCTGCATATATCATATTCCTGCCGCTGCATTTCTTCCGTTATGATCTGCGCAGCCAGCCTGGCGCCCTTTTCGCAGTAATGGGTCGTATCCAGCTTTTCTGCGTCAAATGCATGGAGGCTTTCCGCCTCCGTCTGCCCCACAGTACGGTAATAATCTCCGGTCAGCTTCTGCAGATCGATGTAACCCACCTGCAGTCCTTCTGCCCGGCACTCCTCTGCCAGTTCCGCCATAGCTGCGGCATAGGACGCATGGCTCTGTGCCATCAGTACACCCTCCATATCAAAGGTACAACGGACCACCGATGACAGCAATACCGGATACGCCCCTGCCCGTACTGCCGGTTCTATATAATATTTCTTCAGATACCACTTGTAAGATTCCGGCGTAGCAGAATCCCCCTCCGGATCGGTATACCGGCCGGGATCCGAGACCTTCTCATCATTGTGCCCAAAGGAGATCAGGAAATAATCCCCCGCTGCCAGCTGATTGATAAAAGCCGGATAATTTGTAGTTTGCAGATAGCTTTTTGCACTGGCTCCGGAACGGGCTTCATTGTGTACGTTTACGGACGCATCAAACAGATCCCCCAGCACGACGCCCCATCCCACCAGCTGCCGCTGATAGGTCGGATCCTCGTCATGCTTAGAAGCAATGGAATCTCCCGCAATGTAAATCTGTCCCGAGGCTTCAATTTTTTCGCCCGGCAGATAATAAAGCTTCCCTACCGCTTTTTTGAAGAGCAAAAGCGCATCTTTGGCATCCACGCTTCCGTTTCCGTTTACATCCGCAGCGGCTTGTTTTTCTCCCTCCAGCGTCTCCATTTTTGCGGCTGCTTTCAGTACGACCAGCACATCCCGCAGGGTCACACGGCCATTTCCATCCAGATCTCCGGCCACTGCGTCCGCATCCGCAGCTGCTGCCGTCATACCTGGCAGACACAGCAAAACCAGCAGGATACAGCAAACAAACGCCGCACGGCAAACCTTATTTCTCATGTCTTTTCTCCTCTTTACTCCAAATCACTTACTTTACTTCTCCGTGCAGAATCGCCGCTTCCGGCTGCTCCACAAGAAACTGTAAATATACATCCAGATTCGTATATGCCGACCCCCTGAAGGCCCCGGCACCGTCGGGAACTGCCGGATTCAGGCCCACAGCCGTTTCCCATGCATCGCTCATACCGTCCTGATCCGTATCGATTTCCGCAGGGTAGCTGGCCCGATCCGGGTATTTGCCCTGCATCCACTCGTAATAGCCGGTTCCTCTGTTGTTTTCCGGCGTTCCTCTGTACCAGCCTGCAGCTTCAAAGGTCTGATTGATCAGCTTGCCGCTGCCGGCTTCATAATCACGCAGCAGTGCCGTATCAAAGCAGTCTCTGCTCAGCGAATTTCCCGCCAGCTGCAGCACCGCGTGGTTGGCTTCCCGGGCATCGTCAATCTGTGCCATTTCAGAATCCGCAAAGCGCTCCGTCAGGAAATAATCTTCCTGATCGATCACCAGACCCTGTTCCTTCGGCGCATTTGCTTTTTCATCCCAGTAATAGGGATTTTCACTGGTTGCCAGCACATCATTGGTAAACATCAGCAGATCTTTCTGTGACGCATCCGGCCTGTCCTCCATGATATTGTCTTCCATATACATATGGTTTCCGATGCCGCCTTCCGAAAAGACATAACTGTCGCCTTTCACGGAAACACTGCCGGGCCGGTAGTAATTGCCGATATAATTAAAGCTTGAAACATGTACAGCCAGTCCCTCCGGGTCTGCATCCGAGCATTTGCCGGATGCGGATCCGTTCCAGTTAAATACCGTATTATTAATAAATTCTGCCTTGAAATTGCCGTTGTCTGCTTCTTTCGCCATATAATTGCCCATCATCGGCAATCGGGAGCTGTGGCTGACGTACAGATTATGGTGATAGGTGATTTCCGCCCCCTGGGCGCCGCGAATCAGCGAACCCATCCCGTGACGGCCTTTCGATGAATTTGGGGACTGCGTAATGCTTTCAGCAATCATACACCACTGCACAGAAACCTTGTCGCTCACTTCGTCATAGTTTACGCCGTCTCCATTCGGTCTGGCCGACAGTACCTCATCGGTGGCAAAGGAAACGCTGCAGTGATCCACAATGACATTTTTCGCACCGCAGATATCGATACCGTCCAGTTCATCCCCCGTCTGATCGCCGGGCCGTATGGACAGATAACGTACAATGACATTTTCCGCAGTAATGCTCATTCCGTAATTAGCCAGTGTAATGCCGTCTCCGGGGGCTGTCTGGCCCGCAACGGTCACATCCCCGTTTTTGACAGCCAGATTGCTTTTCAGATAAATCACACCGGAAACCTGAAATACGATCACCCGTTTTCCGGCAGTTTCCAGCGCATCCCGCAGGGTACCCGGTCCGCTGTCCGCCAGGCTTGTCACCGCAATGACCTGGCCGCCCCGGCCGCCGCTGGTATATTTGCCCCAGCCGTCCGCGCCGGGAAAGGCAAGGGCGCTTTCTTTCAAAACCATGCTGTCATCGGCAAAAACAGCCGGCACTGCATACCGGATTTCCTGCAAATACGGTTTATATCCCAGCTTGTCATCCCGCTGCTTCGCAATATTCTGCAGCAGCAGCAGGGCATCCCGCACAGAAAGCCTGCCGTCCTTGTTCAAATCCCCTGCATTCTGATGAAAGGGCTGCGCCTGATAATTTCCGGTCAGTACCTTCAGCAGTTCCAGCACGTCTGCCGCATCCACGGTTCCGTTATTGTCAACGTCGCCAAATTTCAATGCCTGATTCAGGCTGCCCTGGATCTGCGCTGCCTGTACCGTCCACCCAAAAGACAGTATCAGCACGCCGGCCAGCAGCATCGCTGTAAAACCCCTTTTTCCCCGTTTTAACATATCTTTCCCTTTCCTGCTGATTTATTCATCCTGCGTCTCTGATAGCTCCTCTTCGGGCGTTTCCGGCTCGGATTCCTCGATTGCGGCATGTCCCTTCTTCGAAATTACAATCAATACGGCCACAACGATGATTACTGCGGCGATGACAAGCACATAAATCCATGTATCATTGCCCGCACCATTCTCTGCGTCCGGACTGTTGTCTGCCGCCTCGCCGTAATTGTCTCCGCCTGCGTTGTCCTCCGGTTCTTCCTGTGCACCCGCAAAGATATCGCTGTCTGTTACTTCCTGCTGTTTGCTCAAATCTACTGCCGCGATCTTGTTTGCATTTCTGACATCCTTAACAGACGCCGTCTCCGAAACAACACCGATGATATCCCCTTCGCTGATACCGGAAATCACAATATGCGCAATCTCCTGCGTCGAAGAAAATTGGAGTGGTTCTCCGCTTGACCCGTTCATCGCTATTCCGGTGACAACCACATAGGTATTGCCTTCATCATCCTGCGCCGCAGGATTTTCCACGGCCATCACGGAATTACCGCTGGTCTGTACCAGCTGCTGATAGTAATCCGAGTAAACGATATCCTCGATCGTCACCTCCGCCGGATCGTAAATAAATCCGAAATCAAAGGCGCTTAAAGATTCCGACTGAAAATAAACCGTCGCCTGATCGCCTTCGTATTCAATATGGTAGCTGATTTTCGTTTCTTCCGCACAGGCGGAAAAACAGAAGAATACCAGCGCCGCCGCTGTAAATAAGAGCATAACTATTTTTTTCATATGAAATCCCTTTCTCTGCCTGCCTTATGCTTTTGCTGTTCAAAAACAGCTTATATTCTGTCACTTGCAATGCAGCATCCATTACCTTCTACTGTTTCGGATTCTTTTTCCGCCACAGCAGAACAGATACCGCCGCTGCTGCTGCAAGAATCAATCCGCCGATCACACCAAAGACTGCGGACAAACGGCCTTTGCCGGTTTTCTTTTCTTCTTCGATTTCCGTATCTTCGTCGTCCTGCAGCCAGACTTCACTGTCTTCCCCGGGTTCTCCCGCATCTTCTGCTGCAGATGCTTCCGCTTCCGTCACAGGCTCCGACTGTGTCGTTTCATCCTTCTCCGGGACTTCGTCTGCTGCATCCGCTTCTGCCTGCGCAGATTCCGCACCTGCCTGCACCATGCTGTCGTCTTCCGCCGTATTCTCAATCGGTTCTGCCTGTACGTCCGGTTCCGGTGTAATCACCGTTCCTTCCTGTTCTTCCAATGTGATTGTTTCTTTTTCTTCTGCTTTCATTACATTTTCCTCCGCTGCTCAATTTTTGATTAGAATTACCGATGCGTCTGCATAATCGCCTGAAAATGCCGTTCAAGTACCATCCTCCTGCTGAACAAATGCATTGATCAGCTTCGCGGCATATTTTAAAATCATCAGTGCATCCGCGGCCGTGATGTCCTCATCTCCCGTAACATCAGCGGCAAGCTTCTGTTCTTTTTCCAATGGAATCAGATGGGCCGCATACTGCAGTACCAGTAATGCATCCCCGGCATTCACATCCCGATTTCCATCCACATCGCCGGGCAGAATATCCTTGCCGGGATCCGGTGTCTGCGTCTCCTCCGGCGCATCTGCCGTCTGCATCGTATAGATACCGCCTTTTTCCGTATCCAGGCAAATGCAGCCATCTTCCATGGTATACGCCACAGGCACACCGTCTGCGTCTTTTATGGTCTCTGCATCAATGCCGGACAGTTTCAGCGGTTCTCCCGCGTTGGACCGGATCTTTACCCGATATGCGGTCCCGTTCTTCCAGCTGCAGCTGACTTCAAAATTGCCTCTTGCCACCAGTCCTTCATAAGAACCGTCCTTCCATGCCGACGGAAGTGCCGGCAGAATCTCTATCGCTTTCCCCTGACTCTGCAGCAGCATTTCGGTCATGCCTGCGGTTGCGCCGAAATTACCGTCAATCTGGAAAGGCGCATGGGTATCGAACAAATTCGGATATGTAGCCGTCGTCAGCAGAGCATTGACCAGCTGATGCGCATGATCGCCGTCCCCGGTCCTGGCCTGCAGATTGAGCCGGTATGCCAGTCCCCATCCTGTAGATTCGTCGGTTCGTTCTTTCAGCACCACCTGTGCGGCCTGAATCAGTTCCTCTTTATTGTCTGCGCAGCTGATATAATTTCCCGGATACAGCGCCATCAGCTGGGAAATGTGCCGGTGATTGGATTCACCGATTTCTGCGCCGTTTGCCGTCTTGTTGTAGCGTTCCTCCTGCTGCCATTCCTTAATCTGTCCGTCCGCACCGACAGCCACCGGATCCAGCCGGCCGATGGCGTCCTGTATCCGCGCCATCAATATGGCATCATCCTGCATGTAGCTGTCGTCCGTACCGGCGTCTGCCGCAGGCGAAATGCCCAGATCTTCCATGGCCTGCAGCGTATCGTGGAACAGCTGCCATACCAGCTGCTGGTCAAAATATGTGCCTACCGTCCAGGGGGAACGGGTCTGTTCCGATGACCAGGACGGTACAATATACAGCCGGTCTTTATCATTTTCCCCTCTGCCCGGCTGCAGCGTCTGCAGATAGGTAATGCAGCTCTCCCGCAGGAAAGGATAGATATCGCTGCGCAGATAATCCAGATCTTTGGTAAAAGCATAGTAATCATACAGATTCTGCGCCAGAAACGCCGTCGCTGTGGCCGTAAACGAAGCATTGGACTTGATATTGCCCGTAAAGCCCAGAGGCGTGGTATTGCAGAAAAAGATAAATCCGTCTTCTGTTTCCAGATCAATATCCTCCGAATCCGGTCGGTAACCGATGCCGTAGAGCTTCGCCAGGGAAAGCCTTCCGGGTTTGCGCAGCGCATTGGCATAATCCACCAGACAGGTGGCCGTCTCTGCCAGATTGGCCTGCTCCGCGAGCCAGTAATTCATCTGCACATTGATATTGGTGTGATAATCCGACGACCAGGCAGGTGCATCCGTATCATTCCACACCCCCTGCAGGTTGGCCGGAAGCGAATTGTCCCTTGACGACGCAATCAGCAGATACCTTCCGTACTGATAATACAGAGTTTCCAGATATCTGGCGTCTGCGCTGTTTTTTCCGTTATTCTTTTTATATTGCTGCAGCAAATCATCCGTGGCCATATCCGGGTTTTCCCCGCCGATATCCAGCTGTACCCGGCCGAACAGCTTCGTATAATCCGCTTCGTGGGCATCGTAAAGCTGCGCATAGCCCTTTGCTGCCGCCGCTTCTACCTTTGTTTCCAGCGCCGCTGTCAGTTCCGGCAGGCTTTCGCCGCTGGTATAGTTTCTGTCAAAATCACAGACATAGTCTGTTTTCATGGAAATCACAATCCAGGCGCTGTCCGCACCGTTTACGGTGATGCTTCCGTTGGCATCCATCTCCGCTGCCGGTGCATTGTCCGCCCTCATAGTTCCGCCTTCGGAAATGACCTTAAACTGCGCCGCAAATTTCATCCCGTTGTGTTTCAGAGAACCGGTGACCGAAATGGTATCGCCCTCTGCCACTACATTTCCTTCTTTTCCATACTTCGCTGCGCCGTCCCCCGCCGTACTGTTATATCTGCCGGTGTAGATTTCCCGATTCGGGATTTCCGGATGCAGGCGAAACGAAACATTCCCCGTGCCGGATGCTTCCACCCGGTACACCAGCACATCATCCGGATAGCTGGCAAACATGGTTCTGCTGTAATCGACTCCCTCATGACGATATTTCACTTCCGAGACCGCCGTATCCAGATGCAGGCTGCGGCGATAATTTTCCGTCTCTTCTTCTTTGATCCCGAAATCCAGGTACATCTCTACAAAGTTCTGGTAGGAGCCTTCCTGTTCTTTGGAATTGGGCGTCAGGCCGTTCTGATACGGCGACGCGTTATCCTTGTCAGTGGATGGCATTTTCCCGGTTTTCAGACTCTCGTAATAATTGTCAAATGCGTTGTCTACCAGCTGACCCATTAATGCCGCCGGATCTTCCAGATTGACATTCCCATAGGCATCTGCGTTATTGGACGCATCCAGCACTGAGACACAGCCCGGGCCGCCGGTCCAGAGCGTGTCTTCATTCATCTGTACCCGTTCTGTGTCCGTATAACCGAATATCATGGCTCCCATGTGCCCGTTTCCGATGGGAAGCGCGTGTTTGGCCCATGCAACGCCGTCCTCTACTGCCTTGGTAACTCTGCCGCTTTCACTGTAGGCAGAATCATTGGAATGGTTTTTCCCGTCCACATAATTCTGCGGGTCGGAGCGGCCAAATTCCAGAAAACCGTCGCCCTTTCCCCCAAGCCACTTATACTTTTTCGCGTAAATCTCATAGAAATCTGCTTTTGCAGATTCATCGTACCAGAGTTCCAGCCTATCGTCGGCCGCCGCTTCCACTTCTTTCAGGCAAAGACCGCTGCCCATAAGAAAAGCATTGACCGGCAGCAGCAATGCCAGAACCCATATCAATAATTTTTTCATGCTGCCCCTCCTCATACATAGAATACCCCAATTTAATTCTATAATAAAAAGATAACAAGGCACCATCCGTCTGTCAATGGCTTTTTTCGGGAATACGCCGGATGATTCCGCACAAAAAAAGACCCCCGTAAGATACGGGGGTCCGAAAAATCTTTTTTCAGTCAATCGCTATGGATTATTCTGCAGCGCGTTTCTTTAATACAACAAGTACAGCGCCAGCCATAAGTACCAGAGTAACCATTGCAGCTACAGGAGCAACATCAGCGGTCTTTGCAGCATTGCCGGAACCAGTGTTCGTAGGAGCAGTGGTCGGACCAGCAGGAGCCGGAGTTGCATCGGTACCAGGAGTACCAGGAGCCGGAGTTGCGTCACCAGCAGGAGCCTCAGTCTCATCAGCAGGTTCCGGAGTCGGAGCCTCTGTCGGAGCTTCATACGGCTTAATATCAATAGGGTTATCAGGAGTTGTTACTGCAAACTGCTCAGATTTCGCTGTGTCAGCAATAATCTGGAACTTAGCGGCATCGGTAACATCTGTGAAAGTAGCAGAACCGATGATTCCATCATATTCCTTAGCAGCATCGCTAAGCGCTGCGCCGGTGAATACAATATAACTTTCATCTTTAACATCGTTCGCAACGTCGAGCGGAGATACAGCACTCTTGAAATCTGCGGATGTAGCAAATTCTTTTACCGTAGCGCCTGTATCTTTGTAGGAAATACCTACATCATAAGCCTGTACATTACCCTTTGCATAAACGGAGATCGTAATGGAACCATCTTCGTTTGTCTGCGCTGTGTAAGATACTGTATAAGGTCTTGCAGCATCTTCTTCAGCAAAAGCAACAGCGCTCATGGAGAATACCATGACTGCAACCATAACGATTGCTAATAACTTTTTCATTTTAATCTCTTCCTTTCTTTTTTTATAAAAAGTGCAATGCGTTTACAAAGTGTAGTCTATCAAATAGACCTTTCCTTGTCAACCTAAAAATTGCACAATTTACCGGAAATATGTGTCCTTTCTGTCAAAAAATGTTTGTGCTAATTGCCAAAATGATCGATCAGATGCGCCGCATATTTCAGAACATCCAATGCATCGGTGGAGTTGACGGAGGTATCCGTATTCACATCCGCTGCCTTTAAAGCGTCGCCCTCCAGGGTTTCCATCCTGGCGGCATGCTTCAGAATCAGCAGCGCGTCGCTTGCGTCGATGTTTCCGTCCTGATTGACATCACCGGCTTTTACCGGTTCCGGCGTATTCGGATCTTCACTGACGTTCATGGTAACCGTCGCATCCGGCTTTACCTCAATATCGGCAACTTCCGTTCCAAGTCCCAGTTCTGCCACCGAAAGTCCCAGTTCGGTTGTTGTTCCGTCCTTGCTGATCCTTTTCTTTGATGTGAATGTCAGCTGGCCAATCCTTCCGGTTTTGCTCTTCATGGACTCATCCACCGTCACGCCGGCAAAAACCACGGTTCCGTCTGTTTCGGTATTCATATCATAATATGAATATTCCTCATCCTCTTTCATTTCGATGAATGTCTTTTCCTTATCCGGGACAAGGGCCAGACTGGATTTATCATAGGTTACCGTGATATCAAAACACTGCATGTCGATCTCGCCCTCCACGCAGATGGGCACGACGATTTCCGTTGCGTTTCTTTCGACTTTATAAGCCGAAGTGTCCGCAAGATATACCTTCGGTTTTTCTCCCTCAGCAAACGCGATCATACTGAACAGCGTTGCAAGCAGCGATACGATCAGTGTAATCGTGATGATCTTTTTCAGTCTCATGTTTTTTCCCTTTCTTTTTGATTTGTATTTTTCAGAAATAAGCATATAACCCTGTATTTCAGTTTATCAGACGCATTACAAAAAATCAAGCTGAATACCCGGATTTCATCTGTATTTTACGCTGAAATCCATTCGTAGTTTTTCCATTTATGTCACTAAAGTCCAGGATTTGAACCACCGCAGCCAGGTAAACACATAGTTTTTGTCCACCGGATATCCCGAAAGCACCGGATAGAACATTGCAAACAGTATAATCATCACTGCGATATAGACGTATACCGCATATTTCCGACGGGTATTGTCTTTGACAAACTGCTGAAAACTGTAGCAGAGCATCAGAATCACAAACGGCACCGACGGGAAATAATGATAAATATAGGTGGTCCGATCCACAAACATCCAGGGCAGATATTCCGCCAGATATCCGATCACCAGAAAACCTGCGTTTCTGTCGCGATTTTTGATCATCCGATATAAGACGTAGAAAAATGCGGGAATGCCTGCCCACCAGATCAGCGGATTTCCAAAGGCGCTGATGCCTTCCGAAATCGTATCGTTTACATGGTAGGAATAATACCACATGGGCCGTGTCATCAGCGGCCACTGATACCATTTGGAGGAATACGCATGCTCCGATACAAGATTGGAATGATAATTGTACATATCAATCGCGTTTTTGTACGCTTTTTGCAGCAGGCTCTGGCCTTCCCGGCTTACAAACGGAATATATGAAAGCACATAAATGAGCAGCGGCAAAAAGATGAAAAACAAAAAGCAGAGCAGAATCGTCTGTTTCGTGCGCAGCGGAAATTCCCGGATCACCCTGCTGTGGGAAATACCGTCTGTACTCCCTTGTGGTTTTGTTTTCGCGTACCGGTATTCACCGTATCTGCGCCACAAATCTGCGAAAAAGATCACTGCCAGACCGCAGGCCGCATAAACGCCTGTCCACTTGCTTGCCATGGCAAAGCCCATCATCATACCGGACAGTCCCAGCGGAATCATCACTTTGCTGAACTTCCTGTCATAATAGCTCATCTGCGTGTATTTATACATATAATAATACATCAGGATGATAAACAGCGTAACAAACACGTCGATGGTTGCGATCCGTGTCTGTGTAAAATGCATGAAATCCGCCGCAAACATCAGCATGGCGGTGGTCGCGATCCAGCGTTTCGAAAACATTTTTTTTGCAAATACGTAAATGCAGGGCAGCATAATGATTCCGAAAACGGTGCCGGCAATCCGCCAGCCGAAAGGCACCATTCCGAAAATCAGAATGCCGAACATGATGAATATCTTTCCAAGAGGCGGATGGGTCCACTCATAGCTGTAAATGCCCTGGGTATATTCCCATGCGGTTCTGGCATGATAAATTTCATCAAAATACGTACCGTTTAGTTTGGATTCCCGTTCCGGAATCAGATCTGTCTCGTCAAAGAGGGCGGGACAGACTTCCGGATTTGACGGCGTAATATAATTTCCATCTCCATCCACAAAAGTCAGTTCCCAGATCGAAGCCTGTTCTGACAGGGATGTCATACGCACGGCCCGGGTTTCCACAACCTGCGTAAATGTCTGATCCGACCAGTTGAAAACGCTTTTAAATTCCTGATCGTCCAGCACCTTCACCCATGCGCCATCCCCATCCTGCACTTCAAAATCAAAGTGGGGATTGTGATAATTGCCCAGATAGTACCAGATCTTCTGGATCCGTACCGGCTGATCAAAAGTAAAGACATACTGCTCATTTGCCGTTTTCGCGGTCCAACCCGACTGCGGGGCCTGCAGATCTCCCAGCTGAAACAGGGCGACTGCAGAATACAGCAGCGTAATCACCAGCATAATCAGAATGTCCTTCTTTTCTATCCTTGCCATGGGACGGGACGTAAACCGATGTTTTTTGCCTTTGGAATCCGCTTCCTTGCTTCGCAGGGAAAAAATTTGCTTTAACGCAATTTTTTTCCCTGATCCCTTCTGCTTCAAAAAGCGGAAAAAACAGAATATCATGAAAGCATACGCCAGCGACATGAAAGCGCCGATGATTGCTCTGGACGGATCATCCCAGTTATAGGTTGCCGGATCATAACAGACAAACACATGTATAACGTTCAGAAAATGAACCGCTGATAACACAAAGTACAGACATATGGTTTCAATCCGCGGATTGACCACATAATAAAGAATCAGCAGGATCAGCGCCGGATACATATACCGCTCATGCATACGCACCGACAGCGTAAATACGCCCGTAATCAGAAAGGCCGCCATGAAAAAGTATTTTGAACGGTCATTCTTCCGCTTCCACCAGAACCATATCGTAAATGCAAACACGCACACAACAAAAAACATACCCCAGAACAATGCCGGAAGCCCAAGAACCTTTGTGTTCTGATCTTTCCAGTTCATGCCCAGCATCGCCCAGAAGTTATACGCATTGACCGACGCAAACTTATAGGAAGTCACCGTACTCACATACTGGGAAAGCACATCACCGATACCAAAAGGCAGCATCAGCAAAAACAGTCCCGCAATGGAGCCCAGTCCGGCAAAGAGGTTTCTGAAAAACTTATTCCATGTGAAACCATCCATAAATACATGCTCTATAATGGCCAGAAGCAGAACAGGTGCGATAAATGCGACCTGCGGCTTAATCAGAAAACCGATACAGAACGCGATATACGCATACGGCATTTTCTTTTTATAAATATAATAAATCGTCAAGACTGCAAACAAGGTAAAAATAGAGTCTACCTGTCCCCATGCCGCCGAATTGATGATAATCGCCGGATTAAACAGATAAAGCAGCGTACAAATCAGTGCATTGGTCTCTCCGATCTTTTCTCTGCCAAACCGATAAATCAACAGGCCGGAAATCATATCACACAGTACTGCAGGAAATTTGATGAGCAGCATCGAAGTAAACGCATAATAATCCGTCAATCCAAACAGCTTCCGCAGACCTCCCAGCAGCCAAAGCACATACAGATAACCGGGCGGATAATCACAGAAACCTCCGGAAGTATAAAATCCTCTGATTCCATCCGAAAACAGAGAATCTGCCCAACCGGTAAAGCAGTTGATATCGGTACTGAATCCTTTAATCAGTCCGCTGAGCAGCAGTCTGACAAGCAGTGCTATGATCAGCAGCTGCAGGCAGGCAGATGATATTTTCTGTTTTTTTTGCTCCGCATGCATATCCGACATTCCTTTCAAAAAAATCTTTGCTATAGGATACCATATACGCGTTGATTCTTCAAGAAAAGAATAATGCCCTGCCGCTGATTTCAGCGGCAGGGCATTAAGAATGGATTCATTTCAAATGATCTGTGTTTAGTCTTCCAGTGCCTCTTCTTTTCTGCGAATCACTACGATTGTACAGAAAGCTGCTGCGAGAAGGACAAACGGAATCGCTACGGAAGCCGCGTCACCCGTCTGACCTGCCTTAGACGTTCCTGTCTTGGAGGTGTCGCCGCTGGCGCTGCTGGTTTTCTGCTGCATAACCGCAAACTGTCCCAGTTTGTCAGACTGATATGCCAGAGAAGAACCGGAAACGCTGGTTGCCATAGACTTCACATCCGCCATACGAACGATGGATGTCTTGGACGCTGTATATCCCGCAGGCGGCGTCAGGGTAATGGACGCTTCTGCGGTGGGTGTGATTTCCGCACCGTCCGCTTTCAATACCTTCATATCGTAAAGCGTGATGACCTGCTTGTCAACGTCGATGCCTGCACCTTTCAGTGCTGCATTTGCGGCTGTGTACTGCGCTGCAGAATCCTTTGCGCCAAGGATCGTTACAGCCAGACTTAAGCTTTCTTCTGCAGGGAAGCTGCCTGCCGGCAGTGTTACGCTGACACCGTTTGCGGAAGCACTCCAGGAACCATCTGCATTGATTGTACCCGGATTTGTCTCTTCCTTATTTTCTTCCGCCGGTCCTGTCGGATCTTCCGCCGCACCGCCTGCCTGCCAGTCGGGCGTATCCACTGCAATGCCTGCAACAGCGCTCTTTGACTTCTCATCTGCCTGAGCTGTTGTATACAGTGTCTGGATCTGCTCGTCATTCAGTGCCACATCATAGAAGTTAACGTCATCGAGATAACTTTCCACAGTTGCTCTGTAAGTCAGCGCACTGCCCTGTCTGTACATCATACCGAAGTAGGCAGTTGTATCTTCCTGCGTCAGGAAAGTCATCAGCGGTGTAGCACCTGCATTCTCGGAACCATAACGAATACTTGAGAAGGAATCCAGATATTTGTGATAATATCCGTCATAGAATCTCGGGCCATAGAAAGTAGGGCCCTGGGGATCCGCCAGATTGTTGTCCAGTTTCTTTCCGTCAAAGTACATATAGATACCGGAGTTCTTGATAACCGCAGTTGCAAAATGCCATTCCGAAGTAGAAGCCAGTCTTGCATTCCACTCGTCTTCCAGCTCATCCGCTTCCTTATCGTAGCCGTTCTCCTTAGGGTCTGTATTGCCGTTTTTCTTTGTGGACTGCTGATAGTGGTTTTTCAGGGTCGTATTTACCGTTGTATCCACACCTGCCATAAACATTGCATCACAGCTGTTGTTTACCCACAGTCCGGTTCTGGTTTCTGTTTCTCTTGCATCCGGCTGCATCTTATCATGTGAAAGTTTTTTCGGCGAGTCGGCAAACGTTACGGTAACGCCTTCGCCGATATCACCGTTCTTATCCGGAACACTTCTGAACCAGTAAGAAATCGTCACACCGGAAAGATCCTTTCCTGCAAACGGGTTTGTAAACTGCAGTGCGCTTGTCTTCTGGGACTTGTTCTCATGCAGTTTCAATACCTTACCGAATGTTGCTTCATTAACTACAGTAGGTGCCTTGACGGCTTTGTCGCCGGTGGTTGTATCATTGGCGGAGAAGCCTGTCAGACCTGAAGGAATACTTCCCACCTCAGCGTCTTCAAAGTTCATCTGAAGAACCGGTTTGGGAATATCCGTGGCGCCGGCTTTTTCTTTCGTTGCCTGGTCGAACAGCACTGTGGCCTGTTCTTCTGTCAGAGGTTCTGCAAAGAATTTAATGTCATCCATCAATACGCCGTCCAGCGTACCGATTTCCTGATCAGTTGACTGGGCTGCGCAACCCTGGTTGCCCAGATACAGGACAGTATCTTCATCGGAAAGCCACTCCAGCATGGTCCGTGCTGCGGCATTGGCCGGGCTCTTAGCAATCGTACCGTCTGCAGACCAGTCAGCTACGCCACTCCACGCTTTACCTCTTTGGTAAGGCATGCGAATACCAAAGCCTTTATTGAAATACTTTTTACCATTTTCTACATTGAATGCCGTACCATGATATCCATAATCATCTTCTGAGTCTGCGTAGCCATCCACATAGAACTGAACCCAGTCATTCTGGATAACACAAACTACATAGTGCCATTCATCCGGATTACTGGTAACTGTTTTATCTCCCTCAAAATAGAACAGGTTGTTGTTACGCAGTTCAATGAACTCACCCTCTTTTGCCGTATTCGGGTTAAGATCCTTGGCACCCTTCAGAGCTCTGAATGAACCGTCGGGCTGTGTTTCTGTTGCATAGTCGTCTTCCATGAAATGGAAAGCATCGGAAGCCGCGATCTGCATGGAGCCGTTGACATAGCCTCTTCTGATACTGCTGCCCTTTGCCGGATCCGTTTCCTTGAATGCATTGTAAATATTCGGTCCGAGCGGATACAGGTTCTTGGTCTCGCCTGCGTCTGTTGTAATGGTTATCTTCTCAGAACCGCTCCAGTGCTCGTCGCCTTCCTTGACTTCAAAGTAAATCTTTTTCTCCGCGGTGCCTTCATAGTTGGGGTTCAGACGTACCAGCGGGCCGTAATCCTTCGCTACGATATACTCTGTACCGTCTTTTGCCTTAACTGTTTCTCTGGTTCCAAGCGCATACTGCGGATCATCTTCTTTATAATTTTCCGCCGCCTGATGCTTAACCAGATCATCTACATGATATGTAACATTTTCACCGTTGGGATCAGTTGAATCTTCCGTTCTCTGGATATTTTCAAAGGTAAAGAGTACGCTGTCGTTTAAGATATCATCCTTATCATCATCCTCTGTCGCTTCCCGCGCCTCGGGAACCTTAACCCAGTAAGCAATCGTTACGCCTTTTTCCCACTGGGGGCCATTCGGCAGACTGGTGGAATCCTTCTTCCAGTGGCTCTCATCCTCCGTAAAGTTCATGCCGGCAAAGGGGTTCTTAATCTGAACTGCGCTGTGCGCCGTCAGTTCCGGCTGGATGATGCTCTTTTCATAAGCCTCGGCATCCTTCGGTGTGCCGTCATCATTGAAGCCGGCTGAATAAACCGGAACCGAAAAGTCCATCTTGTCGGAATGATCTTTATATCTTTCGGCAATCTCCATCGTGGAATCCAGACGGAATACGTTGCCCATTTCGGGATCATCATAGGTCGTAGGCTGGTTGCCGACGACACCGGTTACATAATGGTAATCGGCCTCGGTGGAGCCTTCAATCGCCGGATTGTCCGTCCATTCAAAAATCCATTTGCCGGTCGACGAATCTACCGGATAAGCGCCGTTTTCCTTGCGCTCTTCATACATCAGACGAGGAGTAACTCCCACAGGCTTGAGTTCGTTTTTCGCTGCCTCACCCTGGAAACCTTTTTCGAAATCAAGCTCCATGATCGGATCGGGCACTTCCACGTCTGCCGCCTCAACAACTGCTGTTTCCGGACTGACCGCTGCGGTCACTGCCGCGGTAAGCGCGGAAACCGGCATTGCCATGACGACTGCCAGTAAAGCAGTGATGCCTGAACGAGCAGCCTTTGCCGCTTTTGTTCTGTTCATCTTTTTCATGACTGTTTTCCTTTCCTGATTTAAAATTGCATTTCTGATAACTGCATTTTATTGTATAATCGCTATTAGTATAATGAATTCGAGCCGAAAAATCAAGTGATTTTGCCCGTCAAATTATATAACAAATTTCGGTACTTTTGTAAATATTTACTAGCCGCGGAACAGATCAAAAATACTGATCTGGTTGCTTTCGGCCATGCCGTCCAGAATGCCCAGACCGGCCAGGGTCTCGATGGCGGACTTGCCGATCCTGCAGCGGTTCATCATGTCTTCCCGGGAAAGGAAGCGTCCTTTTGCGGCTTCTTCACAGATGGCCGCCGCGGCTTTGGCGCCCATACCGTCGATGCTTGCCAGGGATGGCATGATTCTCCCGTCCTCGGTAATGATGAAGCGGTCCGCCTTTGCCCGGTACAGGTCGATGGGCGCGAAGGAGAAGCCCCGGGCGTACATTTCCCGCACCAGTTTCATATCCCGGATTTCTTCCTGCTCCGTGGCGGTCAGCTTTCTTTCCTTTGCGACTGTTTCCAGTTCCCTGAAATGCCGTTCCAGTTTTTCCCTGCCGAAGGCGTTTTCCGCATAGCGGAAGCCTGTGCCGCGGATGGCCAGATAGGAAGCATAGTAAGCCAGCGGATGGTAAATCTTGTAATACGCGATCCGGCAGGCCATCATGACATAGGCCGCCGCATGGGCCTTCGGGAACATGTACTGGATCCGCTCGCAGCTCCAGATATACCAGTCCGGCACCTGATGGGCGGACATGGATTCCTTCCATTCCGGCTTCAGTCCCCGGCCCTTTCTGACGGATTCCATGATGGTAAAAGACTCCGCCGGGTCCATGCCTTTTTCCATCAGATACAGCATAATATCGTCACGGGTACAGATCGCGCCCTCCAGCGTAGTCTTTCCCTCTTTGATCAGTGTCTGGGCATTGTTCAGCCACACATCCGTGCCGTGGGACAGTCCTGAAATCCGTACCAGATCCGAAATGCTTTTCGGTTTGGTATCAAGCAGCATCTGAATAACGAAATCGGTGCCGAATTCCGGTATGCCTAAGCAGCCCAGCGGGCAGGAAATGTCCTCCGGCGTAATGCCCAAGGCTTCCGTTCCCTGAAACAGAGACATGATTTTCGGATCGTCGATGCGGATACTTTCCGGGTTGATCCCGGTGATATCCTGCATGATCCGCACTACCGTCGGATCATCCTTGCCCAGAATGTCCAGCTTTAACAGATTATGTTCAATGGAATGATAATCAAAATGTGTCGTTATGATGCCGCTGGACACATCGTTGGCCGGGTACTGCACCGGAGTAAAGGTATGTATCTCTTCTCCCTTCGGCAGCACCACGATGCCGCCGGGATGCTGTCCCGTAGTCCGGCGCACCCCTACCAGATGCCGGCTGATTCTGGTCAGCTCGCACTGGCGTTTCACAATATTGCGCTTTTCATAATAGGTCTTCGCATACATGTAGCCGGTTTTTTCCGCCAGCGTTCCGATGGTTCCCGCCTTAAAGGTATGGCCCTTGCCGAAGATGACTTCCGTATAGGCGTGGGCCTGGGTCTGGTATTCGCCGGAGAAATTCAGGTCGATATCCGGTTCCTTGTCGCCTTTGAATCCCAGGAAGGTTTCAAAAGGGATGGAAAATCCGTCTTTTTTCAGCGGCTGCCCGCATCTGGGGCAGTTCTGCTCCGGCAGGTCGCAGCCGGAACCGCTGCCTGCGGACCGGACCGTTTCCGAATCAAAGTCATGATATTTACAGGCCGGGCAGTAATAATGGGGCGGCAGCGGGTTGACTTCGGAGATGCCCGCCATGGTGGCCACAAATGAGGAGCCCACCGACCCCCGGGAGCCTACCAGATAGCCGTTTTCGTTGGAGTTTTTCACCAGCAGATGCGCAATCATGTAAAGACTGGCGTATCCGTTGGAAATGATGGACTGCAGCTCCTTTTCCAGCCGGGAGGACACTTCCTCCGGCAGCGGCTTTCCATATATGGCTTCGGCCGTGCCGTAGCAGAGATTTTTCAGGTCTTCTTCCGCGCCTTCGATCACCGGGGCGCATTTGTCCGGACGCACCGGAGAAATGTACGCGATCCGGTCGGCGATGTTCCGCGTGTTTTCCACTACGATCTCATATGCCTTTTCTTCTCCCAGATAGGAAAATTCCGCCAGCATCTCGTCGGTGGTACGAAAATACAGCGGCGTGCTTTCATCCACGCCGGCATATCCGCGGCTGTCCTGAATGATTTTCCGGTAGATCTCATCCTCCGGGTCGATAAAATGAGCGTCGCAGGTGGCGGCCACCGGCTTGTTCATCTGTGCGCCGAGATCCACAATCCTGCGGTTTAAGCTTCTCAAATCCTCCTCCGTCTTCATGTCATAGCGGTCTTCCCGCAGCATGAAGCCGTTGTTGGCAATGGGCTGGACTTCCAGATAGTCATAAAAGGCGGCCACTTCCTCCAACTGTCTTTCATTTCTGCCTTTCATCACGGCGCGCATCAGTTCCCCCGCTTCGCAGGCGGAACCGATCAAAATGCCTTCCCTGTGGGAGGCAATGAAGCTTTTGGGAATCCGCGGTACATTATGAAAGTACCGGGTATGGGATGCGGAGACCATCCGGTACAGATTGCTTCTGCCGGCTTCGTTGGCCGCCAGCAGAATGATATGGTACCGGGGGGATTTTTGGATAAAGTTGTCGCTTTCTTTCGCCTTTTCATTCAGCGCGGAAAGATCTGTCAGGCCATCCGCTTCCATCATCTCCGTCAGCCTGCCGTACAGCAGCGCGGCCGCTTCCGCGTCCTCACAGGCTCTGGTGCGGGTCCGCACCGGAATCCCGAGGCTTTTCAGCGTCTGATCCAGCCGGTATCCTTTCAGCTCTGTCAGGCAGATCCTGGCCACGCCGGTCAGATCGAGAATCGGCGGCTTTTCGGTGATGCCGCAGGATTCCAGCTGCGTTTCCAGACAATCCGGATCCCGGTCCAGCGTATATGTCGCCAGCAGGCAGCCTTCGGCAAATGCCAGAAATTCCCGGAGTACCGTTTCCTTTTCCTCTGCCTGTGCCCAGGCATCGGCGTCGATATGATATTCGTCGATTTTTTGCACGGGAAGGGGTGTTGCGGTTTTGATGAAGCGCTGAAACTGCGCGTCTGGTTTTCCATCTTTGTATTTGACAGCGCCCAGTTCAAACAGTTCCGCATGGAGGGCGTATTCTGCCGTGGTTCGAAGGGTATATACCACGGTATCGCAACCCGGCCGCAGTCCCTTCGCCCGCCGCGCGACGGGCGTCAGGTCATCCACCATATAGCCTTCCAGTCCGTAAATCGGCTTCAGATTTTTGATTTCCTTCTTATTTAGATATTTCAGTACGTCGGTAAAGGCGTGTACCACGCCGTGATCCGTCACCGCCATGGCGTCATGTCCCCATTCCACTGCCCGGGCAATCATCTCGGCAGCGGAGGGGATCGCGTCGTGTTCACTCATATTGCTGTGAAAATGCAGCTCGACCCGTTTCACCTTTGCCTCGTCTTTGCGTTTCGTAAAAAAGTTTTCGGTTTTCTTAATGGCGCTGACCGGGGAAATGCACAGCGTCTTTTCGAAGCTGTCAATATCGGCCCGGCCCTGTATTTCCACAAAGCTCCCGACTTGCAGCGTTTCCTGCAGTTCTTCCCAGTCTTCCGTTTTGATAAAGCATTTGCATACAATGCTGTCGGTTCCATCGTAAATGCTCATGGAGAGCATGTATTTTTCGCCGCTTTTCAGAAGCCGCGGTTCTATCTCAAAAATCCGGCCGTGTACCGCCACCTCGCCGCTGGGCTCCGTCAGATCTGCCAGCGTGGTAAAGGACAGCTTCTTTTCCCGGCCGTAAAGTACATTCGGATCTGCCGGCGCATATTTGCTGCGGTATTTCGGGTTCCGCCCGCCGGCCGCGGGTTTTGCTTCTTTCTGCCCTGCAGCGGCAATGGCTTCCTGTGCTTTCTTCCGGATTTCTTCCAGTTCTTTTTCGTAGGCCGCGTCAAAATCCGGCGAAGAAACACCTTGGGTTTCCGGCGCCGCCTGCGCCGGGGCTGCTTCCGTTTCCGTCATCGACGCTGCCTGGGCTTCTGCTGCCAAAGCTCCCGTTATTTCCGGAACAGGTTCTTCCTTCAGCCTGCTGTCAGGAGCCACTTTTACATACAGCTGCAGGGAAAAGTCGTCGAAGATCTGCGTCTGCAGCGCATAGCTCACCTCATCCAGACTGCGCGCGTCCAGCGTTTCTTTCAGTGAAACCTGCAGCGTCGCCCGGTTATTTTTCCGGTTGACCAACAGACGGTCAACAAAAATCGCATTTGTAATATCCGTAAGGGAGGCCTCTGCCTGAAAGGTGGGAAAGGCCTCCGCCAGTTTTTTCGCTCCCATTATATATTATCCTTCCAGTGTTCCAGTTCATACCGAAGGGCCGGCAGAAATTCCGATTCTTTCAGTTTCCGGATGATCTGTCCCTTTTTGATCAGTACCCCTTCCCGGTTGCCGCCGGCAATGCCCAGATCCGCCTCTTTCGCTTCCCCGGGGCCGTTGACCACGCAGCCCATGACGGCCACTTTGATCTGCAGCTGCGGGAAATCCTTCACCATTTCTTCCACCTGACCGGCCAGACCAATCAGATCAATATTTGTTCTGCCGCAGGTGGGGCAGGAAATCACTTCGATTCCTTCCCTGCGCAGGCCGAGGCTCCGCAGAATCGCCTTTGCGCTTTTGATCTCCTCCGTCGGATCTCCGGTTAAGGATACCCGCATGGTATCGCCAATGCCTTCATAGAGCAAAATACCCAGTCCCACCGCGGATTTGATATTGCCGCTGTAAAGGGTACCCGCCTCCGTGATGCCGATGTGCAGCGGGTACGCCGTGGTCCTGGCCAGCAGCTTGTGGGCGGCAATGCTTAAAGGCACATTGGAGGATTTGATGCTGACCACGATTTTGTCATAGCCGCAGTCCTCTATCTCCTTTACCTGCCGCAGGGCGCTTTCCACCAGCGCTTCCGGCGTCACTTTGCCGTAGCGGTCCAGCAGTGCTTTTTCCAGCGATCCGCCGTTGACCCCCACCCGGATGGGAATGTTTTTTTCCGCCGCCGCGTCCACCACACATTTTACCCGTTCTCTGCCGCCGATGTTGCCGGGGTTGATCCGGATTTTATCCACGCCGTTTTTGATGGCTTCCAGTGCCATCCGGTAATCGAAATGGATATCCGCCACCAGCGGAATATGGATCTTTTCCCGAATCTTCGGGATGGCTGCCGCTGCCGCCCCGTCGTTGACCGTCACCCGGACGATCTCACAGCCGGCTTCTTCCAGCGCTAAGATCTGCCTGACAGTGGCTTCCGCGTCTGCTGTTTTCGTATTGGTCATGGACTGTATCGCCACCGGCCGGCCGCCGCCGATGATACGGTTTCCGATTTTAATTTCTTTTGTCATGGAGTTCTCCTGTTGGGCAGGATTGTGAGAGCTGCGAAGCAGCGTAACAATCCGTAATCATTTTCTATGTCTGAATCATTGCATGAACAACTTGTATATATCGTGGCCCAGCACCACCACCATCAGCAGCATCAGCAGGGAAAAGCCGATCATATTGATCATGCCTTCTACTTTCTGGGGGAGCCGCCTGCGGGTGATGATTTCCAGCAGGAAGAACAGAATCCGCCCGCCGTCCAGTGCCGGAATCGGCAGCAGGTTCATGACCCCCAGATTGGCGGACAGCAGGATCGCCAGATTGAGCATATTAACAAAGACATACAGCGCTCCGTCCTTTTTGCTCTCATTGTATGTGTCTCCGATAACGCTGACAATGCCCACCGGCCCCGATACATTTTTGAAGCTTACCTGCCCGGTCAGCAGCATCCGCAGACTCTGCACCGTGGTTTTGATCCAGTAGCGCAGCTCGTAAGCGCTGTACTGCAGGGCGCGGAGGAAACCGCCCTTCACCCGGCTTGCGCTGTTGTCGCTGGCAAAGCCGTGGGAATAGGAAGTCACTTCCTCCGGCGTCACCGAAATCTCCAGCTCCGCACCGCCCCGCAGGACCGTGACGATCAGCTTGCTGCCCTCGGATCCCCGGATTTTCCGGATAATATCCTGATCGCTGCCGACGCTTTCCCCGTTGACGGCCAGGATCTCATCCCCGCTTTTTAAACCCGCTTCCCGGGCGGGGCTGACGTCGGTAAAGCTGTCGATTTTCGTGCTGTTTTCGGCAATATACATGCCGATCTGATAAAACTCCTGCTTTTCGGGCGTAACGAGGATTCCCTTTTCAACGGTTTTGCCGTTTTCCTCCCGTTCGATCAAAAGCTCCATGGGTTCCGAAGGGTATACGGTCTGGGCAAAGGAAATATCCCTGGACAGATACACCTTCGACCCGTTCAGCCGCAGCACATGATCTTCTTCCATCAGACCGGCCGCTGCCGCCGCGCCGTTTTCTTCCACATATGTGATTCTGGGCTCGTCATATCCCATAATCAGGATGATCACCAGCGCCAGCAGAAATGCCATAATAAAGTTAAAGACGGGACCGGCCGCCACTACGCTTAAACGCGCCCAGACGCTTTTGTTATTAAAGGCCCGGTCGTCTGCAGCGTCCGCTTCCACGTCCTCGTCCATCACACAGCTGCCGCCGAAAGGAAGCAGCTTAATGCAGTATTTCGTCTCGCCTTTCGTAAATCCTGCCAGGGTCGGCCCCAGTCCCAGCGTAAATTCGCTGACGCGGATATGATTGGCCTTGGCCAGCAGGAAATGTCCCAGCTCGTGAAACAGTATAATCAGACTGAAAATGATAATTGCAAATACAATATTCATATTCCAAACTGCCTTTCATGCAAAAACAATGAAGTCATTTCAACCATTCTTCTATTTCTATGCGGATTTCCTTTTCAATATTTAAGATTTCTTCCAGCGAAGGATCCGGCAGCACCGCATGTGCTTCCATGGCCTTTTCGATCAGCTCCCAAATCCCGGGGAAACTGATTTTTTCCGCCAGAAAAGCCGCCACCGCCGCTTCATTTGCCGCGTTGAACACCACCGGCATGGAACCGCCCTGCCGGCCTGCGTCCAGTCCCAGCTGCAGTCCGCGGAAGGTTTCCGGATCCGGCCGTTCGAAGCTCAAACTGCCCAGCGCGCAAAAATCCACCCGCGCGCCGTCCAGCGCTTTCCGCTCCGGATAAAACAGCGCATACTGAATGGGCAGCTTCATATCCGGCATTCCCAGCTGGGCGATCACCGCCCCGTCCGCATACTGTACCATTGAATGCACAATACTCTGGGGATGCACCAGAATATCAATTTTTTCCTGGGGCACGCCAAAAAGCCAGGACGCCTCCATCACTTCCAGGGACTTGTTGACCAGCGTGGCGGAATCGATGGTGATCTTGCTGCCCATGCTCCAGTTGGGATGGGCCAGCGCGTCGGCAGGACGTACCTGCTGCAGCTGCTGCGCGTGCATACCGCGGAAAGGCCCGCCCGAGGCTGTCAGCAGCAGCTTCTCGATGCAGGCTCTGTTTCTTTCTTCCATGGATTGAAAAATCGCGCTGTGCTCGCTGTCCACCGGCAGGATGCGCACCTTCTTCTGCTTCGCCAGCGGCATGATCAGATGCCCCGCCGTTACCAGCGTTTCCTTGTTGGCCAGCGCAATGTCTTTGCCCGCTTCTATGGCCGCGATGGTGGGCCGGATGCCGATCATTCCCACAAAAGCAGTCAGCACCATATCGTTTTCTTCCAGTACCGCCGCTTCTTCCAGTCCTTCCATGCCTGCCAGCACCCGTACCGGCAGATCGGAAAGCCGGACTTTTAAATCCGCCGCCGCCTGTTCATCTAACACCGCCGCCACAGCAGGATGAAACTGTCTTACCTGCTGTTCCAGCAGCTGTATATTGGATCTGCAGGTCAGGGCGCTTACGCGGATATCCGCATGCCGGGCCGCAATGGAAAGGGCCTGGGTGCCGATGGAGCCTGTAGATCCTAAGATCGCTATTGTTTTTGTCACTGTTTTCTCCGTATTGTCTATCGTATCAGCAGCGCCAGATAATAGATGATGGGCGCTGTAATAATCACACTGTCAAATCTGTCCATAATGCCGCCGTGCCCGGGAATCAGCTTTCCGTAGTCCTTGATGCCGTACTCCCGCTTGATGGCGGAGGCTGCCAGATCGCCGAACATGGACACAAAGGCCCCTGCCGCGCAGATCAGTCCGTACATCAGCGACGGATGGGCGGCCTCTCCGATCCGGTTGACCACCGCCGCATACAAAAGCCCCAGCAGAAACGCGCCGACGATGCCCCCTGCCGCGCCTTCGAAGGATTTCTTCGGGCTGAGCCTGGGCGTCATCTTGTGGTTGCCGATGGTCTTACCGGTCAGCATACCGACACAGTACGCACAGGTGTCGGCGCCCCAGCTGCAGAAAAAGATCAGCCATACCAGGATCTTTCCGTGCTGCAGGGTTTCCGCTGTCAGATAAATAAAGGAAATGGGCACCACCGCGTAAAAGAACGAGAAAAACGTCATGGCGATTTTTTCCGCTTTGTATCCCGGATAGGCAATCACCATCAAAAACAGCAGCGCCATCAGAAATACGCAGGCAAACAGCCAAACATATTTCAGTCCGAAAAGATACAGCATGGCATAATATGCCGCGCAGAACAGATACCCGGCAATTTCCAGTGCATTCCTATGTTTCCCCGCACCGGTTTCTCTTATTCCGAAAGCTCGGAACAACTCATCCAGCCCGATGACAGAAATCAAAAACATGGTGGCAAGGCATACAATGCCGCCTGCGCGGATCGTAAGCACCGCAAGTATAATCAGCAGAATCCCGCTGAGCAGTCTGGTCCAAAACATCTTTCGCTCCTTTTCTTAAGCGCCGCCGTAGCGCCGCTGCCTTCCGGCGTAATATTCCACCGCTTTTTCCAAATCCTCCGGCGCAAAAGCGGGCCAGGGCACATCGGTAAAATACATTTCCGCATACGCCAGCTGCCACAACAGATAATTGGAAATCCGCTGTTCCCCGCCGGGGCGAATCAAAAGATCCGGATCCGGCAGCTCTTTCGTATCCAGACAGGCGCTGATTTTCTGTTCGTCGATTTCTTCCGGCGGCACATGGGCTTCGGCCAGTTTCCGGCAGGCTCTCACAATCTCATCCCTGCTTCCGTAATTGATGGCAATGGTCAGGTTGATGCCCGTATATGCGCTGGAAACCTCCTCCAGTTTTCGAATACTGTCCTGCAGTCCTTCGTCCAGCCGGGTAATATCCCCGATGACCCGGCAGCGGATGTTGTTTTTCTTCGCTCTGGTCAGGCTTGTCCGCATATACTGCCGCAGCAGCGTCATCAGTCCCTCCACTTCCTCCGGAGAACGGTTCCAGTTTTCCGTGGAAAAGCAGTAGACGGTCAGATAGCGGATGCCCATATTGTAAGCCGCTTCCACGATCCGGTCCAGATTTTTGGCCCCCTGCACATGTCCGTAGGACACGGGCATCCCTTTGGATTTTGCCCATCTGCGGTTGCCGTCCAGGATAATTGCCACATGTTCGGGAATATTCATATACATTCCTTTCCCCGTGCTTTGAAAGAAAAGCCCCGGCATTGTCCGGATGCCTTATTTTTTTCGACGCACTGTTTGAATAACGCTCAGAAGATTCACACCGCCGGGCGTGAATCTTCTCCTGCTTTCTTTTTATACCGTAAATACTTCTTTGGTCTTTTCTTCGACCATGCCGTCGATCCGTTTGACGAACTTGTCCGTCATTTTCTGGATATCCTCCTGCAGTTCATCCACGATGTCCTCGCTGATATCCTTCATCTTCTTTACGTATTCCACCGCGTCCCGGCGAATGTTTCTGACTGCCACTTTCGCGGTCTCGCCTTTTTTCTTGACCCCTTTGGCGATCTCTTTTCTGCGTTCCTCGGTCAGCTGCGGGAATACCAGCCGGATGATCTTTCCGTCGTTTGAAGGCGTGATCCCCAGATCCGACGCCAGAATTGCTTTTTCGATCTCCTTCACCATCTTGGGTTCCCAGGGCTGAATCGTAATCATGCGCGCTTCCGGCACATTGACGTTGGCCACCTGCTGAATATCAGACATGGACCCGTAATAGTTTACTTTGATCTTGTCCAATACATGGGGGTTGGCACGGCCTGCCCGAATTGTCATAAATTCGCTGTTCAGGCTGGTAATCGCTTTTTCCATTCTTTCCTCGTAAGGAACCAGTCTTTCATCTGTCATTTCGTCTTCCTCCTTATATCTTGTTTTACATACTTTGTTTTATGGAAGCGGCACGCGCGCCCGTGGCACACCTGCCAAGTCGTCGGAAGGCATTGAAAGTTATGCTTCGCATAAGCCTTCCTCCTCACACCGTTACCTTTGTCCCCGTAAATGCCGCGCCGTCTGTGACGCAGGCGATGCCGCCCGGCGCGTTTAAGCCGAATACCATCAGCGGCATTTTATTTTCCATACAAATGATCGTGGCCGCCAGATCCATGACCTGCAGCCGCTGATCCAGCACTTCCTGCAATGAAATTTCCGTGATTTTTTTCGCTTCCGGATGGGTCTTGGGATCGGCGTCATACACGCCGTCCACCGCTTTGGCCATCAGGATCATATCCGCTTCGATTTCCACCGCCCGCAGGGCCACCGCCGTATCCGTGGAAAAATACGGATGTCCGGTACCGCCTGCGAAAAATACGATGCGTCCCGCTTCCAGGTCGGCCACCGCGTCGTCTTTGGAAAAGAGCCTGCTGACGTTGCCGCAGACAAAGGGCGTATAGATCCGGCAGGACATGCCTGCCACCCGGAAAATTTCCGATACGTAGATGCAGTTCATCACCGTGGCCAGCATACCGATCTGATCCGCTTTCACCCGGTCGATGGTTTCCGAGGTCCTGCCCCGCCAGAAATTGCCGCCGCCGATGACCACCGCCACCTGAATGCCCTGATCCGCCAGTACCTTCACCTGTTTCGCCACGTCCATGCATACCGCTTCATTAAACCCCGTATGCCGGTCTCCCGCCAGCGCTTCTCCGCTTAATTTCAATAATACTCTTTTCATAATCCATTGCCTCCGCTTGTGTTCCTTATCAGAAATTGTGATGCACCGGCAGCGTAGTTTTCCGGATCGGAAGAAAAATCATCTGTTTCTCCTGACAAAGGGCGATGATCTGCCGCAGCGCTTCTACTGTTGTTTTGTGTATATCGCCGTCGTGGAGCAGGATCACGTTCTGCGTGTTCTGTCCCAGGGTGGCACGTACATTGGAAAGCATGGCGTCTACCGGCACATTCACCCCTGCGCCGTCGCCGCTGTCCACATTCCAGTCAAAATAAACCAGCCCTTCCTGCTCCAGCAGCCGGATGCAGGCGTCCCGGCTGACCTTGCGTTCCGCCAGCTGATTGCTGCTGCCGCCGGGAAAGCGGTAAAGCCACAGATCCGGACAAACCCCGGATAACATTTCCCGGAGCTTTCGGATGTCGTTACAAAAGCTTTCGATATCCGCGTACATCTGCCCGTATTCATGGGAATAGGAATGCAGCGCCAGCGTATGTCCCCTTCGTACGATCTCGCCATAGGCGTCTGTAAACGCGTCCTTGTCGGCGCCGATCACAAAGAAGGTGGCTTTGACATCATATTCGTCCAATATATCCAGTATTTTTTCCGTCTGCGCGCTGGGTCCGTCGTCAAAGGTCAGATACGCCAGCTGTCTGTCCTGATACAGCTTTTCATACGGCAGCATGGACGCCCCGGCCCGCATATGCAGGAGGAAAATGCCTGCCGCCAGTACCCATAAAAATTTTCTGATCATATGAAAAGCTCCGCCTGCCATCTTCATTGTTAAACTATGTGATCTGCAGGCGATACATTCCATGACATTTGTAACATCATAACACATGGATATCCATTTGTCGAGATTGGCAGCGCAAAAAATGGAGGAAGCCTGCCTTTTCGCCGGCGCTTCCTCCACTGTAATTTTCTCTTATTTTTCCCAGGGAACCGGTCCCCATCCGGCAGTATCAAAGCCTTCCCGGATACACCAGGCAAAGAAGTCCAGCTTGGCCTTTAACCGGGGATACGTCTGCCAGATCCCGTCATAGGCTTCCGTCATGGCGTATTCAAAGATTCTGGCCCGGTCTTCTGTGGGATAAGTCAGCGCATAGGGATCCGTAAAACAGATGCGCGCCGGATCCGTTCCCATCCCGTAAATGTAATCCGCCAGCCCTTCTGCCGCGTAATCCCGCTCTGCATACGCCTGATAGCTTTCGGCATACATGTCCGGCGCTGGATTGAGGGCGTTCCACTGGCTATCATCCGTCAGTATCTCACCGCCGCTCTGCAGTTTCCGTTCAATTCCGTGGGCAATCTCATGGTGCAGCACCGGCACCGCTTTTTTGGGTTCCGTGCAGTCCAGCACCAGCCGCAGCCGTCCGTCTCCTGCCGCGGTAAAGCCGCCGCCGGCGTCCAGCGATCGTTCTGTCATACCGGTCAGCGCGCCTGCCAGATAGATATCCATGCCTTCGATGCCGTCCCAAACAAACTGCCGGAAAAACCCCTCCGGATAACGGGACAGCTCCTTCTCCAGCAAATCCAGACTTTCTTCCAGCGCCGCCCGGTCCGACATGGCCGCCACTGCATAATTGTCCTGTATCGATCTGCATTCATCGGAAATCTTCACCTGCAGGCCGAAGCGCGCCCCCAGCCCGTCTGCCTGTGCTTTCAGATCCGACAGTTCCGCCGGGCAGGGTCCAGGCACATAAGACACCGGATCCTGCGTCACGGCAATGGTTCCTGCAGCCCCTGCGGAAAAATCCAGCGGCGCCACCTCCGGTTCCGGAAGTTCTTCCTTGCCTTTAGAATAGTCCCAGCGGTAAAACGCTGCGCCGGAGTTGACCGCTGCTGCAGATTCCTGCGTAACGCAAAGCAGCAGCGCCTCTTCTTCCCGATATACAAACGCCTGGGTAATATATGCGCTTGTATCCTCCGTATGCAGTACGGCAGTCCCCAGCTTCCGGCCGCTGGCGCCGTCATAAAGCCAAAGCTGCAGATCGGTTCCCTGCGCCGGCGTATCCTCCGCCGCAATAAACAGCAGCAGGTTGTCCCCCACCGGCATCAGCGTGGGCGGCAGTTCCCCTGCAAACCGATAGGAAAACAGGCCGCCGCCGGCATAAACTTCAAACAGGCCGCCGTTTTCTTCCCCGTCCCAGCTTCTGTTATGCACCAGTACGCCATGATCGATATAAGTCAGATCCGGATCTCCGGCCCGCATGTAAAGCATATGCCCGGTGGCGAGATCCGCCACGGCCGTATAATACTTCAGATCGCCGGCGATCCCGTACATCAGCCCGTAATCCCCGCCCTTTCCGTTTGGAACCAACCCGGAAAACATGGCGGGCAGAAAGGGCGTATCAAAGTTTACGGGCTGCGGACTGAAAGTTTCCGACGACACATCCGTGTGCACCAGCCTGCCCTCCGAAATCTCATAAAAGGTCTTTCCGTCCGGCGCAAAGGTGCCGAATTTCCCCGTTTCAGCCGTAAATGTTTTTTGCAGGGACAGTTCTGCGTCATATCCCCGGATTTCAGCGCCGGATCCTTCGATCTGCCAGACCCAGAGCAGCCCTTCCTGTTCGCAGACATCATACGCACCCTCCGGCGCCGTAATGTCCAGGGTTTTGCCAAAGGTCATGGTCGAAAGATCACAGGAGACCAGATATTCCCGTCGGCCGCCGTCTCCCTGCATATCCGTCAGCGTGTCATACAGCGAACAGGCGATGACGGCCTGTCCGCTGTCAAAGGGATAAATGTGATCTATGACCAGATATTTGTCTTCCATCCGCGCGTCCTGTGACAGTACCGAAAGCAGCGTCAGTCCGTTTTCGCCGGCAAGATCTTTCCGGGAAAATCCCTGCACCGCTTTCTGCGCTTCCTTTGGCTTTTCCTCGTCCAGACAGAGTACCAAGCATAAAACGCACAACAGGATAATCACGAAAATAAGACATGGTTTCAAATATTTTTTCTTCATTGTTTTCCTGCGCGTATTGCATTTTTATATTCGTCTGCATGTATTATAGGAATCAATCTATGCTGCGTCAAGCGATACGCCGGCAGGATTTCAAAAGTATTTTACGCCCGGCATCCTCAGGACAATGCCCGGGTCCGCAGTTCCTCCAGTTCTTCCTTTGTCACCTGCCGGTGCTTCGTCATACACACCGCCATGTTTTTCAGTGAATTACAAAAAACCGCACAAAACAAGTGTTCTCACTCTTGTTTGTGCGATTTAAAAATTCAGCTATTCAAAGCCGGTTTATGTCTTAAAACAAAGTTCGCAGCGTTTTTGAATGTCTTCCGTCTGAAAATACCGTTCTTCCAGCGGAATCCATCGTTCCTGAAACATCCGGACGCTGCCGCGGTTTCTTTCCCTAATCCGCAAAAGCTGCTCTTTGGGACCGACAGTCAGGAAAATATGCAGATCATAGAAAGGCCAGAGCGCCGGATGGCAGCTGTAGGAGCCCTCTACGATCACAACGCCCGCGGCACTTACCGTAACCGGAGGCAGCAGCATTTGCCTGTGACAGTCGTAGGGCCGGTAAGAAATCACCGTTTTTCCTTCTCTGCAGGGCCGCAGAATTTCCTCTGCGAACCGCTCGTGATCCACATTGCCGCCCGGCTGTGCCAGGCGCTCTTTGGTTCGCTGTTCCGGCTGCAGAAAATAATCGTCCATATGAAAAACGGCAGCGCAAAACCCGTCGCACAGTTTTTGCGCCAGCGTCGTCTTTCCGGAAGCGCACCGGCCGTCGATGGCCACCAGCAGATTTGTTTTTTTCCCCGAAAGCCGCCGGATTTCTTCCAGAATTGTTTGTATCATCCGGTTCTCATCAGCCTGCATCGGAAATCTGTTCCCGTTTCTCTTTTCTGTAAAATTTCACAAGTCCCGCGCGGTGCAGGGCAACCATGATCGCAGGAATCAGAATCAGCTGCAGAATGATGCCGGGAATGGAATTGAGCAGAGCGCCTGCCAGAAATGCTTCCCAGGTAAATACACTGCCGCCAAGGCCAAGCAGAATCACTTCCGCAACGCCCCATACCACCCGTCCGGCAACCATGGCAACGATCAGGGCCCGGTACAGGGAAATCACACACTGCCAGCGGGAGCGGGCGTAAACGAATCCTGCCACAAACCCGTAGGTAAGCAGTTCCGCCGCCATGGCCGCTGCGTTCGGATACATCGGCGGCATTCCAAATAAAAATGACCGTGAAAGCGGCAGGATCAGACCCACCACAGCGCCATACTGCCAGCCGCAAATCAGTCCGCACAAAAATACCGGAATGTGCATTGGCAGAAGCATATTTCCAATCTGCTGAATCTGTCCCGTAAAAAACGGAAGCACAAAGCCGATGGCCAGAAACATAGCGGAAAGCGTGAGATTTTTCGCTGTATGATAATATTTTTTTTCTTTCATCCTGTTTTCCTCATTTTGTTTGTCTTTGCATTTATTTTACCGCATTTTCCGTTGCTGCGCAAGCCATTTGCACGACGTTTTCCGGCTCAAACAATCAAATTGACGATCCACCCTGTCACCAGGGAAAATGCCATGACAAATGCCAGATACAGCAAAAACCGCTTCAGTCCCAGCACAATTTTCAACGCGCCGAGATTTGTGATTTTCGTGGCGGGGCCGGTAATCATAAACGCCGAAGCGCTGCCCATACTCATGCCCATGGAAAGCCATTCCCGAATCAGCGGAATGGTGCCGCCGCCGCAGGCATAGAGGGGTACGCCGATGGTCGCCGCCATCAGTACGCCAAAGCCTTCGTTTGCCTTTCCGAACAGGCGGGCAAACCCATCGGCCGGCACATAGCGCTGAAAGAGTGCCGAAAGCAGCACGCCCAGCAGAAAATACAGGCCTGTTGCTTTGATGTTCCTGCCGAGATTGAACAGAAACCGCAAAAACAGATTCGGATGCGTATCATGGCTCGCCCTCGGCTCGAACCCTTCAAAATTGAAAAAGGGTTTATCCCGATAGAAAAGGTGTACCACAATGCCCGCCGCAATGCCGCAAATCGTACTGGAAACAATGCGGATCACCAGCGCCGTCACACCCAGCGCGGTGCTGTACATGATCAGCTGCGGATTCAAAAGTACGCTGGACATCATAAATGCTGCCAGCCAGTCATGGCGCATCCCGTGCCTGGAAAAGGACGCCGCAATGGGAATCGTCCCATACATGCAAAGGGGCGAGGCGATTCCCAGCAGACTTGCCGGGATCACGCCCCAGATGCCCCACTTTTTATCCCGGATCCGGTCAAAAGCATGATGGATCGCATCCTTGGCAAATACGGACACCAGCGACCCGATGACCATGCCCAGAATCCAGTACACGGCAATCTGCCGCAGCTGAATCATGAAATAATAGCTGACATAGATCAGTTCTCTGTGCAGGACTTCAAAAATTTCACTCATCAATATTCACCAAATTGTACTCCCGGCTGCCCAGGCCGATTTCTTCCCCGTGTTCCAGCGTATGGAGACCGTTCTGATCCTCTACGCGCCGTTTCAGCGACTCGCTGCCCTCCGCTGCAAAGCACAGATCAATGGAGGCCTGATCGATGGCCACCGGATCTGTGGAAGCCAGGATTCCGATATCATGAATATCCGGTTCCGCGGGATTTCCGTCGCAGTCACAGTCAATGGAAATGTTGTTGAGCACGTTGATATAAATGATCCGTTCCCCGTGTCCAAGGGCATCGGATACGGATTTTCCGGCTTCCGCCATGGACTCCGTAAACGCCGTCTGATTTCCGCCCCAGGGGCTGGTATGGCTCCTTCCGCCGGTGTGAATCAGACATTTGCCTTCTTTGGAGCCAAGGCCGATGGAAATATTTTTAATGGCGCCGCCAAAGCCTGCCATGGCATGGCCCTTAAAGTGCGACAATACCACATAGGAATCATAGTCCGCAAAATGGGTGCCTACATAATTGGTCTCCAGATAACTGCCGCCGTCCACATCCAGCTGCATGGAGCCTTCGGCATCCAGAATATCCACGTCTGCAATCTCGGTAAAGCCGTGATCCCTCGCCACCTGCATATGCATGGCAGTCTCCGTTCTGGAACCGCCATAGGCCGTGTTGCATTCTACGATGGTGCCTTCTAATGACTGCACCAGATCTTTGATCAGTTCCGGCCGCAGATAATTGCTGGCAGGCGGTTCTCCCGTAGAGAGTTTGACCGCTACCTTTCCGGTGGGCGACCATTGCAGCGCATTGTAGACCGCCATCAATCCGTCCGGCGTAATATCGGAAGTCATATAAACTACCGATCCTTCCCCGGGCGTTTCCGGTGCATCTGTCTCATCCGGCGCTGCTGTCTCATCCGGCACCACCGTTTCATCCGGATTGCCCGATGTTTCAGCCGGCGCTGTCGCTTCCGTCTCCTCATAGGGTCTCTCCGGTACCATCTTCGCCGCTGTCCGCAGGATTTCCAGTGCATCCGCCGCATCCAGATCTCCGCTTGCGTCCATATCCGCCAGCCGAACAGACAGGGCTTCCTGTATAGTTGACAATCTTGCCGCATGTCTTAAAACAGCCAGCGCGTCATCGGCTGTCACTGCGCCATCTTGATCTGCATCGCCATAGTGAAGCTCCGATGCCGTATCCTGTGCGCTGTAAGCAATCATGCCGACGCTTCCGACGATCAAAGCCAGACAAAAGAAAACTAATATACCTTTGATGCCTTTGGACAGCCGGATCTTTTTTGCAGAATCACTTTTCATCAATATCAAGCCCCCTCACCCATTCCTGTACGGTTTCTTCCGAAGCGTTTGACAGGAATCGTTTTTTACCGCAATTTTCCGTACTGCGTTTCATCCACCGGTTCCAGCCATTCATTGGAGGTGTTTTCTCCCGGCACTTCCACGGCCAGATGAGAAAACCAGCTGTCCGGCGCGGCGCCGTGCCAGTGCTTGACGCCTGCGGGGATATTGATGCAGTCGCCGGGATGCATGGCAATCGCTTCTTTGCCCCATTCCTGATAATATCCATGTCCGCCGACGCAGATCAGAATCTGGCCTCCGCCCTTGTCGGCATGATGCACGTGCCAGTTGTTCCGGCAACCCGGCTCAAAGGTGACATTAAAAATACCCACCTGCTCTTTCGACACCGGTGCAATATAACTCTGTCCGATGAAATATTTGGCAAAACCGTCATTTGGCGCACCGATAGGGAACAGAATTGTATTCTGATATGCTTCCTTTTCCGTCAGTTCCGGCGCAGCATCGCCCGGCTGATTTCTGTCTGCTGTCTGTGTCATCTTTTCCATTTTATTTTTCCTCCTGTCATTTTTTTGCTTTATTCCGCAATGGAAAATACCGCCGTGATACTGCCGGCTCCCAGTGCATTCTCCCAGCCGGACAGGTCGTCGATATGACCGATTCTTGTATAACTCCATGCATTGGAACCATAGAACATCACAATCTGATTACCCTGATATAGCACGATGTCCCCGGCTGTGGTTGTCGTCTGCCGGTCACTGGCCGTCAGACTTTTTCCCAGAGAGCCGACCTTTTCAAAGCTGCCGTAATCATTCATCCGGATCGTAACCGGACCCTGCCGCATCATGTCCACAAATTCACGAACGGCTGCATTATCCTCCAACACAGCGGTAAATACCATATCTGCGATTTGCACATTCATTTTCATCACTTCTGTTTCCTCCGGTTCTTTCGTGTTTTCGGGAGCAGATGTACCTCCCGTTTGTTCTGCATATACGCGGACAGCTTCCCGTCCCACACAAATATATAATATTTTTAAAACATCCCGTTCTGTAATACGGCCGTCTTCATCCAGATCCGCCAATTTGAGCGCCGATGCTCCCTGCAGCTGTTCCATTCCGGCAACATGCTTCAGGACCCGCAATGCGTCCCGCACGGTTACCTTTCCGTTCCCGTCCAGGTCTCCATAATAGACCGGCGGCTGTCCTTCTGCAGAGACCCGGGACTGCCACAGTCCGCTTTGCATCATAAACACCAGCGCGAATATCACCGCCCGCATGACGTTTTTTCCTGTAAAATCGATTTTTTTCCTTCTGTTTCTCATTTTACATCTCCTAACAGTTCCCGCACGCAATGGTATGTGATTTCGTAAATGGACATCAGCACGTAATTCACACCCGCCGCTTCCATCGCCGTCCGCTGCTTTTCGGTTACAAAGGTATACGGATAGATGCCGAACATAAACGGAAAGAAGGTGTAAATAAAATTCTGCTTCTCCGTGTCGGTCATATCCGGGAAGTACCGATCCAAACCGTCCTGCACAGTGCGGATGGATGCGCCATACGCAACCTTAAACGCCTTCAAATGCTCCGGGCGGCTGCCGGTTTCCATGTCGTAATGATTCATGGACATGATCTTCAAAAGCTGCGCCCGTTCCTCCAGAGAATGAGCAATCATATCGGCGAATTCATCTTTGGTCATGGTATCGGCCTGCGCCATGGTCCGCTTCAGCGAAGCAATCCACAGTTCGTACTCCCGCTGCAGCAGCGCCAGAAAGATTTCCTCTTTGGTCTGAAAATAGTTGTAAATGGATGTACGGGTAAAGCTGGTTTCGTTCCCGATCTCCTTAATGGTAATCTCCTTGAAACTCATGGTCTGATAGAGCTTTTCACAGGCATTGATAATTTCTTCCCTGCGCGCCTCCGTCAGCATGGGGGATCCCTTCGGCATTTTGCGTCCTCCTTAAATTTCGGCACGCGCCCCAAAAGGGCGCACCTGCCATGTCATTGGTTGATATTCTTATTCTGACAAGTTGTCAGCATAGATACCATACCATTATTCTGACGCTGTGTCAATATGTAATTATCGACGACTTTTGCTACAAACAAAACTGTTCCATATGAATTGCCATATCTGCGGAATCCGCCAGTTCTTTGCTGTGTGTTACAACAATTACGCATTTCCCTTCTTCATGCGCAATCCGCTTGAGCAGATCAATCACATCCCAGGCGGTTGCCTCATCCAGATTCCCGGTAGGTTCATCCGCCAATAAAACATTCGCATCACTCGCCAATGCGCGGGCAATCGCTACTCGCTGCTGCTGTCCGCCTGAAAGCTGTAAAACATTGCGTTTCCAAAATTCTTTTCCAATTCCCATTTTATCAAGGATGGGTTCAGGCTTCTTTTGCCCGCCAAGCTTTACATTTTCCACGACGGTCAGATAGTCGATCAGGTTATAACTTTGAAACACCAGAGAAATATGATGTTTTCTGTGTTCCGTCAGATCTCTGGCGGTTATCGGTTTTCCGTCATAAAGAATCTCGCCTTTTGTGGGGATGTCGAGTCCGGCCAGCAAAGAGAGCAGCGTTGTTTTTCCTGACCCGCTTGGACCAAGCAAGGCATACATTTTCCCGGGTTCAAATCCATAGTTCACATTTTCCAGAATCCATTTATCCTTTTGTGATTTATAATAATATGAAACATTTTTTGCTTCTAAAATCATAAAGATTTCCTCCTTAAACCAATTCGCTTAAAATATCTTTGGGGTTCTTTTTCA
>CANRGZ010000008.1 GCA_947630295.1 uncultured Lachnospiraceae bacterium | reverse complement strand
CCGGTGAGGAGTTATTTGATTTTAATAACAAAAAAATGCCGTAAATATGCGGCTTGCGGCGTTTCGCAAACGCCTATTCCCATTATTATAAAAGAGGTGCCCTTATGTACGAACTGATACAGATTACCGACTTGACATAGATATTCACAGCAAATATACTGTATCTACAGATGAAGGGAGTCAAAAAGTTGGATATTGAAAAAATCAAAAAACGATGCAACGATGATTTCATAGAACTGACATCACATTGTCTGCTGCGTCTTCAGCAGAGAAATATCCGTTATACTGAAATTAAAGAGGCAGTTAGAAACGGAGAGATTATAGAAGAATATCCTGACGATTATCCCTATCCCAGCTGTTTGATTTTGGGATATACAAATGATAAGAAAGCATTGCATGTGGTCGCGGGGCTTGGAGAAACAAAACTTTGGCTGATTACCGTATATGAGCCTGATATCAATCAATGGAGCAATGATTATAAAAGTAGGAAGGAATGATTTTCATGGAGAAATGTTTATTTTGTAAAGGTGACTTGGTAGATTCTTATAGCAATTATATGGCCGATTTAGACGGTCACTTTATCATTATTAAGAATGTTCCTTGTCATAAATGCAGTCAATGTGGAGAAGTCTCCTACAGCGGAGCCATTGTTTCAGAAATTGAAAAGATTGTTGAAAAACTGAGAGATGTACTGACAGAGGTAGCAATCGTTGACTTTGCAGCATAACGAATATAAGGAACTGCCTGTTGCAGTATGGTAACTGCAGCAGGCTTTTTAAATATATAGATTGCAAATATTTCTTGTAGAAGATAAATTCCTGATATAGAAAAAAGAGGTGCCCTTATGTACGAACTGATACAGATTACCGACGCAAGCTATTACATTCAGTGTCCTGCAAAAATCGGGCTGGTGAAACTGACGGACAGTGAGGTTTGTCTGATTGACAGCGGCAGCGACAAGGACGCCGGGCGCAAAGTCCGGCAGATTTTAGACGCCAACGACTGGAAGCTTGGCGCCATTTTCAACACCCATTCCAACGCCGATCACATCGGCGGAAACAAATATCTGCAGGGACAAACGGGCTGTAAAATTTACGCGCCGGGTATCGACTGTGACTTTACCAGACACCCGATTTTAGAGCCGTCCTTCCTGTACGGCGGCTACCCGTTTAAGGATTTGCGGCATAAATTTCTGCTGGCGCAGGAAAGCAATGCCGAAGAACTGACGAAAGATGTTTTGCCGGCAGGCTTTGAAATGATCCGCCTGCCGGGACATTTCTTTGATATGGTGGGATTTCGGACCCCGGATGATGTGGTATACCTGGCCGATTGCCTGTCCAGCCGCGAAACGCTGGAAAAATACAAAATCAGTTTTCTCTATGATGTAGCTGCTTATCTGGAAACGCTGGAAATGGTAAAGACGCTGCAGGCGAAACAATTTGTTCCCGCCCACGCAGCTGCAGCGGAAGATATTTCGGAACTGGCACAGTACAACATCGATCAGGTATGGGAAGTTGCGGAAACCATCCTTGCCATCTGCAAAGAACCGCTCTGCTTTGAAGCGATCCTGCAGCGGCTGTTTCAAAAATATGATCTGACCATGACATTCGAACAGTACGCACTGGTCGGAAGCACCGTGCGCTCCTATCTTGCATGGCTGAAAGATACGGGCAGACTAAGCGCCCGCTTTGAAAACAATCTGCTCCTCTGGGAGCAGTTATAATTTTTATCGAATTTGTCCCTGTCCGCGAATGATATATTTATAAGAGCACAATTCCTGCAGCCCCATGGGTCCCCTTGCATGAAGGCGCTGGGTGGAAATGCCCATTTCACAGCCAAGGCCAAATTCGCCGCCGTCGGTGAAGCGTGTGGACGCGTTCCAGTAAACCGCGGCGGAATCCACAGCTGACAGGAAATGCTCTGCCGCCTGCGCATCCTCCGTAATAATGGACTCGCTGTGTCCCGTGGAGTGGGCTGCAATGTGCGCAACCGCCTCCTGCAGGCTGTCCACCACTTTGACTGCCATAATATAGTCCAGAAACTCCGTATCAAAATCTTTCTCCTGCGCCGCTGCGCCGTCAATGATCTGCGCCGCCCGCGGATCTAATCGCAGTTCTACCGGCTGCAGTCCATTTGCCATTCGATCATCCACCATACGTTTTTTGAATTTGGGAAGGAAGTCTTTGGCCGCATCCCGATGCACCAGACATGCTTCGGCGGCATTGCAGACCGACGGGCGCGAACATTTTGCATTTTCCAATATGGAAAGGGCCATGTCCTGATCCGCCGCCCTGTCCACATAAATATGGCAGATACCGGTACCGGTCTCAATCACCGGCACCTGCGCTTCCTCGACACAGGCACGAATCAGTCCCGCGCCGCCCCGGGGAATCAGCAGATCCACATATCCCCGGGCACGCATCAGTTCTCTGGCGGACTCCCGGGAGGTGTCTTCTACCAGCATCAGGGCATCCGCAGGCAGTCCTGATGCCGTCAGTCCCGTTTTTAATACAGCGACAATGGCATTGGCGGAACGATGGGCCTCTTTTCCGCAGCGTAAGATACAGGCGGAACCTGCTTTCAGCGCCAGCGCCGCCGCATCGGATGTCACATTAGGTCTGCTTTCATAGATGATCGCAATGACGCCCATGGGAACGGCGGTTTTCTCGATGACGATGCCGTTGGGCCGTTCCACCCGGGACAGCACCCGTCCCACCGGGTCCTCCAGCTGCGCGACTTCCCGTATGCCTTCTGCCATGGCTGCGATCCGCGCTTCGGTCAGGCGCAGCCGGTCCGTCATAACTTCGGAAATCTTGCCTGCCGCAGCATTGACATCCTGTGCATTTTCCGACAGGATCTCGTCTGTATGCGCAATCAGCGCATCTGCCATCGCCAGAAGCGCCTTGTTTTTTGTATCGGTATCCGCCAGCGCCATTTCTGCTTTGGCGGCTTTCGCTCTGCTTAAAAGTTCCTGCGTGTTCATGTTTACATTTCCCTTCCTCTTTAAGGTAACGGCACGCGCGCCTTATGGCGCACCTGCCAAATCGTCGGAAGGCATTCCAGTTATGCTGCGCATAAGCCTTCCTTCTCCAATAAATCTGGTTCCGGTATAATTTCCTTCCACAATATCATACAGCATTTCCGGTTTCTGGCCATTGGCAATCACCATGTCACAACCGTTTTCCATCGCAATTTTTGCGGCTTTAAGCTTGGTGGTCATACCCCCGGAGCCCAGTGCCGAACCAGCGCCGCCTGCAAGGGCCTCGATTTCCGGCGTAATCTCATGCACCACGGGAATAAATGCCGCATCGGGATCTTTTCTCGGATCCGAAGTATACAGCCCGTCGATATCACTGAGCAAAATGAGCAAATCCGCACCCACACAGCCTGCCACAATGGCGGACAAGGTATCATTTTCACCGATGGTGGTAGAGACGCCCACCTCATCGGTGGCAACGGCGTCATTTTCATTGACGATCGGAAGTACGCCCAGCTCCATCAGACGGCTCATAACATTTTCAAAATTTCGTTTGCGCTCGGCGTCGTCCACATCGTCACGGGTCAGCAGTACCTGTGCCACCGTATGGCCGTACTGGGCAAACAAACGATCATAGGTATACATCAGCTCGCACTGCCCTACGGCGGCCGCCGCCTGCTTCGTCGGCATATCGTCAGGACGATTTGCCAAATTTAACTTGCCGACGCCCATCCCAATGGCGCCGGAAGACACCAGTACAAGGCTGTGGCCGGCATTTTTCAGATCTGCGAGAACCTTCACCAGTTCCTCCACATGCCGGATATTCAAATGCCCTGTCATATGTGCCAGGGTGGATGTGCCGATTTTGATGATAATCTTCATGTTTTATTCCTCTATTGTATCTGATGACCGCGCAGGGACAGGTCAGTGTGTGTCCGCGCAGTTGTTTTTATATGCTTCCAGTGCCGCCAGATCCCGCGCCTGTAAATAAATCTGCTGCCTGGTTTTGGGCTGAAATTCACTGATCAGAGCCACAAGTTTTTCAAAAGAAACCCACAGCAGTTTAGTGCCGTTGGCTTCTTCTGCCTCGGTCAGACGATTGATTTTCGGCGTCGTTTTACTCAGAACCGTAAAATAGTAAGAATACTGCGTATAATCACAATGCGCGCGGTTTTCATATACATAACCCAGTTCTTTAATTTCATCAGATGAACAGCCGGTTTCCTCCAGCAGTTCCCGTTTCAAAGCATCTGTTATGCTTTCATTTCCTTCCACGCCTCCGCCGGGGAGTGAATACAGTCCGTATTTCTCCGCATACATAAGGGCATACAAGCCTTCCTGATTTTTCAGAATAGCCCGCGCCGTAAGCCTGGGACTGGCATTGGACCAGCCATCTATTCCCAGAAGCGTGGTGTCAGACAATTCTTTTATTTTTTTCATATTGCAATTCACCTTAAAACGTTCCCAACATTTTTTATTGCAATTCCAAGCCGCGGCAAAAATCACCTTATTTTGTATACCGGCAACAATAGGCTCAAGAAGGCTTCTGATTCTTATAAGTACGTCAGTAAATGCCACCTTCTCCAAAGCCTTTTTCTTTTTTATAAATGCTTCCCATCGACGTTGATGAATTTCATCTTTTTCAAACGCATCTGTAAATGCAACGATATCATCAAAATCTGTCCCACGATGCTCAAAAGTCTCTTGAACCGCATCTTTTAGTTCTATCGCATCTATAGAATATCGATTCGTGAGCATATAAATATCATAAAAATCTTTATATCTGCTATTCACAGTTCCCAAAGATACGATTGCCTCAAACTTTTCGGCTATAACAGAATAGATCGAATATGCATAAATTTCAGGAACATCCATATTCAAAAGAACAGGAAACTCCATCTTAATTCTTTCCGGATATATCACATCATTAAAGCCAATATCAATAGAAACCGGCACTCTCGTTCTATCCAGATAAACCATAATAGAAACATTTACACCAGGATATTCTTTAAATTCTGTAATGGTACGCACTTCCATTGATGTCAAATCATATTTCAACGCATCATCACATTCTATGAGAAAGATATCTTCAAAGACTTTTCTCATATCTGCCGTATTATTTGACAAATTTCTTGCAAGTAAATCTATGTCCTTTGTTGCTCTTGTAAACTCCCCTTCAAAAAGGGCATAAAGGACAATACCTCCCTTTAGTGTAAAACGTCAAGCATATTCAGAAACAGACAAACGATATATGGTTCTTTCCAGACCATATACCGTCAGAATTTCCTGCATGGTTTTCCCGCTTTTAACTGCACAGTTCTTTAATCTATCCTTTACAGATGCTGCATTTGTCATATGAGCACCTCCAGATATCCACGCAAAGTCTTATCACATTTCATCCGTTTTGCATATTCTAAAAGCCGGTTTACATTACGCGTCCTTGTGTTCAGGTATGTTATCAGGATTTCTCTGGTTTCGGCAATACCAACCTTTTCTCTGTAACAAACGATATCTGCTACTGTCTTTTCAAGATCATATATCTTAAATGCATTTTTACCTTCTTGAATCCTGGTGGTTCCAAGTTCGTGCCCAACGTCTGTATAGTAATGAATATGCATCTGTGGCCAATCAGGCATAGTCGAAATCCTTGCCTTTCGCGGAATTGCCACATCGACTGTATCAGGAATATATGTGGTCAGATTGTAATAAGCAGCCGCGCTAAGCAGACAAATTACCCCCTTCGGCGCATAGACTCCCACATAATAAAAATCCGATTCCTCTCCTTGGTATCTAAGATTTTCATAATATTTTTTATTTAATTTCGTCAGCACCCCATCTTCGACCAGCTGTCCGATCTTATATTGAGAAAGTCCTTTGTTTTTCAATTCCTGAATAGAAAAAAACTTCTGATCTATGGAAAGATCAATGGTATTGTACATTTCTTCCTCTTGCTTTTTGTTTATTTTCGGCAAATTTTAATTTTGCCGAATTACATTGAAAATAATAAAACAAAATATGAAGAATGTCAACCCACTTTCATATCTTCCTGCTCCGATCGATGGCATCGATGATTTCAAAGTACTCTTTGATTTTACCATTCGCTTCTTCCTCGGACAAACCAAACTCTGCGATGACCAGATGCAGCACCGTCCCGATTTCACAATCCCGTGAAAACAGATCTCTGATATAGTCCATTACATCCATCGTTTTTCTCCCTTCATTAAACACGCCGGCTTCCTTATTTTCCTGTGGAAAATAATACCTTCCGGAAAAATGCAAAAAATCCGTCTTCCACCGCCACCTGTTTCAGCCGGTCTTCCGGCAAATCATAATAATACTGTCCGGTTCGAATGTCAATCGACATACTGTCCAGCGGAAAGCCCGGCTTCCGCACCCTGCTGTGGGGCTGATCCGTCAGGAGAAAGGGTTCGCTTTCCATGGCCGGATCCATGGCCTCATAGATGTGCTTCTCATCCAGCACCAGGCAGACTGCATTTCGGTACCTGGCCGTGAGCGTTCCGTACTGCCTGACCACTCCCCCATAATACTGTATCATCTCTTCGTCCGTCAGACATTTTCCATGGACATTACGGACATGTATCCCCGGCTGCAGCTCGTCCGGCACTTCGTCAAAGTACAGGCCGCAATCGCAGGAAAATACCGGCATTCGAAATGCCTCATAATATGCAAGCGCCTTTTTTCTGGCATTTTCCGGCAGCGTATGCCCGTCCTCAGGCACTTCCGGCACAACTTTGCCCTCTGCCTTCAGCGTATTCAGTCCGATGATCTCTATGTTCAGACACTGCAGTCTGCTTTGCATTGCATCCAGTTTGGCCGGATTGCCGGTGCCATATAATAATCGCATATTTATCCATCCTTCCTGTGTGGGTCAATGATTACAACAGTTCTTTGGTTTTTCCTGTATGCACCATCTCTCAAATTCCTTTTGCAGCAGTTGCAATTCTTCCGGCGCGTAATAAAAATGCCCGGACACCGGCAAATATTGCACCCTGACACAGGCATTCTGTTCCAGTATCCTGCCGGCCGCCGGCGATACCATTTCATCCCTCATGGATAAATACGCCTGACAAGGCGCCGTCAGACGGGGCACCATTTTCCGCGTCCGGCTGATTTCCGCAAACAGCGCAAGGTATTGCGGAATCCAGCCCAGATACCGCCAGATATGCGGATCCTGTGTTACGCCGCATGCATTTTGCGCCGCAAGCATCCGTGGGTCATCCGCAGGAACCGTTCCGCGGAAAATCCGCCAGACGGTTTTCAACAGCTGCAGCCGCACATGGATTTTCAAGGGAACATTCAGCAGAAATAATCCATCCACCGGCGCTTCAATGGCCTCCTGGATGGCAAACAGCGTCCCCATGGAATGTGCCGTAATATAAATATGCGCATGACCTGCCCGCAGACCGGAAAGCGCTTCATGTACCTGCTGCTTCCACTCTGCCATCGACGCCGCCGCAAGATCCCTGACACTGCCGCCATGGCCTTTCAGCAATATATTTTTAACTGTCCATCCGGCCGGAACCAGCGGAAGAAAGGGATCGAAATAATCCGGCTTTCCTAAGATTCCATGAATAAACAAAATTGCAGTATCCCCACTTTGCACATGAGACATGTCATCAGTCCTTTTCCTGTATTTCTGCCACGGCAAACAGCACCGCTTCGCCGCTGATTTTGATCCGGCCGCCGTCTTCCATATGGCAATACAGCCTGCCGCCCCGCCGGGAAGCCTGTTCGGCTACAATCTCTTTCTTGCCCAGCACCTCCGACCAGTACGCCGCGATCTGACAATGGGCCGAACCGCAAACCGGATCTTCCGGAATCGAAAGTTTCGGGCAGAAACTGCGGGATACGCAGTCCGTATAAAGTCCCGGCACCGTGGCATTTTGAATCCGCCCTTCGATTTCCGTCAGCAGCTTCTGATCGGGCGTCATCTTCCGTACCACATCTTCATGGTCAAAAACGCAAATCAAATCCAGTCCCAAAACGGCTTTCCGCGGCCGCAGGCCGAAGGCGCGCTCCATGGCGTCCGTCACGGGAATCTCTTTTAAAGGATATGTAGGAAAATCCATCTCATACAGATCTCCCTTCCGTACCACGGTGAGCCTGCCGCTTTTGGTCAGAAACGTCACCTGATCCGTATGTTTATCATAAAACGAAAGTATGACAAATGCGGAAGCCAGCGTCGCATGACCGCACAATTCTACTTCGGTGCCGGGCGTAAACCAGCGCAGGTGATAGCCTGCCTCTTCTTTCACGATAAACGCGGTTTCCGACAGATTATTCTCCGCAGCCACCTGCATCATCCATGCTTCTTCCGGCCAACGCTCCATCACACAGACAGCCGCCGGATTTCCATGAAATACGGTATTTGTAAATGCATCTACGATATACTGTTTCATCGGATTTTCCTTTCCTCTGTAATAACCTCAAAGGCTTTCCTCTGCTCCTGTTACCGCTTCCACCGGTAACTTTTTCTCCGGAAATTCTTCATACAACTGCCAAATTTTTGCTTCTTCCAATCCATACTTTACTATCACATCCCAATAACAGGCGATCGTTATTTCCGATACCGGTTTAAAACTGAGTCCCAAACAGGCAATGAACAGTCCCTCCATCGACCAGTTTTTGATGTCGCTGGTCTCAAATGCTTTCGAAAGCGGCCGATAAGGATCCCCCTTGATTCTGGTAAGTACAGTCTGCAGATAAACCCATAAAATATAATGCCTGTAATGGATAATCTCATAGTGTGTATTGTCCTGATGATAATATCTTAAAGAATTAAAAATGATTTTGCTGTAGATGATTTCATAAAATTTCCGTCTGACCTTATACTGATCGTATCCCCGGTCAATACCGATCGTACGAATCAGCTGCATTTCCGGCGTTGAAAACCCTCTTCCCCGAAAATATACCTTTCCTCTCTGCAGCGTGACCGAAGGCAGCAAAGACGGAATGTGCTGCAGCAATACTCCAAAGGTCCATTCTGATCGTTTATATCGAAAATATTCCCATGAAAAACACGAATAAGATTTTTTCCGTTTTAAAAAAGATTTGTCTTCAAAGTCACAAAGCATTTCCAGCCGCAGCTCCAGTTTATGTTCAAACGGGAACTGGTATAAGGGGAACCGGTCAAACACCCTCATGGTTTCCGCGAAACTTTTGACTTTAAACGGCTGGGAAATGGTGCGGTGCAGCGTATAAATCAGTAAAACCAGCGAGCAGGCCATACATATGTATCTCCAATACGGAGCATTTCCCTGTTTATGAAAATGAAGCATCAGAAGAGAAAGCACATAGGCTGCTGCCTCATACTGAAACAGTATCAGATACAGATAATCGTACAGTTTAAATCTGATTTTAATGATATATGTCGTTTTTAGCAAATCATCTGTCAGGTACTCCAAATAGAAAAACGTAGATATCAGAAATAAAAGCAGACTTGTTCGGATACGAAACACGGAAAAGACCGCCACACTGTAAGAGATTAAATACAGCAGAAACATCCGCTGATTTTCCCTAAAATTGGTATAAGAAACGACAGCAATACATGCAATGAAAAAGAGAACCATTCCATTGTCCGGAAATAATAATTCCAACGATGAAGCTGTAATCAGATTGAACGAGAAATACACGCCTCCACAAATCCTTTCCCTGTAATAAAATCACTGATCCGTCAAAATCCCCACAATCCCTTTTGCCGTTCTTTCCTCCGCATTCTGAAAATGATTCCCGAGGTTTAATTCCCATGCAACATCGATTCCCAGCTGCCGATAGTGCGCAGCCAGTTTCTCCGTGCTCTGCTGCACGGTTTTCAAGTACGGATTTTTTGTCTTCGATTCCTGATCGCCCAACGACAGATACAGGCGCTCCGGCCGTTTCGGAAAATCATGCTGCAGCGCGTAAGATTGAAATTCCGGAAACCACAGCGATCCGGAAATACTGGCGCCCCGATCAAAGACGTCCGTCTGCAGCATCGCATACAATGCAAACAAGCCGGCCATAGAGTAGCCGGCGATGCCCAAAAAGGCTGGTGTTCCGATGATCATTTTCTCTGCCTGGGGCAGAATTCCTGTCAGCAAAACTTTCAAATATGCATCCGCGCCGCCGGTAAAAGGCGGTTCCTTTGCGCGAATCGACGGGCAGGCCCAGGGCGACATATCGTGATTCCACTGCAGATTTCCAATCACCAGCAGATTACAGGCGGGCGCGTTTCTCTGTTCCAGCGCCCGGAAGATGCCGTCGCCGTCTCCTGTATAATGATGAAATACGATCAACGGCTGCCCGGCGCTGCTGCAGCGATATATCGTTGCAGTTTTGCCTGCTGCCGTAAATGATAGTTTTTCCATAGGATTTCATTTCACAGAGCCATCTGCCCTGCTTTCGTGTTTATTTCTTTTATTATAGGCAAAAAATGACAAAGAAGCAATAGAATATTTATCACTCTACTTACCATATATATTATGTTACTGATCTACTCCTTTCACTTTGCTCATTTTTGCAGAATATCACCGATATTCGCACTCCACCCTTTTCCCATTTGCGTTCCTTCCGGCACTTCACTTCACTTCCGGCGTATTTACCACGCCTGTAAACAGCGGCAGTTCATTCTCTCCGGTGATGCAGAACAGGAAAGGCCGATCCAGTGTAAAATCAATTTTGTTCGTCGGTGCGGAGGACGCTATGCCCCCAAACACTGTAAATGCTGCAGCCGTACAGCCTTCTTCATCAATCATAACCCTTGCCGCATGATCGGTCTGCGAAACCACAGTAGAGAAACCAACATCCGTGGTCAAAGGCGTAAAATCCGAACGTTCGGGATCAAAAATATCTTTGACGCCCAGTTGCTGCAGTCCCTCTTGCAATTCAAATTTGGAAGACACATCAAATTTTGGGATCGCTTTCCTCACAAAGGCAAAATCAGTTTTTTCCCACTTGTTCCTGTGATCCATAAATAGAAATTCCATTGCTTCTTCATCCGCAAGCAGTTCTTCCGGCGACATGCCTTCTTCCGGAAGCAAAAACCACATCCTGCCGCCCGCCTCAAACGCCTGATCAACTGCGATAAAATGCTCACCCCAATAATAGCGCTGCGACGCATCCTGATGCAGGAAAGCGGTCGTCACATCTCCCTTCGGACTGTGGAAAATCTGTGACCGGGTATCTTCTTTTCTGAAGGGATGGTTCCATTTTGCCTTATAAAATAACGTGGTCGCCAGCGCCAGCACCGTTTCCGGCTTCATCTTGATATCACTGGTCTGGTCTTTCAAAAGGCCGCCGGTCTGGGTGTTCAGCCAGTCCTGCAGCGCCTGATTCAAGGCGTCCGAACCCATTTCTCCCTGATAAGAAGAAGCATAAAATGACCGTGCCAGTGTATCCAGCATACTTTTTTTATAGTTCAGTTTTTGATTCAGCCAGATAGAACTGGCAGGAATCACGGTCTGGATCCCGTCGTTTCGGTAGCTGGAATTCCACACATCGTCTGCCTGCATGCGCAGCATATCCATACTCTGACTGCCAAGCAGTGTCAGTATCTGGCTGCGGCTTTGTCCGCCTGTGACCTGCGCCAGCATAGACAAAGGCCATATAGGCATTCAGCGGCGAATAGACGATGTTCTCTCCTTTTTCCACCTTCAGAAATACGGCGGCGCTTTGTCTGAAAAACTTCTGCAGTCCGGAAATGTCTCCCAGATCCCGCTGCTGTTTCAGCAGGTCATTCTCCCAAGCCTCATACGCCGGACCCTTTTGATTCATCAGCTGCTCGGCATCATTGGGATATTGGGCCATCTGCGGATAAAACGCCTCCGATAATGCAAACGGTGTCAGCGCGTCAGCCGCCTTGACATGGATTTCAAACACCATTTCCTCTATCGGTCTTCCATACGGATTTCCCGCGGGACACAGGCGAAAATCCAGCGTATATGTACCGGCTTCCTGCGCAGTGACGGTATAAACCTGCTCCGCCATCGTACCGGGGCTGCTGTCTTCCGGCAGTTCTCTGACTTCCTTTGTGACCGTCAGCCCCTGCGCCGGTTCCAGCGTATAGCACCATTCACAGGCGCCTGTATCATAAATCTGATCGATCGTATACGGATCCTGGCCTGCGGTCATTGCCACCGAAATCCGAAAGATATCCATTTTTGCTGCAAACTTTAAGATTTGCAGCGCATCCTCTGCGGAGGCCTGCCTGTCCTTATTCACATCGGCTGCCAGCAGCTGATCCGTATCCAGTTCCTTTATCTGTGCAGCACTCTGCAGTGCCAGCAGGGCATCCGCTGCATTGACTGTCCCGTCAGCATCGATATCCCCCAGCCGATAGGGCGAAGCCTGCACGCAAAGGGTTCCGAAAACCAGCATACAGACCGCACTGCAGACAAGTACCATTGTCCTGAAATATGTTTTTCCCTTCATTTCTGATTTTTCCTTTCTGCCTCGAATTTGGACATACCGTTTCTCGATATATCTGCTTATACTTTATATATCGTATTTTAAGACGGGTCCGTCGCAGAAAATGATCATTTTTTTCAAAATCATTATAACAAAAAAGGAATTTCATATTCAAGCGTCAAAAGTGATTACGGATTGTTCTCCATCATCCGTTTTGCCCGTTCCACGGCTTTGCCGTACCTTTCCTCGCCGCGCACGGAGTTGAACCATTCCCAGCCGAAGGGCGCCGTCAGTCCGTAATGCATCAGGCTGCTGTCTCCTTCAAACAAGTCTCCATAGGATACCGGTTCTGATGTGCCGTCCGGCAGGATAATCTTGGATTTTCCTTTCACCACCCGGATTTCTCCGTAAATCAGCGGATCCCCCGCCTGCATTTCGCTTTCCTCTGCGATATTGTCCCATTTGTCATAGGCTGCAAAAGCCTTGTCCAGCCAGGCATACCCCTCTTCCTTTTCTCCGCAGCCAAACAGTGCGCAGGCAGTACGAAAACTGGTACTGGCGTACATCCCCAGCCAGGCGTCGGGAACGGTGCCGCCGCCCAGACCTTCCATGATCTGCAGCCGGTATTTGTTCCATGCCGCCGCCTTTTCCGGCTTGCCCCAATATCGGGTAGGCCGGCCCAGAAAATGGCACAGCAGATGAAAATTGTTGACGTCATGCCGGAGCCTGCTTTCTGCGCGCTTTCCGGCTTCCCACAGGCGATCTTCCGTCACTTCATTTAAGATGGAACTGTACTGCGTAATCGCGGGAGAAGTCCGGCGAATGCCTGTGCGGTCGGAAAAGACCACAATATCGCCGTCCTCATCCGCCACAAAGGCATATTCCGCCGACGCCGCAAACCCATCGGTCAGATCCCTGGCCTCATAACGGCGCACCAGTCCGTCTGCCACCGGCATAAACCCTTCGCCTGTGCCTTCATAGGAACAAAGCTCGTATACCGCGGTGCCTGCGCCGCCGCTATACTCAAATTCCGCGCGGACGATCCCCATGCCCTCTGCAAAATAATATGCTTTCTTTCCGTTTTGATAGTATAAGCCGCCGTCCAGTCCCTTCGTGTCCAGACACAGCTTCAGACAATGTTCAAAACGCCCTGCCCTCGTGGTAATGGTTCCGCCGTCTTCGCAGCGAATCCGGGTTCTGATCTCATACGGGCCTCTCGTATATTCCACCTCGGAGGCGCCCACCTGCCATGCGTCGGACCAGATGCAGTTTGTCACATCCCGCAGGATGCCGAAGATGCTGTTGTAAAAAATCGGTTCCCCTGCCAGTCCCATCACGCCTGATTTTTTCCATTCAAATGACCAGCGCGGATTGTATTCCGTCAGCAGCAGAACCCCGCCTTTCCTGCGAATATATTGCCGCTCAAAAAAATTCCAGTGTCCCGTCACATCTGTGTCCGGATGAAATCCGGTGTCTGTGTCCATGATCCGCCGGGCAGCCGATGCTGCTGCTTTGGTATGCGCCTTTTGCATAGGCGTTACGGCCAGCTGCTCTGCCCGCTCAATGCTTTCGGACACATCGCAGATCGACAGATTGCCATGGGTGTCCGAATGATGATACTCCCGGGCTATTTTCTGCACCATATCGCTCCAGACAGTTTCGTCATAGGCCGTTCTTTCGGTATTTTCCCAACAGGAAAGAAGGATGGTTCCCTCATCGGCATAGGAAACCGCAGTCTTTAGTTCGGAGGAAATTCCGTTTCCGGCATCCTCGCTGATATATTCCCAGGTATTGCCCGGGTAAAACGGGAGCATCCCCTTTCCGCCACAGATCACATAGGATTTCAGTACACGAGTGTATTTCACGCCGTCAATGACATTTTCCTGGCGCACAATTCCGACACCATCCTTGTAAAAGGTTCTGCAAACAATTTTAAGGAAGAGCGTCCAGCGCCGCACTTCCCAGAGCTGACAATGGGAAAACCGTCCGGCAGGCGTTTCCGCCACCTCGTCCTCCGACAGATAACGAAGCGTGGAGCCGTCCGTCCCCGTATAGATCTCGCCGGGTGCAAGTTTCTGAAAGAAATACCCGTCGCAGCCGGACGCATTGCGAAACAGATGCATGCACCTTCTGTCAATATCGTCTATGGATAGCAGTCCGCCTTCGCGAATGCCTTCTTCCGTCCAGAAACGAAGGTGGCCGTCAATCCGGCGATATTCCTCCGCCACCGCGCAAATGAGATATTTTTCCTCTGCTGTATTCTGATACCGGGTCGCCAGCTGTGTTTCCAGGGCAAGGGTATCTGGCACCAGCACGCGGTAAACGTCAGACGGCTTCAGATACAGTTCGGCCTTATGATAAGCGTCCCTGCCTTCTTTCGGTTTTCCCGCCCGGCACAGACGATACCCCAGCCAGAACCATTCCCGTCCCAAGGTTTTTTGAAATCCTGCCTTTTCCAGCCGCGGAATCTGCTTGCTTTTCATAAATTCGATCAGCGCGCTGCCATGCAGCATGGCATCCTCCCGGGTCACAATAAAAATCATGACCTCCTCATTGTGTCCTTCCATCGCCGCCCGGGCAATGCGGGCAAACAATGCGTCGTTCTTTTTGCCGGGCAGCCACCACCAGCCACGCATCAATACGTCTGCCAGCGCATGCTGCTTTTTGCTGCATTCGGGCATGGCTTCCACTTCCCGCAAAACTTCCTGATATGCCGCTGCAAAACCGCTTTTGTCATTTTTCAGCTGCCAGAGCTTTAATTCCTCCACCTTTTTCATAACACGCTGCACCAGCGTGTCGCTGTATTTCTCATTCATCGCACAGAGTTCCTTTCTGATTCGCTTCCTTCCATCGTGAAGCTGCCATTTGACCGTGCCTTCGGAAATCCGCATCCGGTCTGCGATCTCTGCGATGGAAAGATTTTCAAAATAATGCAGACGAATGATGGCCTGTACCCGTTCCGGCAGCCGCATAACGCTTTTTCTAATTTCCCTTCGTTCTTCGGCCTGCTCATACAGAACGGCAGGACTGGTCTCGCTGCCGTCTGACATGCCAAGCTGATCTGCCGTGTCCAGTGGCAGAAAGCTCCGGTATCTTTGCAGCATGTTCAAAGCACAGTTTTTCGCAATCCGGCAAACCCAGCTGCAGTATTTCTCCTGTTCCTGCAGGGTGTCCAGCTTCATCCAGGCCGTCACAAAGGCATCCTGGGCCGCGTCCTGGGCCGTAAACCAGTTTTTTGTAACAGCCATTGCCACAGCCGTTACCGTTTGCTGATACCGCATGACCAGCACCTCATAGGCCGTCTGTTCGCCTGCCAGTGTCAGCAGCACAAGCGTTTCGTCTGTTTCATTATGATTGTACATGTACATGCTTTATTTCTCCTCTTGTTGTAACGGCAGGTGCGCCCTTAAAGGCGCACCTGCCATATCGTCGGAATGCATTCCATTGTTTCAGCGCTCGTCTGTAAGACACGAATCAGAAAGAAAAGGTTGGGTATATGATGATTTTACATAAACTTTTCTGCATCTCAATACCCGTGTTCCCGGTCAATAACCGTTCCGTCCATGGCATTTATGGTCAGTTTCACGTCCTTCGGCGTTTCGCCCGTATCCCAGCCGCCGGCATACCCGCCGGTGCCTGCCAGAAATCGGGTTCCGTAAAAATCCCAGACCGGCGTATACAGATAGGTTCCGTCCGGCTGCAGCAGCTTCCGGTACCCGAAACGAATCTCCGAAATACTGAGCCGGTTGACTTCCAGATCCTTTTCTGACTCCATTTTCTGAAGTGACAGCGGCGCAATCTGGGAAAAAATATCCCAGATTTCCGAAAAGGACAGCAGGTACACCTTCTTTTTCGTGACAGATTTTAGCTTCTCCGGATTATAATAATTGACGCCGCAGACTCCATCGTCGCGCACCACCACATCGATTTCACTGGTACCTCTGCAATCCTCGTCCGGGCCTGCCTGCTCGGGCACCGAAGGATTCACCGGGATATCGCCGATGCTTCGGGTAAACCGCAGCACATAATACTGGGGGTTGCCCCAGGCCTCGTAGACCGGCAGCTGCCCATATTCCGCCAGTGCGTACCCGGACGCCAGCGCCGAAACTTCTTCCTCTGCCAGCGAGGTGGCCTCTTCTGCCGTAATGGAACAGTCCGCCGCCTTTCCGTCTGTCAGAGGAACGATATCCGGAAACTGCAAATTCCACGACCCCTGCCCATAATACATCACCGGATCACTGACTGGCGCCCCCGTATCCGGATCCAGATCATAGGAAACCACCAATTCCCGTTCTTCTGCAGCATCGGTATCTTCTCCGGCAGAAATCCACAGATCATAGGAATCGAATTTTTCAAACGGATCCGTACTTTTTTCGGGTCCCTCGCCCTGGTATAATTCAGAGCTTGTCCTGTATTTCCAGGTAAGTGCCTTTCCGTGCCGCCGGATCATACGGCTGATATCCTTTTTCGTAAACGCCCGGGGCGTTACCTCAATCAGATTCGCGCCGGAGGCCTCCGGCACATATACGTCTGCATCTACTTTCACTGTGCTGACGCCGGATGCGGAAATAAAGGTTTCCTCCACATGGCCGGGGGCATCCAGTGTTTCCTGCAGCGTCCCTGCTGCCTGGGATACTTGTTCCGGATGCTTCGTCCCGGACTCCGGCCCGCTGCAGCTTACAACCAGCAAAAGACTTATCAATATTCCTGCGAAAGTAAGATATTTCATGGCTGCTTCCTCCTTTAAGGCTTTTTCTTTGATCCTACCAGCCGCAACTTACAAAAGTCTTCCGCGGTTTCTCTGCATTTTGTCATCCATTTGTCATTTCCGGCAAAACCGCCGTGACCTTTGTCCCTGCACCGGGCGTGCTTTCCAGATGCAGGCGGCCGCCATGCCATCGGACGATGCTGTCGCAAATGGTCAGTCCCAGCCCTGAGCCGCCCTTTGCTTTGGCACGGGCCGGATCCACCCGGTAAAAAGGTTCCGTCACCAGCGGCAAATGCTCCGGCGAAATGCCGCAGCCCTGATCTTCTACTATCAGCCGTACACAATCCTTTCCCTTCACAAATCGCACTTCCACCGGGGACTTTCCTTCGCAGGCGCGCAGCCCGTTCTGGATCAGATTGCAGCAAAGCTGATACAGCAGCAATTCCTCCCCGTATAAAGTCTGTATCTCCGTATGAAACTGCACTCCGGCAGGAAATACATCCTGCAGCGCATCGATGAGATTCTGCACAGGAAAATGCTGTTGTTGCAGATGGTTTTGATCCGAGAGTCCCAGCAGCTCCGACATCTGTTCCGACAAAGACGCCATTTTCTTTCCCGCCTCTTCGATTTTCCGGACACATTCCATTTTCTGCGCCTCGGTCAGCGGCATCCGCAAAATCGAATCCGCGTAGCCTGTAATCGCCGTCACCGGCGTTTTGATCTCATGGGAAAGGGCGCCGATCAATAGCTGCCGCTTCTTCAGCTCTTCCTCCTGAGAGCGGATTTTTTCCTCCACGGAGTCCGTCATGGCGTCAAAGGACCGGGAAAGGTCACCGATCTCGTCCTTTGTATGAATCGCCGTCCGCAAATGATAATTTCCCTCCGCAATGGCAGCGCTGATGCCGGTGAGCCTGCGCACCGGACGAAACGCCCTTCGGACAATCAAAAAAATCAGAGCCGCGTCTAAAAGCGCTGCGAAAGCTAAAGTCAGCAGTCCCATGTTCCACGCCCGGCGCATCCAATCATACAGCGGTGTCAGGCTTCGGCTGACATAAATTACCAGATCATCACGAAAATGTGACGCGCCACCAACCACCAGCGCCATACCGTCGTCAGTTTTGATCCGCCAGCTGTATATGGCATTATCTTTCTTTTGCTTTGGCGCACCTTTGGCAGGATCGTAGGTGGTGCGGCAAAACAGCAGCTTTCCATCCGCAGCCAGGGCGTAAGCAATTTCCCCATTTTCTGTATTCGTTACATAATTTGCAAAAAAATACTGGGCCAGACTGTTCTGTGTCTGCTCTGCCAGTGTATGGTACTTAGGATCCATGGACGCATCCAGCGCGTCTCTGCAAAGTTCCATGGCGTGGGTCAGGCCTTCGGCTTCTATGTTCTGCAAATCTTTCGTCTGTACGCCAAAGTTCACCACAAAGACCACGGCCAGCACCAGCCATGTGACAGCGGTGGCGCAAACCGCAATTTTCTGCCAGAGTTTCATTCTTTCACCTCCAGCTTATAACCCACCCGGTGCAGCGTCACGATTTTTTCCTCCCAGTGCAGCTTCTTTCGCAGGATACTCACATGGTTGTCCACCGTCCGCGTTTCTCCGAAATAATCATCGCCCCATACCTCGTGCAGCAGCTGTTCCCGGGAAAAGACGTAATTCGGATGTTCCAGAAACATCAGCATCAGCGCGTATTCCATAGGCTTTAAATCTACCGGTTGTCCGTTCGCAAAGACACTGCGTTCCTCTTTGTTCACCTGCACGCCGCAGCAGCACAGCACACGGTCGCCGGGATCCCGGCGGCTGAGTACTTTTTCGATTCGCACCAGCAGCTCCAGCACACTGAAAGGCTTCACCAGATAATCTTCCGCACCCAGACGCAGGCCACGAACCCGGTCTGCTTCTTCGCTTTTCGCCGACAGATAAATCACCGGGATCTCCTTCTGCCGCATATATGGCAGAAGGGCAAATCCGTCGATTTCCGGCAGCATAATGTCCAGCAAAGCCAGATCAAAGGATTGCTCTTCGATCATTGAAAGCGCCGCCCTGCCGTCATAAACCTGTATACAATCATATCCGGCCACCGTCAGATTCATTTCCAGCAATTCACAAATCGACGGATCGTCTTCCACAATTAAAATCCGTTTCAACATTTTCCCTCCTTGGCGTAAGTTCTAATCCCTCGTCATGCGTTTATTATACCATTTCGGTCGGATGGAAATGTCATCAATTTGTAATATTTGTAATCATTGTAAAAGAAAAATAGCACATGTAAACTTTGATTGCGGGATTGTAACGTTGAAGTGGTGGCAGTTTCGCCGGACGTTGTGATAAGATGACATCATTACTGTGAATATACAGCAGCTGAGTAAACTATTTCACGTGACCACCGATTATCTTTTAAATGATGATTTTGAAAGCGACCGGGACATTCCCGCTGTAAAGGAAATCGAGGCAAAAGGCACACAAAAAATGAAACAAATTATCGCCCTGTGCGTTTCTGCCCTGGGATTTCTGGGCAATGCGCTGATTTATCTCCTGTCCCGAATGATCCGGGTACCGGTGCCGAAAATATATTATGAGAATGGCACAAAAATGTACGAATGGAACGCAGCGCGCACCGGATACAGTTATATTTATTTCATACAGGCACATCATCTGGAGGTAATTGCCATTCTCTGCGGAATCCTGTTTTTTGCAGGCCTGGTGTATCTCATCACCAAAATAAAATTTTAAGATGACATTATAAAAGTTTTAAGATACAGGCCAAGATATTGTATCTTCCATCCATTGCGGTATAATGCAGTTACTGTTTTCCTGGATGGTACAAAGAAAGGGAAGCTATAATAAACTGCGGAAGCTGTGCTGAAAAATAAGGAGCAGGAAGTATGCGCGAAAACATTTTGGTCGTAGACGATGAAAAGGAAATCGCAGATTTAATTGAAGTCTACTTAAAAAATGACGGATACTCGGTATATAAATTTTACAATGGTGCAGAAGCCCTGAAGTGTATTGAGGAAGCCGATTTAGATTTAGCGATATTAGACGTTATGCTGCCGGATGTGGACGGATTTCATATTTGTCAGAAGATCAGAGAAAAATTCTATTATCCCGTCATCATGCTTACCGCAAAGGTCGAGGACAGCGATAAGATCATGGGGCTTACCATCGGCGCCGATGATTATATCACAAAGCCATTTAATCCGCTGGAGGTCGTTGCCAGAGTAAAAACACAATTACGACGGTATATGAGATATAATACCCCCGCTCAAAAACAGGAAGAAACTGCACATGAATATGATATCAGGGGCCTTGTCATCAATAAAGACAATCACAAATGTCTTGTGTTTGGAAAAGAATTACAGCTAACGCCCATCGAATTTTCAATCCTGTGGTATTTGTGCGATCACCAGGGCATTGTTGTCCCGTCAGAGGAATTATATGAAGCAGTATGGGGAGAAAAGTTTTTTCAGAGCAACAATACTGTGATGGCACATATCGGCAGACTGCGGGAAAAGATGAACGAACCGGCCAAAAAGCCGAAATTTATTAAAACAGTATGGGGAGTAGGTTATATCATTGAAAAATAAAGAACAACGCAGAGTATTGCAGCTATCCAGGTCTGTCATTAACCAATATATCCGTTTCTATTTGATTCTGTTGTGCATTCTGATCGGCGGCTTTTTCCTTGCAAGATTCATTTTCACACGTCATCTCTGGCAATACGGCGATCCATTATATGAGATATTGCGTGTAATGGAAATACTCTATCTGATTATTATCGCCCTTACCCTCCTGATTGGTCCGTTTGTTTTGGCCATCGTTTCAACCAGAAGGGCCATGCAGTATCTAAACAGTGTCATTGATGCCGCAAAAATTCTTTCCCATCCGGACGATAATTTAATTGAACTGCCGGAAGAATTGAGCGACATACAAAATGAGTTAAATTTAGCAAGAGAACAGGCGCTGCGGAATATCCACGATGCCAATGACGCTGTTCAGCGAAAGAATGATTTGATCATGTATCTCGCGCACGACTTGAAAACTCCGCTTGCCTCAGTGATTGGATACTTAAATCTGCTGCATGATGAAAGACAAATATCAGAAGAACTTCGGGAAAAATATCTGTCTATTATATTGGACAAGGCAGACCGCCTGGAAGATCTGATCAACGAATTCTTTGAGATCGCAAGGTTTAATCTTTCTACGATTACGCTCCAATACAGCAGAATCAATCTGACGCGGTTGCTTGAACAGCTAATCTATGAATTTAAGCCGATGATGAAGGAAAAAAATCTTAACTGTAATCTCAGTATTGCTGAGGATGTCATGCTGCGGTGCGATGCGGACAAAATACAGCGGGTATTTGATAATCTATTGCGTAACGCCGTGATTTACAGCTTTGAAAATACGATGATAGATATTGTTGTTACCGCGCAGGCCGATAGACTGAAAATCCGATTTATCAATCAAGGTGATACCATTCCGGAAGAAAAGCTGGCGCGGATCTTTGAACAGTTCTACCGGCTTGATGCGGCACGCAGCACAAAAAATGGCGGAGCCGGATTGGGGCTGGCAATTGCGAAACAGATCGTCGAACTGCACGGAGGCGTAATATCTGCAAAAAGCAAACGGGAAACAATAGAATTTGAAGTCATTCTTCCCACGTTGTAGGAAAATCGTAAGAATTTTTGCAGTAAATCTACAGGAAACCTTGCGGATAAACAAATAAACAACACTCTTGTTTTTGGTACACTTAATGTGCCAAAGCAAGAGTGTTTTTTTTTGAGGAGGAAGGCTTATGCAAAAAAAGAAAATTGCCGTTATTTTTGGTGGGAAGTCCACAGAGTATGCGGTATCTCTGCAATCGGCCTTCTCTGTTTTGGAAAATCTTGATCCGGCGAAATACCACATTATTCCCATAGGAATCACACAAGATGGAGACTGGTATCATTACAAAGGCTGTTACGAAAACATAACAGATCATACATGGATCCGGGATTTGAATCATCTTTATCCCGTGACTGTATCGGTAAGCCGTTCCCAAAAGGGATTTTTGGAGCTTTCCGAAGGTCAATACACCTTTCTTTCTGTTGATTTGGTATTTCCGATTCTGCATGGTAAGAACGGCGAGGACGGCACCCTGCAGGGGGTATTTGAACTGGCGGGCATACCGCTGATCGGGTGCAGCACACTTTCATCCGCGATCTGTATGGATAAAGACAGGGCCCACAAGCTCGTGCGCCTTGCCGGAATATCCGTACCAAAATCAATCACTTTTAATCGCTCTCAAATGAGAACCGCATTATCAACAGCGGATCTGACCTATCCGCAGTTTGTAAAACCCGTCCGTGCAGGATCATCCTTTGGAATAACCAAAGTTTTGGCGCCGCAAGAATTGAACGAAGCCATAGAACTGGCATTTTCACATGATACAGAAGTCATCGTGGAAGAAGCAATTGACGGCTTTGAAGTAGGATGTGCCGTTCTGGGGACTGATACGCTGACCGTCGGCCGGGTGGACGAAATAGAGCTGTCAAACGGATTCTTTGATTATACCGAAAAATATACACTGAAATCCTCAAAAATCCATATGCCCGCAAGGATCCCTCAGGAAACAGAAAAGCGGATTCAAAATACCGCCGTAACCATATACAGGACACTGGGCTGCTCCGGTTTTGCGAGAATAGATATGTTTCTGACGCCATCCGGCGAAATTATTTTCAACGAGGTCAATACCATTCCCGGTTTTACTCCCCATAGCCGTTATCCCAATATGATGAAAGGAATCGGTCTGTCGTTTGCAGATATGTTGGACAAGCTGATTGGGTGTTACATAGAACAATGAAAGCCATGAACCAGAGATACGCAGGCATTGACTATTTTCGGATGATTGCCGCAGTGTTGGTCATTACGATTCATACCTCGCCTTTGCTGACCCTCAGTGAAACGGGCGATTTTATCCTGACGCGGATCATCGCCCGTGTGGCGGTTCCATTCTTTTTTATGACATCCGGATTCTTTTTGATTTCCAGATATGCCCGCAACACCGAAAAATTAAAGGCGTTCGTAAGAAGCACGCTGCAAATTTACGGCATTGCGATTCTCATTTACATCCCGATCAATGTGTACAATGGCTATTTTTCGGGAAACCATCTTCTGCCGGATATTCTAAAAGACATTCTTTTTGACGGTACGATGTATCACCTGTGGTATCTTCCTGCCGCTGCCCTGGGTGGGGCAATCGCCTGGTATCTGGTCAGGAAAGCAGACTATATGCGGGCGATCGTTATTACCTTCGGATTATACCTTGTCGGTTTATTTGGTGACAGCTATTACGGAATTGCCGCAACAATTCCCGGTATGCACAGCTTTTACGATCTCATTTTTCAGGTGACAGACTATACAAGGAACGGCATTTTTTATGCACCGATTTTCTTCGTTTTGGGCGGATATATTGCAGAACATCCAAAAAAGCTATCGTCTGTTCAAAGCGTCTGCGGATTTGCCGTCAGCCTTGGCCTCATGCTGGGAGAAGCGCTGACATTGCATGATTACGACTTGCAGCGCCACGACAGCATGTATCTGTTTTTGCTGCCCTGTATGTTCTTCCTTTTTCACGCGCTTTTACATTGCAAGGGAAAATGTTCCCGATTATTCAGAACATCCGCTCTGGTCATTTACATCATGCATCCGATGGTGATTGTGGGAGTAAGATGGATCGCCAAACTCCTTCATATGCAAAACCTGCTTGTGAATAACAGTTTAATGCACTTTTTTGTTGTCAGTTTAACGTCGGCAGCGATTGGAATTACAGCTGCAGAAATATGGAACAGCTGCAATCCCGGGAAAAGAAAGCGCATTCATGATACAGACCGGGCATGGATTGAAATTGATTTGAACAACCTGGAACATAATGCAAAAGAATTGCAGCAGGCGATGCCTCCGAAATGCAGCCTGATGGCGGTTATGAAGGCCGAAGCATACGGCCATAACGCGTTTGCGGTTTCCGCCCATCTGAACAAAATCGGAGTAAAATCATTTGCTGTCGCTACTATCGACGAGGGAATCTCCCTGCGCAAATATGGGATACGGGGAGAAATTCTGATTCTCGGTTATACGGATGTTCATCGGGTACGAGATTTGAAAAAATATGGCTTAATGCAAACTGTAGTCAGTTTTGAACATGCCAGGGCGCTTAATCAGCAAAATATCGACCTGAAAGTTCATATCAAGATCGACACAGGTATGCACAGGCTGGGAATTCCCTGCGATGATTTCTCAGAAATAAAAAAAGTCTTTGCAATGAGAAATCTCAACGTATGCGGAATCTATACGCATTTATGCTGTTCGGATAGTCTTCTGCCCGATCACGTGGCGTTTACCGAAAAACAAATCCATCGATTTTTCCGGTTGATTGATCTTATGAAGCACAATAATATGTCTGTTCCGAAGCTGCATATGCAGAGCAGCTATGGTCTGTTGAATTATCCTGGGCTCCAATGCGATTATGCCAGGATCGGTATCGCTTTATATGGTGTTCTCAGTACACCGGATTACAATACTGCCCTGAAACTCGATCTGCGCCCGGTGCTTTCTTTGAAAGCCAGGGTAGTACATATACAAAATATTTGCAAAGGCGAGAGTGTCGGTTACGGCAGAGCATTCACAGCGAAAAAGGACAGCAGAATTGCCATCCTGCCGATTGGATATGGCGATGGTTTTCCAAGAAATCTTTCCTGTGGGAAAGGCTATGCACAGATAGGAAATCACCTTGTTCCAATCGTTGGCCGTATCTGTATGGATCAGCTTGCAGTTGACATTACGGGAATCGAAAGCATTGCTATTGGCGACACCGCAATCATGATTGGATCCGATACCGCAGAGGAGTTATCCGCTCCAATTGTTGCGGATAACTCTGATAGTATCAGCAATGAACTGCTTTGCAGAATGGGCGCAAGATTGCCGGTCATTGAACGGCTTGTGCCGTAATAATATAACGGATACTTTATATAATCACACAGGGAATACATCTATCAATTTGGCAACTTTCTGCAGTACCAGCAGTGCGTCTGCCGCGTCCACTGAACCGCTGCCATTGACATCTGCCGCCTCACTCTGCTGTTTTGCCGGGGTCTGCATTTTTGCGGCAATCTGTAAAATGGCAAGTGCATCATCCGCAGTAATGTCTCCATCCATATTGACATCTCCGGAAAGAATCTGTGATGGCGTATAATCTGTCACATTATAAAAAGTGTGAGCAGTTGCCGAAAGCGTAAATTCTATGGAAGCCTCGCCCGAATCATTTCCTGCCTGTCCCTGTCCAGGCTGCTGGCCGTCAGGCGGCGTCATTCCTTCCTGCCCCGGCTGCTGGCCGTCGGGCGGCGTCATTCCTTCCTGTCCCGGCTGCTGGCCGTCGTCCGGACGTCCGCCAAATCCGCTGCTGCCGCTCCACTGCTGCTGGGTTCCGGGCGCATAATCGTTGATTTCTGTATATAACCCGTTGATCTCCTCTCCGGAAATACTGCCGCCACAATAGACATAATAGGTGGCTTCCTGAAGATCCGGAGAACTATAGATCAGATTTGTAAACGATCGATCAGCCAAATATCCCATCACCGGCACGCCATCCGCAGACGTCATACCGATCAGTGTACCGGCAGCCTGCCGGTTTCTGAACACCAGATTGATAAAGTTCTGCCCGGAATCATTCGAAACCGTATCTGCCATATTTCCCGTAGCCACCACGGTTCCGCCGTTGATATAAGTTCCCCTGTCAGAATCCAGTCCATTGTCCTGACTGTCAGGATGAGAAAGGGCAAATACCGTACCGCCCTCAATGTGAATGGTACCATTGGAATCAATGGCATCGCCTTCCTCCGCGTCACTGTTTACACTGACGAACATCGATTCCACATCAATAGAAATGTCCGTTCCCGAAGTAGACGCATTTAATCCGTCATCATAAGAAGTAATCCGGTATTCTCCGCATCCTCCCGTAAAAATTAAATCGCCTTTTCCTTCCACCCCTTCATCTTCAAGGCTGGCGACCTCCAGATATCCGTCTCCGGTAAAATACAGTGTGATGTCCGATCCGATGGCACCCCCGTATTTATAATAGCGATAGGGATCGCCCTCTGCTATTTTTTCATTATCCGCCGTTTCCTGGGCAAATAACAGGTTCTTTATTTCTTCTTCTGTATATACATAATAATACGCGTCCCCGGTATCTCCGTAAATACTGCTGATTTTTGTATATGTGTCCGCCTGATCCTCTGTCATGGTACTGACTTTTTTCAATTTTCCGCCGGTAATATGGTTTTCTGACCCTTCCGCGGTCTGCAAGGTTACTTTACAATCACTGTAATTGACATCCCTGTTATAAACCATGATCGCCGGAGTCGCTTTTGCAGAGGTAAGGCTGACGCCATCCAGAACCAGACAGATTTCGCCGGTGACATCATTTGTATTCACTGCAATCATGGTATCGGTTGCCGTTCCGTAAAAGCGGATGTTTCCGGTTGTATTTACATTCAGTGCTCTGGTCTCAATGACTTTGGCAGTCACTTCCCCGGTGGCATCATCCCTGGATATTTTCTTCACCTGGGAAATCCCGTCAAACAAAAATTCCGTAATGTAAAAATCCGGAAGTGCTCCGTTGTTGTAATCCTCCAGAAAAACATCAAAGTCCGCCGCCGTATACACCGGAACATCCTTTTGTTCCTCTCCGGCCGCACCGCAAGCCATATCCGACAGATTCACTTCATAATCTGCCTTTTCCTCTGCCGCCATCGCAACGGAAGGCAGCTCCCATGTACTGCATATCATACTGCACACAAGAAAGAGATTTAAAAGTTTCCGTAAAAAATTTTTCATTGTCCTGCATCTCCTGCTTATTCTGTTTTTATTTCGGAAATATGCTTTCAGCACGCTGCGTCCGAAAAATATTTCCCAAATCGAATATAAGTACATTCTGGACTTTGAACCTTAACTGGAATTAAATCAAACAGGAAAAATACAGGTAATGTGAAAGGAATTGCCGTCTTCTGACCATGCCCGGATCGTCCCGTGATGCGCCTCCACGATTGCTTTCGCAACCGAAAGGCCGATTCCATGTCCGCCGGTTGCTGAATTTCGGGATGGATCCATGCGATAAAACCGATCAAAAACATGTTCCAATGCTTCCCCATTTACAGCCGTTTCCGTCGTATTGCAGATGTCAAGCTGCAAGGACCGTCTGATCTTTGAAAAGTGAATCGCAATCCTTCCGCCTTCCGGCGAATATTTCAATGCATTATCCATTATAATGTTGATGAGCTGCCGGATTGCTTTATCATTTCCCTTCATAAAAAGCCCCGGTTGGATCTGACATACAAATTCTTTTTCCTGCAGCAGCGCCGGCCCGCGGAAAGCCGCGGCAGCCTCGGTAATCATGTCAGAGACAGCAAGATCTGCCATTTCAAGAGGCCTGTCTGCTTCTTCCATACGAGCGAGATAAACAAGATCATTGGTCAGTGTCGTCAGCCGCTCTGCCTGCTGCCGAATATCGTGCAGGCAGTCAGCATCCTCCGGGTCGTCTTCCAGCAAGTCTACATTTGCGTTGATAATGGTCAGCGGGGTTTTGATCTCATGGCCGGCGTCGGTGATAAACCGCTTCTGCTTTTCGTAACTTTCTGCCATCGGGCGAACAATTTTTCCGGCGAAGAAAACAATGACAAAAAACATCACGATCAGACCCGCGATGGTCATACCGATGCTGATCCAGAGGTACGTATAGAATCCATCCAGCTTTCTTCCGCAATCCAGAAAAATGATGCGGGTATTGCTGCCCTCATTGCTTTGCAAATATCGGTATTCGTCTGCAAATCCCGATTCTTTACCGTAGGAAAACACTTTTTCGGCATATTCGCCCGCTTTTTCAGAATCAACAGAAAATATCCTGCTTGTATCGACACGAATGATTTTCCCCACTGCATCGATCAGGACAGAAAAATACCTGGATTCGTATGGCGTTTCAGGGGAAAAAGGGCGCGGCGCATCCGGCACCTTCGGAGTATCCGGCGTATCTGGTGCATCCGGGACATTTGGTGCATCCGGCGCGTCCGGTGCTTTGTGTTCCTTCTCCGCTTCGGGAAATACGCCTTTATTTCCGGACAGAAACGTCAGAATGGCATCCGCATCTTTTACGATCGTTGCATAGTTGATTGCATTCATTCCAATAACGGAAATGGCAAGCACGGTAAAAAGTGCAGCCATAGCCAGACATATAAATCGGATTTTAAGCTTCTTTATCATCTGCCGCCTCCAAAGCGTATCCGATATTTCTGGACACTTTAATAACGATGTCGGCGTGAAGCGCCGTCAGTTTCTTTCGCAGATAGGACACATACACCCAGACCACATTGATCTCTGCGTCCGTATCATATCCCCATATTTTTTCCATCAGGCGTTCCGCCGAAAAAATATGGTGCGGATTTGCCATAAAAATCTCCAGCATTTGAAACTCTTTATTCGCCAGCCGGAAACTGCCGGTGGGAGACGACAGCTCAAAAGTCGCACGATCCAGCGTGATGTTTCCGAACGACAGCTTTGTATCCACCTCCGTCTGCGTCCGCGTAATGGCGCGAATCGCAGCAAGCAGGCTTTTGGTATGAAACGGCTTTGTCAGATAATAGTTTGCGCCGCTGTCAAGGCCCTGCACCATATCATCCACTTCGGATTTGGCTGTCAGCATCAGAACCGGAATTTGACTGCCGGACGCCCGCAGCTTTTTCAGCGCCGTAATGCCGTCCATTTTCGGCATCATAACATCGAAGATCGCCACGTCATAATTGCCGCCGTCAAGATACGCCAATGCGTCCTCTCCATTATGCACCGCGTCGGCGGAATAGTTGTTTTTCTCCAGAAGTTTTACGAGCACCTTCGCTAAAGGGCGTTCGTCCTCGGCGATTAAAATTCTCATCTTCCATCATCCTTCATTATTGTGTATACGGACACCCCAATTCCTGACGAAACACAGAATAAAAACAGCAATACGGAGTGATCCATAATCTCATTCTACCCTCAAAACTTAACTGGAGTCAAAAAGAAACTGCAGGACGGCATAGATGAGACTCTTACTTATATGGATTTTCCCACCCAGCACTGGACGAGGATCCGGACAAACAACACGATCGAGCGGTTAAACCGCGAGATCAAACGCCGAACCAAAGCCATCGGGGCATTCCCGGACGGACAGAGTGCTTTGATGCTTGTATGTGCCAGACTGCGCCATGTAGTCGGAACCCAATGGGGCGCAAGACGCTACATGAACATGGATCATCTGAACCACATGGAAGATGATCTACAGTCTGATATCGTAGCCGGCTGACTACCGGCCACTAAACGGCTGAAACTGTTTTTGCGAAAAAGTATTGACACTATCATTACCGCAACAAGCTCATATCTCAAAGCAAGTACACCGATGGTGTCGATGAGCTGAACTCATAATCAAATACATTAAATAACAACAGGCACGGGAGGCCATCTCTCGTGCCTGTTTGTATAGCGCTTTATTAAAATATATACAAGTCTGCATTTTCGTAATCTGCGTAATCCCCATACAATGTGTCATGAAAAAATTTAAGGATAGTATCTTTTTTAGATTGAGTCCATTGCTTAAAATAACGGGGAGCAAAGACCGTGTTTTCACAATTTCTCAAAACCAGTTTAGAAATTAAATATTTTTGATAATAATCTGTTGCTTCAAATATTTCGTCAACATATTTGTCTAAATAAACAGCATCTTCATTTAAACAAGAAAATAAGACAAATACTTTTCCTTGATATGGAAAAATATTAACACATAATTTTTCATCAACTTCTTCTTTTTTTAATGCCATTTCCATAGGAGTGAAAACGGCTGAGGTTGCGAATGTAGGGTTGCCATCTAGTATTAAATATTTATTATACAGAGAAGCAAAATCTTTAGAAAGATATTTTTCGTCAAAAAGCTTTTTATATTCATACATTTCATATGCGGACGCGTATAACTGAACCGCATATATTCCCTCTATTGTTGGTACATCTCCGGAAATTTCACCTAAATTCTTTTTTGACAAATAGGTTGACTGTGCCATTCCAGCGACTTTGATTTTTGTGGATAATTCTTTCATTACTGAACGATATGTCAGAAGGAATACATGTTCTTTATTATCCATATTTAAAACTTCCACATCTATAGGCCTGAAAATTTCCGTATCATGTTTATTGCATAATCCCTTAAAAACAGATGCCTTATGAACACTGATTGAATCATATTTACAATATGGCATAATAGGATTATCTTGTGTGGATTTTGAGATGCAGGATTTATCAAATGTAATGCGAATAACATGGTTGTCTTCAGCGAGTACCTCTAAAATCCTACTATCTTGAATAGAATGAGAGTCAATTAATTCTTCTGTACATGTTTCTGTTGGTTCCAAGCATTTTGTACTTTCGACTAAGAAGGAATTAAACATTGCACCTTTCATTTTATTGAAGTTTTTCGGATCTTTATACATATAGGTCCCCTTTAGTCTATATAGTACATGTCATTACACAGACTTATCTACTAAGAACATATTTTCTTTTCCAAACCATTCCTCAGTTTTTGCCCTCATACCCTCTTTGAAATTTGGACAATAAACAACCAAGTTTCTTTTCGCTCTTGAGCAACTTACGTAGAACAGCTTGTGTGTTCGGTCGTAAGTATTTTGGTTTCTAACTGTTCCGAGCAACTGTTCATAGTTATAATTGTTCCAGTTTCCGTTATCTAGTATTACAAATACATCATTAAATTCGGCACCCTTAATTCCGTGTTGAGTAGAATATGGAGAATGCTTGTTAACATATTCATACAGATTAACAAGCTCGCTGTATTTAATGTTCATGACTTGTGTGTAGAGTTCTTCATGATCAGCAGCAAACTGTTTGAGCTTATCGTCTATAATACAAATCTTTGATTCATTTGCAAATTTCACTATCTCTTGGATAGTCGCCTCTTTCATTCCAGAAAGTATTTGAATTTTATCATAAAGATTTTGTTTATCTTTGTGATAAAATATTTTATAATCAGTTGCTTTTATGAATTCATAATATTTCTTCGTTTCATATAAACGAATCATTTCTTGAAGTTTAAGTAAATGAGATATAAGTTTATCTGGAGAATCTCCAAATATTCTATCTGTGTTTGTATATGCAGACAAAAATGATTGGAAATTATGCCTGCGTGATATTAATCGATGTGTCAAATACAATTCCTTGGTATCTTCAGAATTATTAAAATCCCAATCTTTAAAAGCGAAATGCTGTTTTACAATGTCAATATCCGTGCTGTTATTTGAATACAGAAAAGTAACATTACCTTCCAAGTTTGAATTTTCCGGAGTTTGAGTAATATCTGTTCTTATTTTGTTTAACAAATTGATTACTTTTTCAGAGCAACGGCGATTTCCTTCGATTACAACCTCATCCAATACACCATCAGTAATATATTTTCCAACGTCTCCTATACCGGTCCCATATATTGATTGCATTGGATCACCAAATAATCCAATTAGTGTTTTAGGTTTGTGACCAATAAATGTTTCTAATAACAAAGAAATTATCAAATTACTGGTATCTTGATATTCATCTACGAAAATGTAATCATATTTATCTGCTAAAATTCTATTTATTAATGGATATTTTGAAAACAGAAGCTTGCCTAACTTCAAAACTTCGTCATGAGATATAACGCCATCTTCTACATTTAAGTATTCTTTATATTCGATGGTTTCAGGATGGTAAGTATCATATGTAATATTTTGTTCGCCTAAATATCTAATACCTGCACCTCTAGTTTCTTTTTCGCATAATATTAATTCAACAATAGCAGATGATAAGTTGCTTTTGTAATTCCTGATTTGCTCCCAAACAAAGTTGTGTATGGTATCAACGAACAAACCTTCAAAGGGGACCCTCTCCCTGATTTCATTAACCGCTACGTTTGTATAAGTGATACACGCCACCCTAGCATTAGGATTGTTAGAAAATATATGTTGCAAAGATTGAATCAGTGCATATGTTTTGCCACTACCGGCACCGCCGTTAACCACAAAGTTCTTATGACTATCGATTTTTTTATAAATTTTATCAAGGTGGGAATTTATTTTGCCAGCCATTCCAGTCCCTCCTTAATATAGTCAGGGATTATCCAATTAGTGTAATTTTCATCGCTAAAATAGAGAATATCTGTAGCAAATGCACTCTTTTTGTCAATACATTTATTTGCTATTTCGTAATAAGAACCTTTCGAATCTTTAATAAGATTTCGATTCTTTAATCCCTTAAACTCATTTTTGTGTTGTTTAACAAATTCATAGTTGCAACAAATAAAAGCATCTTCAAAACTTCTAGCGTGGTATCGATTTTGCGGGGTTTGGTAGGCAATTCTAACCATACCCTTAGGATCAGATATCCATTTTCCTTCGTTGTTTTTTGTTAATACCTTCTCTTTTTTTTTCAGTGATTTCAATTTATCAAAAGGAATACTTTTGAAGTAATGTTTTAATGAAGCGTTACTAGTTTCTTCACCTGAAGACACCTTGCAGGCCTCATAATATGTTCTTCCATTTGAAGCAATTTTCCTTTTTGTTGAATCGATATCTGTTATTATCAATGCTTTCATCCCCAAATAACTGATAAATTCATCGAAAACATGTGAATATGCACCGACTTCAACGACAGATATATTTTGGGACATTAAAGGTACATACCCATCGATATCTTTGTTGGCTATGTCTGTTTTCTGCATCATTGCATTAATAAGTATTCTTTCCGTATCACCTTCAACAAAAATAACTTTATCTGCAAAAAATAACTCAGAACGCTCCAGCGTTAAATATTGCTTCAAAAATCTATAACGATTTTCGCCGTCATCAACAGAATTTATCATTTCAATTTTTAAATCAGATAAATCTTTCGAATAGATTGCATCATTTTCCCGATAAAAGAATTTGATTTTTTCAAAATCACTTTGGGACACAATATGCGAAGAATGGGAAGACAAAATCATCTGAAGATTAATTTCATCTTCTCCTTCTTTACCTTTGCACCCCTCCTGTAATTTGGTTTGAATATTCTTAATGAAAACATACTGCATCTGCGGGTGAGTGTGAGCTTCTGGTTCTTCGATATATAGTAGATTTATGTCAGCAGGAACTTGATTAGCTTTGGTAATCTTTCTAAATTCGTCTATTTGAATGTTTATGTAGAATATCATCGCAAAAAGATTCATATATCCTAGACCGTTGTATTCTTCAGGCAGAAATTCCGCATCCTTGCTGTATACTACGTTAGCATTTTCTTTTATCAATGTAGAAGCGCTTAGCATAGATTTTACAAATATTTGAGCCTCCCCCTTGCCATATGAAAAACGTTCTATATCCATTATGACATCTTTGAATATTTTTTTATAAGTTCGGTCGAGTTTTATATCTGAGCCTTTTAAAACATCATCAAATAATCTGTCATCCAATGTTTCTTGTCGTCTGGCTTCATAATATTTTGCTGCCAATTTTGATAAAGTTTGACTTTTTGCTTTTGCTTCATCCAAATTGCTTACATCACGAATAGCATTGATATATTTAAAGTTAATAATTCGCTGAATATTACTTTTCTCTTTAATTTCGACATATTCATTTGTATCAACCGGATTAACGCTTTTAATGACTTGCTTGAAATATTTCGAATGGTTCTTTTCCACAAATTCACGTATGGTGCGCTCCTTTTTACCAGATTTGCTACAGTACGTAGTATAATCTTTTGCTGCGCTTAGATACAGTTCATATGTCATTACATATTCAAATCTAATAATTACGGTCTTATCTTTGGGATCTAAAGACACAAATAGATTAGCTAAATTCCCAATATAATCTGTTTTGTTATATTCAATGTGTATAGTTAACGAAATATAAAACGGATCATATTCTTCTACAGACAGAACTTTTTCTTGGTTGAACGGGAATTTGCTTGCAAGATATTTCTTATTAAAATCATGAAATTCAAATGAAGATTTAGATTCGCCTAAAAATCTATCTAAAATACTAAGCAACGAGGTTTTTCCGGTATTGTTTTTACCGATAACCACAGACAAATCCTCTTCAATTGATAAAACAAAGTTTTCTAGTGCACGAAAATGACTTATTTCTATCTTCGTAATCTTCATAATTTCTCCTAACTTATTTTACATCTAAATATTCTCTTTAGCTTCAAGAAAAGCAATATATTGTTTATATTTCTTGAACATCATGTTTTTTGCATACTGCTCCATATACTTATAATCAGGTTCACCATCATCGTTTACTGGAACGAGTAATCTTTGCTTGGCCATCCGCTCGGCATTAAATTTATAAAGATAACCAAATTTGCTTTTTTGTTTAAGAATAATAGACTTAAAAAATAACAGAACATATGCATTATCTTCATGATTTTTCAAATGAAAGCGTTTCACATCATCTGAGAAAATACATTCATAGGGATGGTAGAAGCCTATACACATTCCATTTCCGTTATAATTAACTCCGAGAACATTACTATCGTTTGAAGCATTGTTATTTGAAACAAACCCTGTAACGCCATTGTTATTGTCAGCGGCTCCAACAAAAGGTCTATTTCCATCTTGTTTATTACGTGTCTCAAGACGAGTTCCGCTACCTATGAAAAAAATATCATCAAGAATAACGGGTGCCCATTTTGTTGCACTTAATGTTGGTATCTCTTTATACTGCATTTTTGAGAGTTGTTTCTTGGCAAAGCATATGTATTTATCTATCATTGTTTTACGCTGATGATAAACATATTCTCTCATGTATTCATAGTCTGGCTCGCCATCATCGTTTACTGGAAGGAAAACGGTTTGTCGCTTTATTCTGTTTTGCGAAAATTTATATCCGTACTGATATTTTGTGCCGACTGATACTGTTATCGCAGTCTTGAGAAACAATCCTTCATTTTCATCAAACATATCATCCGTTTTTTTGATTTTTTCAACATGATCGGTAGCAATAAAGTTAAATGGTTGATAAAAAACTGTTCCTACAGTTGCACTATCTACTGTTAATACACCTCCACTTTCTGTGGCTGCATTTTTATAACAATTATCGAGTCCGTTTTGTGAAGATGCGCAGGTAATACGAGGCGTATTTCCATCGGGGATTATATCTTCTGGTTTAGTTGTTACACTTCCCGATACATTAAACAATTCTCCTATTATTTCAGGTCTCCACTTTTTTTCATTGAGTTTTTTCATTATCAACCCTTCTTTCAAATAGATATTCACGGTTTTGCATAATCATTGAAAACTCAAATGTTAAGTAGTCTCCGATGGATTTTTCAAAATCATCATCGCTCGGTATTTCATCATTAAAATAATAAAAAGAATGTAACCACTCATCTTTGGGTTCAACTATTGTTTTTACGCAAAATTTAGATGGTGCTTCTATGCGTTCGGTCCATACATCTAATAAATGTTTTCGTTTGTCTTTTGCAGAATCTCCTTCAATAAGACCAACATGTGCTCTAACTTCATAACCATCGTTCCGGAAGTCAATAAATTTACAAATCTTTTCTTTTGGATGAGGTTCGTGTGCTGTAAATACAGCAATAACAGGATTGGTTCCAACGCCATAGAAAGTATCAGTATTACAAGTGATTACCCCCTCAAGGGTGTGATGTTTCATGATACTTTCTTTGAGCGCTTGCTCATCTTTGGTCTTTCCCGTCATAGATGACTGTGGTACAATAACAGCAGCTCTGGCTCCTTCTACTAATGAATCTAACAGGTGTTCGACAAAAGAAAGTTCGTATTGCGATGGATCCGCCTTTGTACCTTGTGAATACGGCGGATTCATCATACCAACTGTGGCACCTTTAAGTTGTATCTCGGCAGAATTTTGACGCAAAAAGTCTTCGCACTTAATATTGCTATTGCCGTCATCTCGAAGAATCATGTTGGTAGCTGCGATGGCAAACATATTGCTTTGAAGTTCAAACCCGTGAAGTTGCTTCTTTTTAATGTTTTTACGTTTTGTCTGATCATTGCCTGCTTTTTCAAGCATATGGTGCATAGCAGCAACTAGAAAGCCAGCTGTACCACAACAAGGGTCAAGCACAATATCACTCGACTGAATATTCAACAAATCGCAGAATAAATCACATATATGTCGAGGTGTCAACACAATTCCTAATGTTTGACCGTCTCCACCGGAATAACTCATAAATTCGCCGTAGAAACGACCTATAAAATCCTCGCTAGAGCTATGATATTTGATGTTATCAAATACATTCTTTTTCAAAAATTCGGTATAAAATTTAAGAGGTGTCTTTCCAAGTCGAATGTCCACTTCATTTAAACGCGCACTTGTTCTAATGATCGAGAATTCGCTCATCAACTTGTCACGCTTTGCATCGGGGCCAACATTGGATGCTTTTAAACGTCGTTTTATTGCTTCGTAAATAAGCTGACCATCGGTTGTGGTTTCATCGCCAAGCAAATCATCCACTTTGAAAAACTTATCATCTAATGCTAATAAAATTCCTGATACCACCAACGGCTTATCTTGGTCTTTTAACGAACCATATGTGCGTAAATACTCATGTAATTCCGCAGCATCTTTTAAAATTTCTTCAGTTGTTTTTTCTATATCCGTTTTTTCATTTAATACATAACGGGTATAGTATTCTTCGATATTATCTTCAGAAAAAGATGTAAAGGATTCAATATCAGGCAACTTATTATAGCCTTCTCTATCATCAACATAAAGAGGGGTAATTTTATGATGCTTTTCATCACCTGAAATACCTATTGCAAATACCTTTCTAAAAGTACTATTTTGAGCAATATGTTTTGCATAGAAATAAGCACCATTTACAGCATAATCAGTTATGTCCTTCTGTTCGGTTGAGATAATACCGGTTTCTGTCAGCTTTTCGTGCTTTGCTAAATCGGCTTTATCTTCAATAACTATAACAAAATCTTTAACAACGGAAACAAATTCTGGATAACCTGCGTTTCCAGTGCCCCTTTTAGATGCGTTTTGTAAGGCTTTGTTAAGTTCTTTAACGTCGCTACCTTGGGCGTCGTAATTTATTTTACAATAATCAAGTTGCCGAGCAACCCACAAATCTGTTTTAACTTCCTTTTTAGCCATTGTAATTACCTCGCATTTTCTTGTAGCTTGTTCAAAACCAAAACTTCCCACTTGCCGTAGCGTTTACCGCTTTCACGGCGGATATAATTTTTATCCTGCAACGATTTCATAATTCTCTTGATCGTTGCAATAGATTTTCCGGTTGCTTCAACGAGTTCTTGCTGTTTCACTGTCGGGTTCTTTGTAACCAATTCTAAAACTGCAAATTCTTCTAAAGAACAGCCTAAAGTATCAAATTGATACTTTGGAACTTTAGAATTAATACTTTGGGAATTGTTGTCATCCACAAAATCAACATGCATATAGCGATTCTTTAATTCGTAATTTGTACCAAGCAGAAGGTTTGCGAAAAACAATTCCAAGAACTTTGTGGTGGAATGGATTCCTTTTTGCAAATCGTTATAGTTTGCTCGAACCAAAGCGTTTCGGAAATACCAGGAGTTTTCACGGAACGCATCGTTATTGACCCGGAACCCAAAAGTTTTTATATACTTAATCATAAACACAGCGGTGGCTCTTGTATTTCCCTCGCCAAAGGGATGAATCTGCCAAATGTCCGATGCAAATTTTACAAGGTGCTTTACCGATGCTTCCACCGACAGTCCCTCATAAGAGAACTGTTTTTCGGTGGCAAAATCATAATCCAATGTGTCTTTTATGCTGTTGAAATCGGCGTAGATAACCGATTCGCCGTTCAGCACCCACTCTTTTTTGGAAATATTGTATTTTCGGATTTGTCCGGCGTGGTCAAATACGCCCTCGAACAATCTGCGGTGAATGGTAATCCACTCGGCAGGAGAAAATTGAAACGCCTTTTCGCCCAAAAGCTTCGTTATTCTTGCAGATACAATATCTGCTTCTTTGGTGCTGTCCTCAAGCTCGGTACGCGTGGTTCTCTGCTCATAATAGCTGTAAATACGTTTCTGCGCCTCATCGATGGTGATTTTACCCTCGATGTGTTCCTTTGCGGTATCCAGTAAATATTCAGAGGTTTTCAACCCGTCAACCGCCTGCAAGCCGATCGCCGTTTGCCAGGCTTCACTTTTTTCGGCCCTTTCAGGCTCGCCCTGTCTGATATATTCTTCAAGTTCAAATTGCCAATGCTTATCCGGCATATTTGCACCTCATTTCGTTATCATAATTCTTCCGTCTTAAAGGTCGTATAACCTTCATAATAGTAGCTGTGGTCGATGCCTTTCATATAGACCTCACGGCTGTTTATTTCGTCTGTCAACGCACCTTTCAGCAACACTTTGATTTCCACATCTTTAATCGGGCTGCGCTCCATTGCGAGCAGATAATCTTCCCTTTCGACCTTGCTCCAATCGACCACCTTACCGATTTCATTTTTCAAAATATGGTCAAACCAAATGCGGGTGCTGCGGCCGTTGCCCTCACGGAACGGGTGGGCGATGTTCATCTCAACATACTTTTCCACGATCTCATCAAAGTTCGATTGGGGCATTTTGTCGATGTTCTCAAGCGCCGCCTGCAAGTACATTAAAGGCGCAAAACGGAAATTGCCCTTTGCAATATTGACGGTTCTGAGCTCACCGGCAAAATCATAAATATCCTCGAAAAGATACTTATGGATTGCCTGCAATGTAGAAAACGTGCCGGCAGAAAGACGATCTAAAACGTCATTTTCAAAAAGTTCCGCGGCCTTTTTCTTGCTGATGCGTTCTTCTTCACGGGCAAGGTCGGCAGAGCTTGTCAGTCCTAATTTATTATCAAGTGCCATATCGCACCTCCGAAATCAATTCCTTTTCTGATGATGGATTTCTTTCAAATCCTCTATGGCAAGTTCAGGATCCATCGTGTGAAACATCATATAATTACGTTTCATTGTTTGGACGGGAGCCTGCTTATAAATCTTTGCGCTGTCCTCACCATTGTAATAGTGCCAATAGCGGTAGATATAGCCTATCCAGTACAGCATATCCGCAGAAAATATCTCTCCGTTTCCTGTAAGTGATGTACCTGCAGCAGAGGCGACTTCCTCAAGCAGGTATTCTTCTCCTGCCCATTGCATACGGTTATATGTTGAATCAAGCGCCTTTGCGGTATCGGACAACATAAAGGCCTTGATAAAAGCGGCGCTGTTATAGTTCTTCTCAGCAGATAATTCAAATAATCTGCCTTGAATATCACAAAGCTTTAACTGAAGCTCGTTCATTGTGTTCCTCCACGCTTAGCCTCGTCGAGTATTTCATCGAAGAACAACCCCTCGCGACGATAATTCCTGCAAATATCATTGGCCAGGGAAATCCCTCTCGCCCGGTTTTCTTCGGCTGCCTCTTTCATAAACAGTCTTTCAAGGTAAGAAAGCGAAACCTCTGTTTCGATATGCACAGCATCACAGCCCTTTTGTGAAACAGCTACATACTGCTTACCAAGCTGAAGGGCCGAAAGACTATTGATCAGTGCAATATCGGTCACATTGCCGACAAAAAAGTTATCGATAACGAAAAACATGCGGTCATTTGCAATGCTTCCGATTATCAGATCCTTGTTTAATGTCATATCACGGTACTTGTTGTAGAAAGGCGTGCCGTTTATTTTTTCCATTTTTCCTCTGTGATATGCGACAAGCATTGCCCAGTCAATATCAGAGGGGACTTCCATATGGGCGAGCGCATCCACGCTTAAAGATACAATGTAGAACTTGGACTGATCATAGTCACAGATCAAAGTAAGTGCCTGGCCGGGATCGGTTCCCATATAGAAGC
>CANRGZ010000007.1 GCA_947630295.1 uncultured Lachnospiraceae bacterium | reverse complement strand
CTGCTGCAACCCGCAAACGCTCTGTCCCCGATGCTCGTTACGCTGTTCGGAATTTTGATGCCGGTCAGGCTGCTGCAGTAACTAAATGCCTCACTCCCGATGTCTGTCACCGGATACCCGTCGATTTCCGCCGGGATCTGCACCTCGGCCGCACTGCCGGTATATCCTGTGATTACAACCGTCTCCCCATATACCTCATATCTCAATTTATCGGCTGTACTTGCCGCCTGCGCTTTGATCGCCGGCAGCCGCAGGAGGGATGTGCCCAGACAGATTGTAATGATCAGCAGATACGCGATCATCCTGCTCCATCGATTTCTTTGATATTTCATCAATAACGATTCTCCTTTCACCAATCAATTCTTTGTAACGCATCTGTTTTACACTTTTAAATTATTATAACTTCAAAATATAAATTGACCGCATTTTTTATAATATCTTCATTTGTAATTTTCAAAAAAATCAACAATATCAACGACAAAATGATATCCGTGAAAAAAACCCGTTCATCCTGTTAGTACTTTTTACTATACAATTTCTCCCCGGAAAACTTGCAAATCAACCTTCATTAAAGCATAAGAAAAGCATAACTGTTTCGCTTCCATTCGTTTCGAAATACGTCTTCGTACAGCCGAAACGTGTTTTCCTGCAAAACAGTTATGCTTAGGGTTATCCTGCCCGCTTTCTGCGGGGTTTATTCATTAATTTTTTAATTTGCCTCTGCCAGAAATATGTCAATCAGCTTCGCGGCTTTTTTCAAAACATCCAGCGCGTCGTCTCCAAAAAGAAGATTGTGGTTCTGATCACAACGATTCTGGAACGTGTAAATATACCGGCCTTCATCATACGGGTCAAAACTGCAGATGAAAATCACATGATTCGGAAGGTGAAATCTTCCGTTAAAGCATCTTTATTATCAAGTCGCGATCTTCCTGTGGTACCTCTAAGCCATTCATAGCATCTTCCATACTTACATGGAAAGCCTTCATAGCATTTTTAACAGCATTCCGTAAAGTTTCCAGTCTGCCTTTACTTTCGCCTTCCTGCCTCGCCCGTTCTGTCATTTGATCTACTGCTTTACACACATCGATTTCCTCCTCTTCGTCGTCTATCTCTATCTTTGTATTCGTGCAGACGCTGATTACCTCCGCCGCTTCTCTGTTCAGCCTTTCTCATTCCTATGTTTTTTCTCCGTCTGCCGCACCTGTGCAGCATATCGCAGAAAATCATACAGGCCGTTTTTCACCGGCTCCGCATACCGGATTTTGGATTCATTTTCTATCCCCAGAATCAGATACGCCGCTTTGTCGTCGGACATCATCGCGGCCATTTTCAGCAGATCCCGTGCTTTCTCCACTGCCTTTTGATTTTCCTGGTCGAACAGTGACAGGATTTCCTCGGGATCCATTTCATGCAGTTTTTCCGGTTGGATGACCTGTTGTCCGCCATAGATGAAGTAATTAAAGGCGTCCGCAAAAACGGTGTTGTTCTGCATATATTCTTTTGTGACTACATTGACTTTTCCCAATATAAATTACCATCCTATAAAAAAATTTTCAAAACATGCGCTTGTTTTGTATCCATACAATAGCACATTATACACATATTGTCAATGACGTTACATATTATTTTTTATGGGTGGCAATTGGGTCACACAAAAGTATATTCGCACCATTATCTTAGCACAGGGAAAATCCCAGCGTCAATGAATCTGTGGTTCAATAACATCTGCATTATTCCCATATTTTTCTTGTTTTTTAACATCAAAAGAAGCCATACAGTATCTGCATGACTTCTTTTGCGCGACTCTGCCGTCAGTTTTTTGCCTTATTTTGCCTCCGCCGGAAATACATCAATGAACTTTGCAGCTTTTTTCAACACATACAGTGCGTCATTTGCATCCACATTTCCACTGTTGTCTACGTCTCCGGCAATATTTTGTTCTTCTGTAGATGCCTGCAATTTTGCAGCGATCTTTAAGATCAGCAGCGCATCGTTGGCGTCCGCATTCCCGCTGCCGTCCAGATCGCCATAGGTAATATCCGGTTTGGCATCCAGCAATTCCACGTTGATTCCGTGTGCCTGAGCGAAGGCATAGGCTTTGGAAACAGAATAACAGCAAATCGTTATGTCTTTACAGCCATCGAACGCATCTTCCGCAATTTCAATTTCATTGGCCGTGATTGTAATACGCTTCAAACTGCTGCCCGCAAAGGCCCCGGCGCCGATTTTGGTTATGGTTTCCGGCAGTACTATGCTGGTCACCGGGCTGTCCTTAAACGCATCTGCGGAAATCACAGTGGGCTTGTACCCATTGATTTCCTCCGGAATCACAAGCTCGGTTTCCGTGCCGGTATAACTGTCAATGGAAGCCGTATGATCCTCTGTGCCGGAAATCTCATATACTTCGGGCACAGCTGTCTCCGCAGGAATCGGTGTCTTATCCGGTTTCGGTGTAGCAGTTTCCGTTGGTTCCGGTGTGGCTGTCGGTGCGGCCGTCTCTTCCGGCTCCGATGTGGCTTTTGGCTCAATTGGTATTTCACTCATGATCATCTCTGGATTTTGACTGGATGTATTTTTATAGAGGCAAAGTTTTGGCATTTCTCCGTTTTCTACATGAAATACTACATTTGCAATTAAGCCGTTATAGTGTGCTAAATCATCAACACTCTCGGATAACGATTCATTATTATGAATAACTGCTGATGCAAATACACAAGACTGTCCGCTATCGTTATTATTTCTGGCGCACTTGTTGTTTATAAAAAGTCCGGAATACATACTATCGATTTTATTTGTTTTATCAGTATATTCTGATGCCATCTCCGCATTTAACACAGATACATTTTCATCATATGCAATTCCAAAATCACATGCAGTTACGTTTCCGGATGCATATATTTGAACTAAAACCGAATCATCCGCCTGATACTGTCCTTTTGCCTGAAGATCATAGCTATAAATTGATGTATCTACTTCTCCTTTTGAAGGAAAATCTTTGATTATGTGCCTACCAAACTGCAAAGTTAAAAGGGCATCTATCGGCGTAATACTTCCGTCCTTATCTGTATCTGCTTTCATAAATTGCGCATCCGATGCAGTTACATCGATCAGTCTTACTGCCATCCTTATGATCATTAATGCATCATTGGCCGTTATCGCACCATCATTGTCTAAATCCGGCATAATCGTCTCGCCTGTACCTGGTATTTCTGTCTCGCCAGGCTCAGGCTTATCCGTCGGCTGCGGCGTGTCTACAGGTCCCGGAATTACACCTTCAATATCTGATATGGCAAAGCCATATGCTGTATCAGCCTCATCAGATACCAGTCGGATTTTAACTGTGTCCCCATTTACGCAAATTTGTTTTGACGCCAATTCATCCTCGTAAAAGGCTTGAATCAAATTATCATCCTTATCGTAGATTGAAATACTATCATATCCTGAAAGCATGGTAGCAGACGAAAACGTGATTTTAATTTCCGTTGCTTCCGGACGATAAATTTTCCACGTCTTATCTGTATTATTCTCATATGGATGATCGGATTCAATACAATCCGCTTTATTTCTGCCACATTTACTGCACACATCATTTTCAAAGGAATGTCCCGTGGGAGGGATAATATCGGATGCATATTCCTTCTCACATAAAGAGCATTTGTATGTTGTGCAGCCATTCTCAATACATTTCGGTGGTATGATTGTTTCTGAAACAATATCACTGTTTGCATTATAATGTATTAATCCTTCGGAAAGCATATCATTATTATTGATTATAATTTGGTTCCAGTCTTCTTTACTCCCGTTATAAATCACATGATCTATTGCCGTTCCCTCAAATGCGCTCCATCCGAACATTTTGACGCTTTTGGGAATTTCAATACTTGTCAGATTGCTACAGTGATAAAATACCATTCCTCCGATACTTGTGACGCTGCTCGGAATTTTAATGCTTGTTAAATTGCTGCAGTCTTGAAATGCAAACATTTCAAGACTGTCCACACTGTTCGGCAGTTCTACGCTTGTCAATCCACTGCAGCCGGAAAATGTAGAATCTTCGATACTTGTTATTTTGTCAGGGATTTTGATGCTTCGCAAATTACTACATCCATAAAATGCACATACTCCAATATATGTTACGCTTTCAGGAATTTTAATATTTAGCAAATTACTACACCTATAAAATGCCTCGCCCTCGATTCTCGTCACGCCTTCAGGAATTTCGATACTTGTCAGGCTACTGCAATATGAAAATGCAAATTCTCCAATACTTGTTATAAAAGGCGGAAGTTCAATACTTTTCAGATTATTACATCCGTAAAAAACATTGCCCTCAATCCTTGTTACCTTACTTGGAATCTCAATATTTGTTAAACTGCTGCAATCGTAAAAAGCGAATCCTCCGATGCTCATTATACTTTCCGGAAGCAAGGCGCTTGTCAAATTGGCTTGACCACTAAATGCCCCTTCTCCAATCTTCGTCACCGGACACCCTTCAATCTTCTCCGGAATCTGCAACTCTGTGGCACTTCCACTATACCCGGTGATTGTCACGGTCTGATCATCATTCACCGTATATTCCAATCCATCCGGTGTGACAGTCGATGTATCTTCTGTATCTCCCTGCATACCTCCTGCCTGCACCTCCATGATCGGTGCCTGCAGGATAGCCGTACCCAGACAGATTGTAACGACCAGCAAATACGCGATCATCCTGCTCCATGGATTTCTTTGATATTTCATTCGCCCTGTTCTCCTTCCTTTTCTCATATAAGTTCTCTGTAACACGCCTGTTTTACACTTTTAAAACTATTATAACTTCAAAATATAAATTGACCGCATTTTTTATAATATCTTCATTTGTAATTTTCAAAAAAATCAGTAATATCAACGACAAAATGATATCCGTTAAAAAAACCTGTTCATCCTGTTACTACTTTTTACTATACAATTTCTCCCCGGAAAACTTGCTGAATACCCCTCATCAAAGCATAAGAAAAGCATAACTGCTTCGCTTCCATTCGTTTCGAAATACATTTTCGTACAGCCGAAACGTGCTTTTCTGCAAAACAGTTATGCTTAGGTTTATCCTGTCCGCTTTCTGCGGGTTTTTTCATTAATTTTTTAATTGGCTTCTGCCAGAAATATGTAAATCAGCTTCGCGGCTTTTTTCAAAATATCCAGCGCGTCGTTGGCTTCGGTGTATCCGTTGGTTGCGGCATGATTACTTCGATATTCGATATTGCAAATCCATATTTCCATGACACTATATAATAAAAAAGGGCTTTGGCCGGAGCGTCACACCCGGCATCCCTTTTGCCCATCACCTTACGGCATGTGGCGTATGGGAACGCATTTTCCACCTCAAAGCCCTTTCTTATTCTATATGTAGCTTAACAAAATTATTCTCTCTTGTAAAGTATTCTTTTATTTTTAATATTTTTATTCCACGTTGTATCTCCAATTCGACTTGTATGCAATTTCCTCGTCATCCCAGTTCGGATGCTCTTTGATCAGGGCGAGGACGCCTTCAAACTGAGGAACTGTAATACCGACAACTTCAGCCGCATCCTTCATGGAAACTTTTAATTTTCTATCATACCACCCACGAATCTGCCCAACAAAGCCTTTATACTTCCCTACTGCTTCTCGCTCTTCAAGATATGTCGACAATAACATATACTTCTGCCCTTCTTCTTCACTTGACTTCAATTTCTGCACTGCTTCATCCAGTTCTTCACTGTACGATCCTGTGATTTCCTCATGATCCAGATAAAGGATGGCCTCCTGCAACTCCGGACTGATCTCGCCCTTGGTCCCTTTGGTGTTGACCACAACTTTTACCGCATCGTCTCCAAAAAGAAGATCGTAATTCTGGTCACATCGATTCGGAAGGTGAACTCTTCCGTTAAAGCATCTTTATAATCAGGTCACGATCTTCCTGTGGTACCTCTAAGCCATTCATCGCATCCTCCATACTTACATGGAAAGCCTTCATGGCATTTTTAACAGCATTCCGTAAGGTTTCCAGTCTGCCTTCAAGTCTCGCCCGTTCAGTCATTTGATCTACTGCTTTACACACATCTACCGCCTCCTCTTCGTCGTCTATCTCTATCTTTGTATTCGTGCAGACGCTGATTACCTGCGCTGCTTCTCTGTCCAGCCTTTTCAGGCTTGGTTCATTCGAAAGAAAGCTGTTCAGTGCTTCCTCATCCTTCGAATACTTTATAAACCCCAACACCGACCCTAAATCGGACTGAAACTTCGCCAGATCCTCCTTTTCCATCGCTGCAGGCTCAATCAGGTTGATTTGATAATCCGCCACATATTTTTGGATGGCTGGATCCTGTATCGTCATCATCTCCTGCAAGGTCCGGGGACCATCCCACTTCTCGGAGCCATAAAAAATCACCAGTGTAATCACAGGGATCAGTTTATCTTCTTTATAAAAGCCGGAAAGAAATTCGCCGCTGTTATGGCCTTTCCATCCCTTTTCACTCCTGTGTCTTTTCTCCGTCTGCCGCACCTGTGCTGCATATCGCAGAAAATCGTACAGCCCGCTTTTCACCGGCTCCGCGTACCGGATTTTGGATTCGTTTTCTATCCCAAGAATCAGGTACGCCGCTTTATCGTCAGACATCATCGTGGCCATTTTCAGCAGATCCCGTGCCTTCTCAACCACCTTTTGATTTTCCTGGTCGAACAGCGACAGGATTTCCTCCGGATCCATTTCATGCAGTTGTTCCGGCCGGATGACCTGTTGTCCGCCGTAGATGAAGTAATTACAGGCATCCGCAAAAACGACGTTATTCTGCATATATTCTTTTGTGACTACATTTACTTTCCCCAAAATATATCACCGCCTATTATAACAATCATTTAAAAAGTACGCGCACGTTTTGTATCTATACAATAGCATATTATGCACATATTGTCAACATCGTTACATATTGTTTTTTGTAGGTGATAATCAGGTCACAAAAAAGTATTCTCGTACCATTATCTTAGCACGGGGAAAATCCCACCGTCAATGAATCTGTAGTTCAATTACACTTGCATTATTACCATAGTTCTATCGGCGTCTGCAACTTTGCAGCGATCTTAATCATTTGCAATCCCCGCCACCTGCTCCACAGCATACAGCGGCAGATTGACCAGCCAGTCTTCTTTTTTGAAATCCGCCATAGAAGTGCGCACCGACAGCGCCGGCGCAAATTTTTCCCGACAGGTTCTCAGACTTTTGGCTTTCAAATTTACTTCTGCCTTGACTTCCACCGGAATGATCTGCGTGCCCGTGTCTACCACAAAATCCACCTCGCAGGAACCTCTGTCGTTGGTATAGTAATAGACGCCCAAATCTTCCAGCGTTTTCAGTTGTTGACATACATACTGCTCTGTCAGCGCGCCCTTAAATTCTGTAAACAGTGCATTTCCTTCAATCAACGTGCGCTGATGCAGTCCCCCCATGCAGCCCAGCAGTCCCACATCCACCAGAAACAGCTTGAATGCCTTGAAATCCTCGTAGGCTTTCAACGGAAGTTTTGCCGCATTGACACGACTGATTTTATGCACCAGGCCGCAATCACACAGCCACATGATCGCAATTTCATAATCCTTTGCGCGGGCGCCTTCACGAATCAGTCCGTAAATGAATTTTTTATTTTCTTTTGCGAGCTGCGCGGGAATACTGTTCCACAGCATCCGAATCCTGGGAACCACCGCAGCCGGCGCATGTTTTGAAAAATCCTGCTCGTAGGCATCCAGAATTCTCTTTTGAATTTCACGCACCTCATCAAAATCCCCGTTTTCCGCAAATCTTTGCACCGCTTCGGGCATTCCGCCGACAAAATAGTATTGCTTCAGCGCATCAATATATGTCTCTTTCAGATTCGTAATCATTTGATAATCCCGGCGATCCAGAAGCTGCGCGAAGCGTTCCTTTTCCGTGGCCATTAAAAATTCTTTAAAGGAAAGCGGATACAGTTTCAGGAAATTCACTTTTCCCACCGGAAAAGACGTTCCTTCGTGAAGAGCGATCCCCAGCAGAGAGCCTGCGCACACAATATGGTACTCCGGTGCATTTTCACAAAAATATTTCAATGAAGTCAGGGCCCGGGGAACCTCCTGTACCTCATCAAAAATCAGCAGCGTTTCATTCGGATGGATTTTTTTGCCGGTATAAAGTTCCAGGCCCATGATCAGCCGGTCTGTATCCAAACTGGTGGCAAACAGCTCCGACATTCTAGAATTGGCGTCAAAATTGATATATACCGTGTCTTTATAGGCCTGTTTACCGAATTCCTTCATCAGCCATGTTTTCCCCACTTGCCTTGCACCTTCAATCAACAAAGGCTTCCTGTATTTACTGTTTTTCCATTGAAACAATTTTTCCATTGCCAGCCGATACATCAAACATCCCTCCCTGAAATATGGATACAAAACTATGATAGTCCATTATTACAAAAATTACAACGAAAAAATATTATTTTACTACACTTTTTACAACGAAAATCTGTTGTCCAATTACACTTTTTACGATAAAAAAATGCAAATCTTCTTTCTTAACCTGAAAAAACCACAAAAAAGGCATGACCTGTGTCATGCCTTTTCCATCATCCTATTCCTCATTCACACTGCAGCTTCCGGAAGTTCTTCTTCCCCCGGCGCAGCACCTGCGCGCCGCCTGCAATCTGCTCCTTTGTCACCATGAAGTGAATATCACTGACCTTTTCGCCGTTTAAGGCCACGCCCCCCTGCTCCACGGCTCTGCGGGCTTCGGATTTGGAAGGGACCAATCCTGCTTTAAGCAGCAGGGTCAGAATATCAATGGTGCCGTCCGTAAAATCCGCGTCCGCGATCACCGCCTGGGGCATATCCGCCGCGCTGCCGCGGGAAAACAGCGCCCTTGCCGCATCCCTGGCTTTTTGCGCTTCCTCTGCGCCGTGCACCAGCGCCGTCAGCTCATAAGCCAGAATTTCCTTTGCCTGGTTCAGCTCGCTGCCCTCCCAGTGTTCCATTTCCTCAATCTGCTCCAGCGGCAGGAAGGTCAGCATCTTCAGACATTTGATGACATCCGCGTCCGCCACATTACGCCAGTACTGGAAAAATTCAAAAGGAGAGGTCTTGTCCGGATCCAGCCATACCGCGCCCTTTTGGGTCTTTCCCATCTTCTTGCCTTCGGAATTGAGCAGCAGGGTAATGGTCATGGCGTAAGCATCCTTCCCCAGCTTTCTGCGGATCAGCTCCGTGCCGCCCAGCATGTTGCTCCACTGGTCGTCGCCGCCGAATTGCATATTGCATCCGTATTTTCGGAACAGCTCGTAAAAATCATAGCTCTGCATGATCATATAATTGAATTCCAGGAAGCTTAAGCCCCGTTCCATCCGCTGCTTGTAGCATTCCGCTGTCAGCATCCGGTTGACGCTGAAATGGGCGCCCACTTCCCGCAGCAGGTCCACATAATTGAGATCCAGCAGCCAGTCCGCGTTGTTGACCATCAGCGCCTTGCCGTCGGAAAAATCGATAAAGCGGCTCATCTGCTTTTTAAAACATTCGCAGTTATGGGCGATGGTCTCTTTGGTCATCATCTGGCGCATGTCCGTTCTGCCGGAGGGATCTCCCACCATGGCCGTGCCGCCGCCGATCAGGGCGATGGGCTTGTTTCCGGCCATCTGCAGACGCTTCATCAGACACAGCGCCATAAAATGTCCCACATGCAGGCTGTCCGCCGTAGGATCGAACCCGATATAAAAGGTGGCTTTCCCGTGATTGATCAATTCTTTGATTTCTTCTTCATCCGTCAGCTGCGCCAGCAGCCCCCGTTTTTGTAACTCTTCAAATACTGTCATGCTTTTTGCTCTCTTTCTGTATGAATCGCGGCGTATGCCGGCCGTCTTTCATTTTATTCTGCTGCAGGCGGTGCTTCTTCCGCCGGCGGTGCCTCCTGTGCAGGCGGCGCTTCTGTCTGCGCAGGCGCTTCGCTGTCCTGCGGTGCTTCGGTGGCATCCGGGTTCGTGGTTGCCTCCGCGGATGGCGCCTCCGTTTCCCTTGGCGCACAGGAAGTGCATCGTTTCAGCGGGATGGACCCCTTTTCGTAATATTCCGTTGTAACCGAACCGCAGCCCGACCCGGCGATCAAACCGCTCCGGGTGCAGATGGAGGCCTTGGCAACGCTGTCCGGCATTTCAAATTCCTTATCTTCCAGTCCTTTGGCCTCGTCGATCCGGGTCATGATTTTTTTCCATAATGTCATATGGGAGCTCGCCGTGGAAAGGGTGGAATTTTCATCATACCCCAGCCAGATGGACGCACAGTAATAGGGCGTAAATCCGCTAAACCACAAATCGTAGCTTTCACTGGTGGTACCGGTTTTTCCGGAAACATGCATGCCCGGCATCTTCACGGCGGTACCCGTGCCCTTGGTAACCACATCTTCCATGGCGTCGGTCAGCAGCCATGCGGTGGAATCTTTCATCACCCGCCGGGTCATAGGTTCATTATTGATGACTTCTTTCCCGGAATTGTCCAGGATCCGGGTATAGAAGATCGGCTTCGTATATACGCCGCCGTTTGCAATGGCGGCATAAGCAGCCGTCATTTCCAGATTGGTAATGCCATAGGTGATGCCGCCCAGGGCCAACGGCTGTACTATATCATCTTCGCAAAGGGTTGTAAAGCCGTATTTCAGCAGATAATCATAACCCAGCTGGGGCGTGATGTCCGTCAGGCATTTTACCGTTACCACGTTTCTGGAATAGGTGATGGCGTTTCTTAATGTCGTCGGTCCGCGGTACACAAAATCGTAGTTCTGCACCGGCCGGCCGTTGGCATAGTTGTACGGCGCGTCATTATAGGTATCGCTCAGGGATTTTCCGGCATAGTCCAGCGCCGCCGTATAAGCCGCCAGCACTTTGAAACAGGAGCCGGGCTGCCGCGTCGTGTCGGTGGCGCGGTTTAAGGTCAGGCTGGCGGTTTTCTCTCCCCGTCCGCCGACGATGGCCTGTACTTCTCCCGTATATTGATCCATGATGACAAAAGAGGACTGGGGCTGGGGCACATAGTCCACGTTTTCCACAATGGTATCCGTTTCCGTCAGGATCGCGTCCTTGTACCGCTGAATATAACTGTCTGCGGCGGCTCTGGAAGGCAGCAGCGTCGGCAGCGTTTCCCCGATACTCGCAAAATACTGGTACAAGGTGCGCTCGCTGAAATTTTCGATAGCGCCGTCCGCATGGGTCACCGTCAGACGGTAGGTCAGCGTAATTCTGGAATCGTGAGGGAAGTTTTTGTCGTCCGCATACTCTTCATCACAAATCTGCTGAATGTCCCGGTCCTGGGTCGTATAAATCTTCAGGCCGCCGCGGTACAGCATATTGTAAGCCTGGGTTTCCGTATAACCCTTTTCCTCCATGAGATTCTCCAGAACCTGGCCGATCATGGCATCCACAAAATAGGAATAGATGGAACCGCCGGTCACAGTTTCATTCACCGTGGCGATACGGGAATATACGTCGTCCGCCATAGCCTCGTCATACTCCGCCTGGGTGATAAAGCCCAGATCCTTCATATTGTTCAGTACCTTCTCCCGCCGTTTGGCATTTTTCTCGGGAGAGGTAATGGGATCGAGGCTGTAGGGGCTCTGGGTAATCGCCGCCAGCACGGCAGCCTCGGAAATGCTTAAATCCGCCGCATCTTTATTGAAGTAACGCTGTGCCGCCGCCTGGACGCCCAGCGTGTTCTGTCCCAGATTGATGGTATTGATATAGTTTTCCAGTATCTGTTCCTTATCCATGCTCTTTTCCAGCTGAATGGCCAGATACTGTTCCTGTATTTTCCGTTTCAGTTTTACCAGAAAATCTTTTTGCGTCACCCAGTCCTCGAAAACGTTGTTTTTCAGCAGCTGCTGGGTGATGGTGGAAGCGCCCTCGGAAAAATGGAATCCGTGGGAAATTCCGATAAAAGCCGCGCGGATAATGCCCTTGATATCGATGCCGTTGTGCTCAAAAAACCGCTCGTCCTCAATGGCCACAAAGGCCCGGCCCAGATACTGGGGCACCTCATCTCTGGTAACATAAACACGGTTGGCGCCTGACGCCACCAGCGAGATCATTTCCGTTCCGTCTTTATAATACACGGTTGTGGAATACCCGCTGGGCGCTACATCCACCGCCGAAATCTCCGGTGCGCTGTCAATGACGCCCTTGATTACGCCGATTCCCGCGAACAGCACGATCAAAAAAAGAATCAGCAGTGAAATTATAATGATTTTCAAAGCGGAAACCTTTGTCTTTTTTACCAGCTTCGGTCCAAGCGTCGCCGCTTCTTTTCTCTTTTTTTCCGCACTTTTCCTGCTGTAATTGCTCATGCAAAAGCCCCCTTCCAACCGGTTATAATGCAAAACGCCTGTCTTCGCCCACAGCAAATGTTACCCTTCGTATCTTCCGGATTGCGGTTTTTCCATTGGTCAGCTGTGCCAGTTCTTTCGTCAGCACTTCCAGCTCCCCTTCATCCAGCAGCAGCCGGATCGTGACCTGATCCGTATACTCCGTATCATTTCCCGCGATCCCATAGGACGCCAGACAGTATTCGACCTTACCCAGATCGTTATACGCTGTTGTAATCACACTCTCAAAACCATCCCGCACATCCTGTATCACCGACTGCCGCAGGCCTTCCGAAACCGCCTGGGAATACGCCCGGACCAGTCCGCCCGTCCCCAGCAGCGTCCCGCCGAAATACCGGGTGACCACCACCGCCGTATCATGCAGCTGTTGTGCAATCAGCACATCCAGCATAGGGCGGCCCGCTGTCCCTTTTGGTTCTCCGTCGTCGCTGTAGCGCTGCAGGAGCATGTCTTCTCCGATAATATATGCATAGCAGTTATGCGTTGCATTCCAATACTGTTTCTTCAGCCGTTCAATAAATCCGGCAGCCTCCTCCTGGCTTTTCACCGGCGCGGTCGTCGCTATAAATCTGGATTTTTTCACAACAATTTCCGCCGACCCGCCTGCCAGCAGACACTTACGTGAACGGTTCGCCATGTCCGTTTTCTCTCCTGCCCGTTTCATAAACACTCTAAGAATAGCACACTTAGTTCCTTTTTGCACTATTTTTTATCCGTCTTAAAGAATAATTCAAAAATTTAAGGAAAGGATAAATGTATCTTAAAACGTAATTAAGGAGCCTTTTCATGGATACCTTATATCTGAAACTGCCGCAAAAATGCACGGTGACGGCGGAAAAGCTGATTCTTGGCGACATCGCGGAAATCACCTGTTCAAATCTCGGCATTGAAAACCGCGCGAAGGCCATTTTGCTGAAGCGCTTTGCAAAAAACAAAAAACAGCGCGCCATTTTTTCCGTCAATACCCTGATCAGCGAAATTGACGGCGTGGCGCCGGGTGTAAACATTGTGCCGCTGGGGGAAGTGGATACGGTGGTGGACTACCTGCCGAAGCCCCGGCCAAAATGTTTGGAAATGCTTCTGGTCTTTCTCGTCTGCGTCATTGCTTTTTTCGGCGCTGCCTTTACTATTATGACCTTCAATACCGACGTAGATACCGGAAAATTATTTCAGGATCTGTATATGCAGCTGACCGGAACGGCCTCGGACGGATTTACGGTCATCGAGCTCTTTTATTCCATCGGACTGCCCCTGGGCATTCTTGTGTTCTTCAATCATTTTTCAGGCCATAAGCTGACCAATGACCCCACCCCGCTGGAAGTACAGATGGCGGAGTACGAATATACGGTCAACAAATCGCTGCTGGCGGAAAATACCCGAAAGGAGACTTCGGCCCATGCTCGCAAAAGCGTTTCTGGCACTGATCGGACTGACTAGCGGCATTGCCGTTTCCGCCGGGATCTTCGCCTTCATCATTTCCCTCGGCTTTGTGGAACGCATGGCCGGCTTCACCCGCACCGCGCCTTATATCCGGCTCTATGAAACCGTCATTCTGTTCGGCGCAACAGCCGGCAACCTCATGAGCATTTACCATATCCGGCTGCCTCTGGGCAGAGGCGGCGCAGCCATATTCGGGCTTTTCAGCGGTATTTTTACCGGCATCCTTGCCATTGCCCTGGTGGAAATCCTGCAGGCGGTGCCGATTCTGCTGCGAAGGGTCGCCTTACGCAAAGGGCTCGGCTGTGTGGTTTTGTCTCTGGCTCTGGGAAAAATGACCGGCGCGCTGATTCAGTTTCTGCAGGGCTGGATCTCATAATACCGGATCTCATAATAAAAGAAGATTCTAAGGAGGATTCTATGGAAAATTCAGTCAAAAAAGAATATCAGGATCACGTGAAAAGTATCACGCCAAAGCCCAATCTGCCGCTGGATATGCTGAAAGCCTTTCTGGTGGGCGGCGTTATCTGCTGCATCGGGCAGGCCATCATCAATACCGCCGCTTCCCTCGGCGCAGACAAACAGACCGCTGCCAGCTGGAGCTCCTTTCTCCTCATTCTGATCAGCGTAATTTTAACGGGCTTCGGGCTGTTTGCAAAAATCGCCGATTTCGGCGGCGCAGGCGCGCTGGTGCCCATCACGGGATTTGCTAACGGCATTTCGTCCTGCGCCCTGGAATTCCAGACGGAAGGGCAGGTCTTCGGCATCGGTACCCGGCTGTTCTTTATCGGCGGCCCGGTCATCGTTTACGGCCTTGCCACCTCCGGCGGTCTCGGCCTGATTTACTATATTCTCCTGCGGATGGGGGTGATCTGATGCGCGATATACAGGGAAATACTTCACTTTGCTTTCACAACGACGTTTTCATTTTAAACAGTGCCTCCATCGTAGGCAAAAAAGAGGGGGAAGGCCCTTACAAAGACAGCTTTGACAAAATCGAATCGGATCCCTTTTTCGGCACGGACAGCTGGGAAAAGGCAGAAAGTACCCTGCAGGAACAGACCGCGTTTCTGGCTCTGGAAAAACAAAACCTGCGCCCGGACGATCTGCGTTACATTTTCGCGGGAGATCTGCTGGGACAGGAAATTGCCACAGGCTTTGGCATGGTTACTTTGGGCCGGCCGGTCTTCGGCCTTTACAGCGCCTGTTCTACCATCGGGGAAGCCCTTTCCCTGGGCGCCATGACCATCAACGCCGGCTACGCGGATCATGTACTGTCTCTGGCCTCCAGTCATTTTGCAACGGCGGAAAAGCAGTTCCGTTTTCCGTTGGAATACGGACACCAGACGCCGCCTTCTTCCACACGGACGGTCACCGGCTGCGGCGCCTTTGTATTGAGCAGCCGGGAGGGCACGGCAAAAATCACCGGCATCACCACCGGCGTCATTATGGATTACGGCATCAAAGACGCGCTGAACATGGGCGCGGTCATGGCCCCGGCCGCCTGCAATACCATTACCCGGAATTTCAACGATTTCGGGCGGGGACCGGCAGACTATGACAAAATCGTCACCGGCGATCTGGGTGTCGTGGGCCGGCAGCTGCTCTTTGATCTTCTGGCAAAAGAGGGGATCGATATTTCCGCGCAGCACATGGACTGCGGCATTGAAATCTTTGACGGGGATACCCAGAGTACCCATGCCGGCGGAAGCGGCTGCGGCTGCAGCGCGGCCTTTTTAAGCGCGGTGCTGCTTCCGAAAATCGCTTCCGGCGAATACCGCCGCATTCTGTTTGTGCCCACCGGCGCCCTTCTTTCGCCCGTCAGTTCCAACGAAGGGCAGTCCATTCCCGGCATTGCCCATGCAGTAGTGATAGAAAAAGGATAGGTGATACAATATGATGGATTATGTAAACGCATTCTGGATCGGCGGCCTGATCTGCGCCCTGGTGCAAATTTTAATGGACCGGACCAAGATGATGCCCGGACGGGTCATGGTACTGCTGGTCTGCCTTGGTGCGGTGTTAAGCGCCGTCGGCATCTACGGCCCCTTCGTGGATTTTGCAGGCGCCGGTGCCAGCGTCCCGCTGCTGGGTTTCGGCCATGTGCTCTTTGACGGCGTCAAAGAAGCGGTAAAAGAACACGGATTCTTAGGGCTGTTTATGGGCGGCCTGAAGGCCTCTGCCGTGGGCATCAGCGCCGCGGTGATTTTCGGCTATCTGGCCTCGGTCATTTTCAAACCAAAAATGCCGAAATAATATTCTTCTGCCTGACGGGACACAAGTTTCTTTCTGTGTCCCGCCGGGCTTTTTTGCCGGATAAAATATGTCGTTTTTTAAGGATTTTTAAGGAATTTCCGCCGTTTTTCAATTTACAGCATCGCTCGAAAGTGGTAAAATGTACACAAGTATATTTCCTGCGCAAGCAGGAATACAAATAGAAAAAAGAGGAATTTACCAATGCACGCGTCCGAGATCATCGTCAAAGAAGTCACCACCAGAAAGGAACTGCGAAAATTCGTCAACTTTCCGATGCAGCTTTACCGGGATGTTCCCCAGTTTGTGCCGCCGTTCTACGGAGACGATTTAGATGACTGGAATCCGAAGAAAAACCCCGCTTTCGAATACTGTGAAGCCAAATGCTTCCTGGCCTGGCAGGACGGGCGGATCGTAGGCCGCATCGGCGCCATTTTGAGCAAAAAGGCAAATGAAGTCTGGCATACCAACCGGATGCGCTTTTCGCAGGTGGACTTTATTGACGACCCCGCCGTTTCTGAAGCGCTGTTTGCGGCAGTGGAACAATGGGCCAGGGAAAAGGGCTGCACGGAAGTGCACGGGCCTTTGGGCTTCTGCGATCTGGACCGGGAAGGCATGCTGGTGGAAGGCTTTGAACACAAAAACATGTTCATTACCTATTACAACCACCCTTACTACAACACCCATCTGGAGCGGCTCGGATACGGCAAGGACACGGACTGGGTGGAATACAAAATTCCCTTTCCTTCTCTGGAAAGCCGGGAAGCCCAGCTTATGCTGCGGATTGCGGAGCATGTCCGGAAAACCTCGCATCTGCACGCCGCCGTTTTAAAATCCCGAAAGGATTACGGCCCCTATATCAAAAAGATTTTCGATCTGGTCAACCAGGGTTATCAGCATTTATACGGCGTAGTGCCCTTAAACGACCGGCAGATCGACCGCTATTACAAAAAATATCTTCCCCTGATCGGGCCTGACTGCGCCTGCTTTGTCATGAACGAGCAGAATGAAATGGTGGCTTTCGGCCTCTGCGCTCCCTCCATGGCGGACGCCCTCAAAAAATCCCGGGGCAGGCTCTTTCCCTTTGGATGGGCCGGCGTATTAAAATCACTGCGTTCCAACGACACGTTGGATATGTATCTCATTGCGGTGCGCCCCGACTGCCAGGGCACCGGCATCAATACCGTTATCCTGGAATATTTCCTGCGCCGCCTCTCCGAAAAGCATATCAAATACGCGCTGACGGGGCCGCAGTTGGAAACCAATTCCAAAATTCTCGGGCAGTGGAAAATGTTCCCCAAAGAGCAATATAAACGCAGACGCTGCTATATCAAAACATTGTAACATACATAACGGGCGAAACGTTCCAGCCGGAAGGTTTCGCTTTTCTTTTTACCACAGCACACATTCCCGCAGACGTTTCAGCACCCGCTTTTCCATCCGGCAGACCTGTACCTGGGTCATGGACAGCCGTTCGGCGATCTCGGTCTGGGAGATTTCTTCAAAGAACCGCATAATGATCACCTTCCGCTCCGTATCGCTTAATGTCTGCATCAGTTCCCCCAGAACCATCCGATCCAGCACCTTTTCTTCCGCGCTTTCCGGTTCCGGCAGCGCCTCCCCCACTTCGCCCAGCGGGCACAGCGCTTCCCCTGCTTCCATGGCCAGCAGGATTTCGTCCTCTTTCAGCTTTGTCTTTTCCTGCACTTCCCGCAAGGTCGGCGCCCGTCCGTACCTGTTTTCATATTCCGCCGTGACCTTTCGGATCTTTATTCCATTTTCCCGAACGGCTCTGGATATTTTGATCAGCCCGTCTTCCCGGAAAAAGCGCTTGATTTCTCCGCTGATCACCGGAACCGCATAGCTTGAAAATTTCACGCCATAGGCCGGGTCAAAGCGGTCCACCGCATGAATCAGCCCGATGACGCCGATCTGAAACAAATCTTCCGCGGCCACGCCCCGGTCTTCAAAACGTTTCACAATATACCTGACCAGATTCAGATTTCCTTCGATGAGTATCTCCCTTGCTTTTTTGTCGTTTTCTTTTGCACGGGCAAATAACTGATCGATCCGGTCCATTTAGTCTCCCTTCGTCTGGGAGGCCCTGATGTTCTTCTTCATACGCACACAGGTGCCTTCTTTCGGCTTCGACTCCACCTCCAGCGCATCCATAAATGCTTCCATAAATGCAAATCCCATGCCGGAGCGTTCCAGCTGCGGTTTGCTGGTATAAAGCGGCTCCATGGCGAGGGAAACATCTTCAATGCCCAGGCCGAAATCCCGGATCTGCACTTCGATTTCGCCGTCCTGCACCGTGCAGCAGATCTCCACGGGTCTGTCCGTCTCATATCCCTCATAAGCATGAATGATGCAGTTGGTCACCGCCTCCGATACGGCCGTTTTCACATCGGCCACCTCCTCCACTGTGGGATTAAGCCGGGTCATAAAGGCCGCCACCGATATCCTTGCAAATGCCTCGTTGCTGGAAGAAGCTTCAAAAATCAGCTTCATTTGATCTTTTTTCATGCCTCTTCTCCTTCATTGATGCTTATTATTTTATGTAAACCTGCCATCCGCATAACAGATGCAATTCTCTGATTGACATGGATTGCCCGGATGCAGCCCTTCACAAACTGCATCTTTTTAAACCGGCCCAGAATCATGCCGAGACCGGAGCTGTCCATCCACTCCGTTCGCGCAAAATCAAACACGATCCGCTCAATGCGCTTTGTACTGATCTGCCGGTCCAGTTCCATCCGCAGAATGGATGAAATATGCTCGTCGATTTCCGCCGGAAGCAGCACGGAAAGCGTTCTGTTTCTGACGCTGATGTCTTCCAAAATTTCGTTCACCGCAAGCCTTCCTTTCATTGTTTCCATAGAATAAAAAAAGAGAATCATCCTTCGTATGATTCTCTTTCGTAAGCTTTGTTTCTGTTGGGTCCGGTCCTCATCCCACTGCATTCGACAGCGTACCGATATGATAGTCCGCCGTTTCCTCCATGGACGTGCCCGGATACAGTTCCTTTATCTTTGTATATACCACAAGTGCCTTGTCACTTTCTGCCGTTTCTTCGTAGCAGCGGCCCAGATAATATAACGCATTCATATACGTGGCCGTGTCCCGCGTCGCGTCCTGCAGCACCAGTACCTGCTGCATACAGGTTTTACAGGTATTGTAATCCTGGGTTTCCCAGGCAGCGGTGCCCTGATTGAAAATTGACTCCGCGTTCGCGCCTTCCGGCACGGCCAGCGCCGATATACTGCCAAACACATCCCCGTTGCCCAGCACCATATCCGCGAAATTCTCCGGCACCGGCGTAATGGAGGGCGTCGGCGCAGGAGTTGGCACTTCTGTCACCTTGGGAATGGAAAGGGTCTGATACAGATGCAGCTCCCGGTCATGGTAATCATTCTCCCACAGCCTCTGTCTGGCGGGCATCACCAGAAATACCGCCGCCAGAAAACCGAAGAGCATCCCTGCCAGCACATACAGAATCCGCGGCACCGCTTTTTTGAAGCCGGTTTCGTCAAATTCCTCATAGGCCTTCGCCCGTTTGGCATTCCACGCATACCGCAGCCGGAAAAACAGAGACTGCTGCTTCAGTTCCGACACCGCTTTTGTGTACTGGGCCTTGGCCTCCCGCAGATACAGGATGGTATCCGGATCGCCGTTGTCGATCTGATAGGCCCGGCGCAGGAACCTTCTGGCCTTTCCGTATTCCTTCCGCTTGATATGAATCAGCCCCAGCAGCTTGAACGCATCCACCATATGGCTGTTCATGGAAACTGCCTTATTCAGCTGGATCACTGCCAGATCCTCATTGTTCTGCTGCGCGAAATTCACCGCCGTATTGTACTTCGATACCGACTGGCGCACCTTCTCCAGCACATGGGGATCCTGGGAAAATTCCCCCAAATACCGGGTGGCGGGATTGACCACCGGCTGCATTGTCTGGCTGATGTTCCACTGATTCAGCGCTTCCACCACATGTCCCGTTTCATAATAAATCAGTCCGATCAGATTTCGGGCGCCGATATTTTCCTTGTTGAAACGAAGGCTGCGCAGAAGGCAGTTTCTGGCCGCTGTGAGGTTCCGCTCCGCCGCGAAGCGCAGCGCCTCGTTGTACCAGGCATTGGACAACCGCATTATTCTTTTGTTGACACGCACGTCCGCGCCGCAGTTGGGACAACGGTTATACTGTGTCAGCGGCGCATTGCATCGAAAACAATTCATCTGCCTGCTCCTGACTCCGCTTCGAGATCCGCGTACATGCTGCGCAGCACGTCAACCATGTCCGTCATATCCTCCCGGACGTCCTGCTCGTTTAACTGCTCGATTTCCATACAGGGACGAAATTTCTTCAATTCTTCATCAAAGTTGATCATAATGGATCCTTTCTAAAGAAGCTGCAGACGCTCCTTTACCTGTTCCAGCATTTCCGTATACTTCTGCTTTTTCTGTTCTTCCTCTTTGATCTTCTTTTCCGGGGCTTTCTTTACGAAGTTTTCATTCCCCAGCATCTTGTCTACCCGTTCCAGCTCTTTGTGCAGGCGCTCCTCCTCTTTCAGCAGCCGCGCCCGCTCCTTTGCAATATCCACCAGTTCTTCGAAGGGAATATATACGGTGGCGCCGGGAATGACCACAGACACGGCCCGCTCGTCGATGCCGGCCTGGTCTGCCTGAATGGAAATGTCCTCCGCGCTGCCCAGCACCTTCAGGCTGCCCTGCAGATCGGCAAATGCCGCGGCCCGCTTCCCATCTGTCGTTACCAGATAGCAATGGGTTTTCTTCGCAGGAGCCACGTTCATTTCACTCCGCAGATTCCTTAAGGCCCGTACCAGCGTTTTCAGTTCTTCAAAGGCCTGCTCCGCCGCCGGATCAAAGCGCTCTGCGTTATAGCGCGGCCATTCGGAAATCATGATGGAAGCCTCGCCGGTCAGCGTACAAAAAATTTCCTCGGTAATAAACGGCATAAAAGGATGCAGCAGCTTCAGCCCCGTGGTCAGTACCTCTTTCAGCACCCAGATGGCGGTATCCGCCGACGCCTCGTCCTTCTCCCTGCCATACAGTCTGGGTTTTGCGGTTTCGATATACCAGTCGCAGAACTCCTCCCAGAGGAAGTCATAGACCTTATCCAGCGCAATGCCCAGTTCAAATTTATCCATGTTTTCGCTGACGTCTTTCACCAGCGTATTGCAGGCGGACAGAATCCATTTGTCTTCCGTGGTCAGCGCTGTGGGGGCATAGGTTTTGCCCTCTTCGATATGCATCAAAATGAAACGCGAAGCGTTCCAGATTTTATTTGCAAAATTCCGGCTGGACTCCACCCGTTCCCAGTAGAAACGCATATCGTTGCCCGGCGCGTTGCCGGTCACCAGCGTCATACGCAGCGCGTCCGCGCCGTACTGGTCAATGACCTCCAGGGGATCGATGCCGTTGCCCAGCGACTTGCTCATCTTGCGGCCCTGGCTGTCTCTGACCAGACCGTGGATCAGCACCGTGTCAAAGGGGCATTTTCCGGTATGGGCATAGCCGGAGAATACCATACGGATGACCCAGAAAAAGATAATGTCGTAGCCGGTTACCAGTACATTGGTGGGGTAGAAATACTTCAGCTCCTCCGTTTCTTCCGGCCAGCCCAGGGTCGAGAAGGGCCAGAGGGCGGAAGAAAACCAAGTGTCCAGCGTATCTTCATCCTGTACCATCTGCGCGCCGCACTTGGGGCAGGCCCCGGGGGCTTTGTCCGCAACCACCATTTCTCCGCAGTCCGGACAGTAATACGCGGGGATCCTGTGGCCCCACCAAAGCTGTCTGGAGATGCACCAGTCACGGATATTGTTCAGCCAGTTCAGGTAAATTTTATCAAAACGCTGGGGTACAAAGCGCAGTTCGCCGGTCTGCAGGGCTTTGATGGCCGGCTGTGCCAGCTCCTTCATTCGGACAAACCACTGCTGTTTGACCATTGGCTCCACTGTGGTGCCGCAGCGGTCATGGGTACCCACGTTGTGTACATGATCTTCGATCTTCACCAGATAGCCGCCGGCTTCCAGATCGGCCACGATGGCCTTTCTCGCCGCATAGCGGTCCATGCCGGCGTATTTGCCGCCCTGGGCATTGATGGTGGCGTCGTCATTTAAGATGTTGATTTCTTCCAGATCGTGGCGTTTGCCTACTTCAAAGTCGTTCGGGTCATGGGCCGGGGTGATCTTCACCGCGCCGGTACCGAATTCCCGGTCTACATAGCTGTCCGCCACCACCGGAATTTCCCGGTTGACCAGCGGCAGCAGCACTTTTTTGCCCACCAGGTCACGGTAACGATCATCGTCGGGATGTACGGCAATGGCCGTATCCCCCAGCATGGTCTCCGGCCGGGTGGTGGCAATTTCCAGAAAAGTATCCGTACCCACCACCGGATAGCGGATATGCCAGAAATGGCCTGCCTGTTCCTCATGCTCTACCTCCGCGTCGGAGATGGAAGTCTGGCACACCGGGCACCAGTTGATGATCCGGGAACCCTTATAAATATAGCCTTCTTTATACAGCTTCAGAAAAACCGTGGTCACCGCTTTGGAGCAGCCTTCATCCATGGTGAAGCGTTCCCGTTCCCAGTCTGCGGAGGATCCCATCTTTTTCAGCTGGGAAATGATGCGGCTGCCGTATTCCTGCTTCCATTCCCAGGCCCGCTCCAGAAATTTTTCCCGGCCCAGATCTTCCTTATCGATACCCTGCTGTTTCAGGGCGTCAATGATCTTGACCTCTGTGGCGATGCTCGCGTGATCCGTCCCCGGCTGCCACAGCGCCTCATAGCCCTGCATCCGTTTGTACCGGATCAGAATATCCTGCAGCGTATTGTCCAGCGCATGTCCCATATGCAGCTGCCCGGTAATATTGGGGGGCGGCATGACGATGGTGAAAGGTTTTTTGTCCGGATTGGGTTCCGCGTGAAAATATCCCGCATCCTCCCATTTCCGGTACAAGCGGTTTTCAATATCCTTCGGATCATAGGTTTTTGCCAGTTCTTTTGCCATTGTTTCTTCCTTTCCGTTTATGCCTGTGCGCCGCGCACTGCTGTTTCTATATATTGCCAGATTTCCTCTGTTCCCTGCCCGGTCAGGGCGGAAAACGGAATCATCACAGTCCCGGCGCCTGCGCCCAGCGCCGCAGCAATCAGTTTCTGCTGTTTTGCCAGCTGATTTCGCTTGATTTTATCCGCTTTGGTCAGTATGAGCACAGGCTCTAATCCCTGTGCCCGGATCCATGCATACATCTGCCGGTCGTTTTCCGTCGGCGCGTGCCGGATATCCAGCAGCAGGAAAATGTTTTTCAGCTGCGCCGAAGTCTGCAGATAGCGCTCGATCATCCTGCCCCACTTTTCCTTGATCTCTTTGGAGACCTTCGCATAGCCGTATCCCGGCAGATCTACAAAATAAAACGCCTGATTGATCCGGTAAAAATTGATCGTCCGGGTTTTGCCGGGCTGGCTGCTGGTGCGCGCCAGAGACTTCCGGTTCAGCAGCTTGTTGATCAGCGAGGATTTCCCCACGTTGCTCCTGCCGGCGAAGGCCAGCTCAGGCAGCGTATTTGCGGGCAGCACGGATGTAATGCCACATACGGTCTCAAGCTCCGCACTTTTGATTTTCATTGCAAATTTCCTTTTTCAGACGAAAGCGTGCGCAAGCACCTCTTCCATTTTTCCTACATAAACGATGTCCATGCCATCGGTAATTTCCGTTTCGATTTCTTCAATATTGGGACGGTTCCCGGCAGGAACCAGCACTTTTTTTATGCCGATATTCTTTGCGGCCAGCAGCTTTTCCTTCAGACCGCCCACCGGCAGTACCCGGCCCCTTAAGGTGACTTCCCCGGTCATGGCCAGCAGCCGGCTGACCGGCCGCCCTGTGATCGCCGAAAGCATTGCCGTGGTCATAGTAATGCCGGCGCTGGGGCCGTCCTTGGGCACGGCGCCCTCCGGAATATGTACGTGGATATCATGTTCACCGAAGAACCCGCTGTCGATAGAATATTCCTTCGCCACCGAACGGATGTAACTGATGCCGGTCTGGGCCGACTCCTTCATTACGTCTCCCAGCTGCCCCGTCAGGGTCAGTTCTCCCTTGCCGGGCATGACGTTAACTTCGATTTCCAGCGTATCGCCGCCGAAGCTGGTCCAGGCAAGGCCACGGACAATGCCGGGCTCGTCTGTCTGCGGCAGCGTATCCTCCCGGAACTTCCGTTTGCCCAGATAATCCTCGATATCCGCTGTGTCTATGGCCACCTCACCGACGTTTTCTTCCAGAATCTTCCTGGCAGTCTTGCGGCAAAGCCGGGCAATGGACCGTTCCAGTGCCCGCACGCCGGCTTCTCTTGTATAATGCAGAATCATATCGTAAATCGCGTCGTCGCTGATTTTCAGCTGCCCGGCGTCGAGGCCGTTTGCCTTCAGCTGTTTCTGCATCAGATGTTCCTTCGCGATGTGATACTTTTCGTTCTGGGTATATGAGCTGACCTCGATAATCTCCATCCGGTCCAGCAGCGGCTGGGGTACATGCTGCAGGGAATTTGCCGTGGCTATAAACAGCACCTCCGACAGATCCAGCGGCACTTCCAGATAATGGTCCACAAAGCGGCAGTTCTGCTCGCCGTCCAGCACTTCCAGCAGCGCAGAAGCCGTATCGCCTTTATAATCGCTGCTGGTTTTGTCGATTTCATCCAGCAGCATCAGCGGGTTTTTGACCCCGGCCTGCCGGATGCCCGCGGCAATCCTGCCGGGCATGGCGCCCACATAGGTTTTCCTGTGGCCGCGGATCTCCGCCTCGTCCCGGACGCCGCCCAGAGAAATCCGGATAAATTTTTTCTCCAGCGCTCTGGCCACGCTTCTGGCCACGGAGGTTTTCCCGGTGCCCGGCGGCCCCACCAGACAGATCAGCGGGCTGTCTCCCGCTTTGTTCAGCGCCCGGACTGCGAGAAATTCCAGGATCCGTTCCTTTACCTTTTCCAGTCCGTAGTGATCTTCGTCCAGAATAGTCTTGGCGTTTTTCAGATCCAGATTATCTTCGGATCGTTTGTTCCAGGGCATAGCCAGAATCGTTTCAATATAGGTCCGCAGCACCCCGGCTTCGGCGGAATAAGGCCCGGCCAGCTGAAACCGGCGGATTTCCTTGCGCAGATGCTCCCGGACTTCTTCCGGTGCATCCAGGCTTTCCGCTTCTTTGAGAAAATCGGAAGCCTCCTCCGGCCGGTCTCCTTCCCCCAGCTCCTGACTGATCATTTTCTGCTGCTCCCGCAGCACATATTCCTTCTGTGTTTTATCAATATTTTTTTTGACTTTGGCCTGCAGATCGTTTTTGATCTGCAGAATCTCTATTTCAGATTCCAGGATCTGGGCCAGATGCGCATACTGCTCCTCACAGGTCAGGCACTCCATGACCTCCTGTTTTTTTCGAAAATCCACCTGTATGTGCAGGCTGATCTGTACGATAAAGTCTTTCAGGCTGCTGATGCCCATCAGCAGTCGTTCCACATTTGCGGGGATGGTATTCAGATTTTTTGCGTAGAGGGCAAACAGCTCCTTCAGTTCCCGGAGCATTGCTTCCTCCCGCAGCTTCCGCTGCCGTTCTTCTTCCTCCGAAAGCTGCTCCTGCCTGAGCGGTTCATAGATCATAACGATCCCGCCGGGAAATCCTTCCGTTTCGTCATAAGATACGATCCTGCCCCGATACATTCCGTTGACGGAAAGCCGCACCGCATCCTCTTTGACCTTTGTGACAGAACGGATCTTTGCAATGGTTCCCACAGGGTAAAGACGATCCTCCCCGCTTTGTTCCTCCGCCTCCGGTTTCTGCGCCACCAGGAAAATCAGCCGTCCGTCCTGCATCGCCTGATCCACGGCCTGGGCGGCTTCCTTTCCGCTGATATCAAAATTGATGGCGGTTCCCGGCATAATGCAGATCCCTTTCAGAGTCAGGAACGGTAATTTTAAACTGTGTTCATCCATGATCCTATGCCGATTTCTTTCTTCCTTTGTTGTTTTCCGGATCCGGCTGCATTTCCTGCCGAATCAGCACGGGCGCCGCCTTTCCGGTAATCACGTCTTTCGTGATCTGACAGCTGACAATGGTCGGATCCGACGGAATGGTATACATGATGTCCAGCATGGCTTTCTCCATGACGGAGCGAAGCCCTCTGGCGCCGGTTTTCTTCGCCACGGTTTCCCGGGCGATCTCCTTCAGCGCCTCCTCCGTAAAGGAAAGCTCTACGCCATCCGCTTCAAAAAGCACCTGATACTGCCGGATAATGGAATTTTTCGGTTCTTTCAGCACTCTGACCAGCGCAGCCTCATCCAGCGCCTCCAGAGATACCACCACCGGCACACGGCCGATAAATTCCGGAATCAGTCCGTATTTGATGAAGTCCTCCGGCTGCACCTGGGAAAACAGGCTGGCCTGATCCTCCAGCAGCTTCTTGCCCAGTTCCGCCTGAAAACCAATGGAGCCCCGGTCCAGTCTGGTTTCGATGATCCGCTCCAGTCCTTCAAAAGCGCCCCCGCAGATAAACAGAATATTGGCGGTGTCAATCTGGATCAGTTCCTGATGCGGATGCTTCCTGCCGCCCTGGGGCGGTACGCTGGCCATGGTCCCCTCGATGATTTTCAGCAATGCCTGCTGTACGCCTTCTCCCGAAACATCCCGGGTAATGGAAACATTTTCCGACTTCTTGGTGATCTTGTCGATTTCGTCAATATAAATAATGCCTTTTTCCGCCCGTTCCACTTCATAATCCGCCGCCTGGATCAGCTTCAGCAGGATATTTTCCACGTCTTCGCCGACGTATCCCGCCTCAGTCAGAGAGGTGGCGTCCGCAATGGCAAAGGGAACATTCAGCATCTTTGCCAGGGTCTGGGCCAGATAGGTCTTTCCGGAGCCGGTAGGTCCCAGCATCAAAATATTGCTCTTCTGCAGCTCCACGTCGCTTTCCACGCCCAGCACGATCCGTTTGTAATGATTGTACACTGCCACGGCCAGTACTTTTTTCGCCGCATCCTGCTCGATGACGTAGCTGTCCAGAAATGCCTTGATTTCCTCCGGTTTCAGCAGATTGATATCCGACTGCCCGTACATGGCATCCGGAGAAAACTCCTCCGCAAGAATCTCGGTGCAGATATCGATGCACTCGTCGCAGATATACACGCCTTTCGGTCCGGATATCAGTTTTCTGACCTGCCCCTGGGATTTCCCGCAAAAGGAGCAGCAAACATTATCATTTTCTTTTCCTGCCATTCTTTCTCCCATCATAAAAGCCGGGCGCCGCAAAATTCCCTCTTTTGTTTATTTGCAGCGCCCGTCCGTGTTAATCTCTGTTTGTAATGACCTTGTCGATCAGACCATACGCCATGGCTTCTTCGGCCGACATATAATTGTCCCGTTCCGTATCGGCTTCAATTACCTCTAACGGTTGTCCGGTATTTTCAGCAAGTATGGTATTTAACTTTTTCCTGATCTTTAATATATGCTCCGCTACAATATTGATCTCTGTAGCCTGTCCCTGCGCACCGCCCGAAGGCTGGTGAATCATAATCTCGGCATTGGGCAGTGCCAGTCTCTTTCCTTTCGCGCCGCCTGCCAGCAGAAATGCGCCCATGCTGGCGGCCATGCCAATGCAGATCGTGGAAACGTCGCATTTCACATACTGCATCGTATCGTAGATGGCCATGCCTGCGGTCACGCTGCCGCCGGGACTGTTGATATACAGATGAATATCCTTGTTCGGATCTTCCGATTCCAGAAACAACAACTGCGCCGTCACAAGGCTTGCGGTCACATCATCGACCTGCTCGCCCAGAAAAATAATTCTTTCCTTCAACAAGCGGGAATAAATGTCATAGGACCGTTCTCCCCTGCCTGTTTCCTCTACTACGACGGGTACCAGACTCATAACTTCCTCCAATCCTTACGCTTCGACAGCCGCATCTCTGACGAGATCCACTGCCATCTGCACTTTGATATCGTTTTCAATCTGCTTCCGTTCATTTTCGCCGATCAGCTCTTTTAATTTGTCAAACTCCATCTGATAGGAAGAGGCCATATTTTGAAGTTCCTCGTCATAGCGCTCCTCGGTCACTTCCAGATGCTCTGCTTCCGCCACGGCTTCCAGTACCAGGCGGCTCTTCAGACGTTTGACTGCCTGGGGCTTCGTCTGCTCTTTGAGTGTATCCATATCCATGCCTGTAAACTGCAGATACTGCTCCAGCGTCAGGCCCTGCTGCTGCATCCGGGAAGACATTTCGTTGATCATGGTTTCCACCTGATCGTTGACCATCGGCTCCGGCATATCCATCTGCGCATCTTCGATCAGCTTTTCAATCACCGCATCTTCCTTATCTGCTTTGGCTTTGGCTTCCTTGCGCTCTTTCACCGTCTTTTTCAGATCGGCTTTGTATTCTTCCAAGGTATCAAACTCGGAAACCTCCTGGGCGAACTCATCGTCCACCTCCGGCAGTTCCTTTTTCTTGATCTCACTGAGTTTTACCTTAAATACAGCGGGTTTGCCGGCCAGTTCCTTCTGATGGTATTCCTCCGGGAATGTCACTTCAATATCCTTTTCCTCGCCGATCTGCATCCCCACAACCTGCTCCTCAAAGCCGTCGATAAAGGAATGGGACCCAAGAGTCAGCGGATAGTTTTCACTCTTGCCGCCTTCAAAGGCCTCGCCGTCGATAAATCCTTCAAAATCGATGGTGGTGGTATCGCCGTCTTCCGCAGGCCGGTCTTCCACTGCCACCATACGGGACTGGGCCTCACGCTCCTTTTCGATCTCCGCGCTGATATCTTCTTCCGTCGGCTCCGTGTCTGCTTTCGGTACCGATACGCCTTTGTATTCTCCCAGCGTTACTTCCGGCTTAATGGCAACGGTTGCCGTAAAGATAAAGCTCTTGCCCTTTTCAATCTGTACGATATCGATCTCCGGACGGCTGGTAATTTCCAGACCACAGCCTTCATAGGCTTCCTCATAGGCGTCGGGAATGATGAAATTGGCCGCGTCTTCATAGAAAATCGAGGGGCCGTACATCTTTTCGATCATGGCCTGCGGTACTTTGCCCTTCCGGAATCCGGGAATGCTCAGGCTTCCTTTGTTTTTATTGTATGCTTTTGTCATCGCCTGGTCAAATGCGGCGCTGTCCGCTTCGATGGTGAGTTTCGCCATGCTGTTCTCCAGTTTTTCTATCTGAAAGCTCATTCAAAAATCCTCCTGTTGCTTTGTAAACTTTTATCGTTTTGCACAATTAATGTAAATATAGCACAGCTTTTTACAGCTTGCAAGAAAGAAGTGAAAAAAGTGCATTTCAAAGGCATTTTCGCGCATATCTCTGTTTTGTAATGACGTCAGATGATACATGCCGTATCGTTTGCGCATAATTTTCCAGTCTGCATGCTACGCTAAGAAACGTAAGGAGTTTTTTGGCATGAACAGCACGACTTTAGGCGAACGCATCCGCGAGCTTCGCATCAAAAACGGATATTCACAGGAAATGCTTGCTTCACTGCTGGGTGTTACCAGACAGTCGATCAGTCATTATGAGAGCAACCGGCGTATGCCGGGACTGTCTTCCCTGCTTCGTCTTGCCCGGCTGTTTCAGGTGCCTGTGGATACCTTTGTCAACCGGATCCCCGCCGGCAGTGCCGAACATGTCCGGGATAACAGCCTTCTGGTAGGTTTGTCCGCAGACGCGCTGAATTATACCAATATTACGCCGCTGGAATATCAGCTGCTGGAATGCTTCCGCACCATGGACGACACGGGCAGGGAGCAGATGATTGCACTGGCGGAAAAATTATCCGGGAAACGGAACCATGTGCAGTAAATATCTGCCCCGCACCGCATCCTTTGTTTCATCATAATCCACATAGACCCCGCAATTTTGCGAATACAGTATGGCAAGGCCGCGTTTTACGCCCGGCTTTGCCTTTTTTTCGCCGTCTTTGCCCAGCGCCTTCCTCAGCTGCCGCAGCCGGGGGTCTTCCACCCGCAGATAGGACGGCAGCCTGCCGGAGCAGTCCGTCTCCAGCCGGTCCATGACCATATGATCCCGCAGCGCCTGCCGGTCGACCCGCGCGTCTGCCGACAGCACTTCAAACAACATCTCCCCGTAAGCATTTAACGAAAGGCCGGGATGCACCTGCGCTTTCATAGCCTGTCCGATGTTCATAAAGAAATCAAAGCCTTCGCAGCCCCAGACCCCCAGACAATACGCCATGGTCCGTAAGAACCGGCCGCTGTTGTAAATCCGCTCCACCGCATCTTCCAGCAGATGCAGCGCTTTCAGCTCCTCCTCCGAAAGCCAGGGGGTGCAGATCACCTCATAGGGCGGTCTGGGATCAAAGCGGCAGGGAAATTTGTCCGGTTCCTCCCGCATGGCAGCACCGTAAAGCAATTTCAGAAATCCCACCTGCAGCATATGTGGCCGCAGACGGAAAGCCCGGTTGAAACTTTCCCGGACACCGGCCATATCCTCAAAGGGCAGTCCCATAATCAGATCCAGATGAATATGCATATTGCCGAAGGAAAGCAGTTTGCGGATATTACGCTCCAGCTTTTCCACATCGGTTTTGCGCGTCACCGCCGCCAGGGTTTTCTCATGAAAACTCTGCAGCCCGATTTCCAGCTGCACCATCCCGGCGGGAAGACTGCCCATCAGTTCCATGGTATCTTCCTGCAGCAAATCCCCCGCAATTTCAAAATGAAACCGGACCTGCTTCGGAATTCGTTTCCCGTATTCCATTTTGAGAAATTGCAGCCATGCATTGGTACGCGCCGGATGGGCGTTGAAGGTGCGGTCTACAAATTTCACGGTCCGGGTTCCCGCGTTCGCCAGCCGGATCAGCGTTTCCCTGCAGGTTTCAGCCGGAAAATACCGGACGCTGCCGCAGCGGCCCGAAAGGCAGAAGGCGCAGGAAAAAGGACAGCCCCTGGAAGATTCAAAATAGGCGATCCGGCCGTCCAGTGCTGCAAAGTATTCTTCCGTATACGGATCCGGCGGAATTTCCGTCCCGATATAGGGCGCATGCACAAAAATCCGGCCGTCCTTCCTGCCGCAGACGCCGGGAATCTCTTCTATGTCGTCGCCGTTTTCCATCGCTTCCAGCAGGGCCGGCAGCGGTACTTCCCCTTCCCCGGAAATCACCGCATAGATCCAGGGACAGGTTTCCAGCAGAGACTGCGCCCGGTAAGATACCTCCGGCCCGCCCAGAATGATTTTCATATTTTTATATTTGCGGTGCAGATACGCGCCGATTTCCATGACCCGTTCGATGTTCCAGATATAACAGGAAAACCCGGCCACATCGCAGTCTTCCGCTCGAATCCGGGCAATGACCGCTTCCACCGGTTCATTGACGGTCCCTTCCGTCACCCGCGCCTCGATTCGGCTGCCGCATTGCTTTCGAATGGCGGCAAGCAGATACCAGGGCGCCAGCGACGCATGGATATATTTTGAATTCAGACTGATCAGCACTGCTTTCATCGCGTATACTTTCCGTGTTTAAAAACCGCCGGACTGCGCATACTATTGATGCATATTGATCCGGCGAAATGGAGTGTTTCTATGTCATTATATCAAAATCTTTGGTTTTTCTTTATCTACGCTGTCATGGGATGGTGCGCAGAGGTTCTTTTCAGCGCGTTCTGCGGCAGAGGCTTCGTGAACCGGGGCTTCTTTTACGGCCCCATGTGCTCGATTTACGGATATACCATTCTGGTCATGGTTCTTCTGATGGACAGCGTCAAAGAAAATTTTGTATTGCTGTATTTCGGCTGCGCATCCATCGCTTCCTTTTTTGAACTCTTTGTGGGCTGGTTTTCCTATACGCTGCTGGGGGAACATCTCTGGGATTATTCCCGCCAGCCCTTCCAGCTGGGCGGACACATCTGCCTGACATTCTGTATGATCTGGGGCGTTTTAGGTTCCGTCGTGGTGCTCTTCCTGCACCCGCTGGTTAAAAAGCTGGTGTCCCTCATCCCCCTCTATACCGGCGAAACCCTGCTGTCTTTGATCCTTGGCGCTTTTCTGTTGGACGTGATGATGACCCTGATCAAATATATCCAGCCGGTACATCCCGCCTGATCAGCCGGCATACAGCTTGCCGATCAGATAATTTTTCAGCCGGCAGGGAAGCACCTGCAGCAGGAAACAGATCAGTTTATAGGAAAAACCGATGGCGTACAGCGGTTTCACTTTTCTTTTCAGCGCGATACGCGCGATATAGCTGCCTGCCTTGTCCGCAGACATGCCGTTCTGCTCATCCTGTTCCATTTTTGCCACCGAACGGGCGATCCGGCCCCCGTAAATATCATCTCCGGCGGCGCTTTTTTCCCTGGCCGCCGTAAAACCAGTCCGGATATCTCCGGGCATCACCGCGCACACCTGGATATGAAAGGGCCGCAGCTCATTGGCCAGCGCGCAGACATAGGCGTTGACCGCCGCCTTGGACACGGAGTACCAGGTCTGAAAGGGAATGGGGGCAGCAGCCGCCACGCTGCTGATGCAGACGATTTTGCCGCCGCCGGCCTCCCGCATCAACGGAATCACCGCATTACATACATGCGTCGTGCCAAACAGGTTGACCTCCATCAGCTTTTTGCTGTCCGCCGCCTCCGTAAATTCCGCAGCGCCGGAAATGCCGAATCCGGCATTACTCACCAGAATATCGATCCGGCCTTCTTTCGCGGCCACCTCATTTACCGCTGCCTGCACCGCCGCCTCATCGGTGACGTCCACCTGCATGTGCCGGACAAAAGGCGCCCCCTCTTTTCTGCGGCTGAATTCATAAACCACACAGCCGGCCTTATGCAGCGCTTCTGCCGCTGCCAGGCCGATGCCGCTGCTGCCGCCGGTTACGATTACTGTCTTATGCATCTTTCTCTCCCAGCACCTTCTGAATGATGTCCATGGCTTCATCCAGCAGCGCTTCCGTATGGGTTGCCATATAACTGGTACGCAGCAGGCAATCCTTCGGGCCTGTGGCGGGCGGGAGCACGGAGTTTACATAAACCCCGGCGTCATACAGCCGTTTGGACATGGTCAGCGTCCGGATCATATCAAAGGTATATAACGGAATGATGGGCGTAGTTTCGATCGTGGACGGGCGCATCCTGACGCCCCGTTTGCGGAAGCCCTCTCTGGCGTATACGGAAAGCGCCGCCAGCCGGTCCACCAGTTCCGGATGCGCTTTTAAGATCCGCAGCGCCGTCAGCGCAGCCGCGCAGTTTGCCGGCGGTATGGACGCGGAAAACATAAAGGGACGAGAAGTGTGTCTGACCCATTTTGCCACTGTCTCGTTTGCCGCCATATAGCCTCCCAGGCTTGCCAGGGATTTGCTGAAGGTGCCCATATAAATATCCACTTCGTCTTCCAGGCCGAAATAGCTGGCTGTTCCGCGGCCGCCTTCGCCCACCACGCCCAGTCCGTGGGCGTCGTCCACCATGGTGCGGGCGCCGTATTTCTTTGCCAGCCGGACAATTTCCGGCAGATTGGCAATGTCGCCGCCCATGCTGAAAACGCCGTCTGTCACAATTAGAATGCCCGCCTTGTCCGGAACGCTCTGCAGCTTCTTTTCCAGATCCTCCATGTTGTTGTGTTTATACCGGAGCATCGTTCCGTAGCTTAACTTACAGCCGTCATAGATACTCGCGTGATTTTCCTTATCACAGATCACATAATCATCTTTCCCCACAATCGAAGAAATGATGCCCAGATTGGTCTGGAATCCCGTTGAAAATGTGACCACTGCATCTTTTCGTAAAAACGCCGCCAGTTCCTGCTCCAGTTCCAGATGCAGCTGCAGCGTACCGTTTAAAAACCGGGAGCCCGAACAGCCAGAACCCAGTTTCTCATAGGCTTTCATACCTGCCTCGATCACTTCCGGATGGGTGGTAAGCCCCAGATAATTGTTGGAGCCCAGCATAATCCGGCGTTTTCCCTCCATCATCACTTCCGTATCCTGTCTGGACTCCAGCGCACGGAAATACGGATACAGATTCTTTTCTTTTAATTCATCTACTGTTTTAAACTGCTCTGCTTTTGTAAAAATATCCATCCCGGTTTATCCTCCCTGTAAGACTTACACTGTTTCTATGTTATCATTTCAGACCAGATTATTCAAGCCTTTCAGGCAATGGATTCCTTAAGATTCCTGAAAGCTTTCTGCCGGCAAATCCCGCACAAGGGCAAAATTTTACCGGCCCGTTTCACCGGACCGGTAAAATCTGTTACATCTTCAGTTTGATAATGGCATTATTTCTCAACCGGAAGGGAAGGAATTATTCTCGCAGCCAATTTCAGAATATTCAGCGCATCGGTTGCGTCAACATTGCCGTCCAGATTGGTATCTGCCGCCGCTTTCTGTTCCGCTGTGGGAGTTACTATTTTTGCAGCATATTTCAAAACTTCCAGCGCATCCGTAGCTGTTGCGCCGTCTTTGCCGTCTACGTCACCGTTGCCTTTTACGGGTTCCGGGGTCGGTTTGTCCGGATCGTCCGGATCATCCGGCTCAGAAGGTTCCGGTGTGGGCGTTTCGTCCGGAATGCTGTCTGCAGCATCCGGATCTTCCATGGCCATCTTGTCAATGCCGTTCTGATACAGCTTATCGATCTGTTCCTGTGTCAGTACCTCTCCATAGAAGACGATATCATCGATGCAGAAGTCGGCGACTCTTTCTGTATGCTCGTCTTTATCAGCCATCAATTCATAGGCGTCAGCCAGGCCATGGGTCCGCTCAAGATTGGTTCCGCCGATGGAGAATGTCGTATTATCCAGGGACAGCCAATCCATAAGCAGTGTGCCGCACATGTTGCCGTACCATTCTTTTCTGTTGCCGATACCGTAACCGTACGGAGCTTTCCAGCCCCATCCGCCGTTAAATCCTTTTCCAACAGAAGTGGATTGGGTTGTAGTTGTGAACGATGCTCCCCAGCTCTTGAACTCTTCCAAATCTTCAAAAAGCTCACCATCGATATAATAGTCAATGGAATCATTCTGGAACTTTACAGTCACCATATGCCAGGCTGCCGTGTCATCGTTTTCCTCGGTAAGGGACGACATAATACTGGAGGATCCTGTCCATCTCAGCTGATTCGTCAGATTTGCATCTACCGGCTGCGGATCCTGCCCTTCAGGCGTCTTATTCGGATTCATCTCCAGGCCGGCATATGTATCTTCTTTATAATCCAGTCCGCCGTCCAGAGAAGTCTGAAGGTATCCGTCCGCCTTTGTATAACGTGCATCACTGTTCGGATTCTTCTCATGATTCGTTTCATAATATCTGTCATACTGGTTCTGAACCAGATTCAGACCCACATACTCTGCATTGGGGTCATCCTTCGGACGTGCTTTAATTGTTCCATTTGAAGCTTTTGTACATGCGTTTGTTTTCGGGAAATCGGGACGGTATGCCCCCCACTGTCCGATCGAACTGTAAACCGTATATTCCGTACCCTCTGCATCCACGTAGATCTGGGGATTATTCAGTGCAAAGCGGCTGTCAATTTCTTTATTGGCTGCCTCGTCTTCCGCCGCCTGGGTCGCCCATTTTGTGGCGATATATTTTGCATATTCGTCTTTATGCACCTGCAGTCTGTCTTTGTTCCGGAAGTTCAGTACAACGCCGTTGTCCGTACCGGATAATTTGATCCAATAGTTGATCACAGCACCCTTGCGCCAGATGGGATTGCCCTTATCATCCAAAATCGGATCTTCGCCGTTGGCTATCTTTTCCTCATTCTGCGCCTGCAGTACTTCATTCAGCTGCAGTACGTCAATTTCCTTGAAATCCTGTCCGGCAAGAGGATTTTTAAAGCTGGCTTCACTGTCCTTGTATACGCCGCCTTCTTCCGTACTTGCGCTTACATGCAGTACCGTACCCATTTTATCGTCCTGAACGACTTCTGTCCCGGCAACATTCGTATATCCGTTTTCGTCCAGACTGTCTTTCTGCATCGTGATTTTGGTCAGGGCCTTCGGAAGATAAACCTTTGCAGGCTCCTCACCGTCCGCAGCAAGAGAAATTGCCGAAGGAACGGCCAGCGTCAGAACCAGCGCCGCAGCAAGAACTTTTTTGGAAATTCTTTTCATGTTCTTCTCTCCTTTTTGTTTTTTTTGTTACAAAAAACCGTAAACTCGCACTTTTTAAAGTTATCTGTATTTTAGCAAATAATCGTTTTCCTGTAAACATAAAATTGCCGGATTTTTCTGTCAAAATCCGGCAATTATCTCTTTTTTATTAATGTTTTACAAGCCTGTTTGTGAATTATTTTATCGGTTTTGCCAAAAAGTACCGGCTTAAATCCGGTATTTTTGGCTGTACTGCGCATAATACCGGCTGAACCTGCTGTTTTCCTTCTTTTTAAGCTCATGCAGGTATTCATGGCTGTTGAGCTCGTTGGTCTCCAGCTCGATCATGGCCACCGCGATATTGGAGCAGTGATCCGCGATCCGTTCATAGTTGGTGATCAGGTCATTGAACACAAAACCGTGGAGCAGCGTACATTCGCCCGACTGAATCCGGTGCACGTGATTCATCTTCATCTCGTCGCACAGCACGTCGATCCATTCTTCCAGCGGCTCCGTCCGGGAAGCCAGCTCCAGATCCTTCGTGGTAAAGGCGTGCACCGTATTGTCCACGATCTCCGTAATGGCGCTGCGGATGATATCCAGCTCCCGGCCGGCGTCCTCCGAAAAGACGATCTTTTTCTCATGGATTTCCTGGGCCGCGTCCGCAATATTGACCGCGTGGTCGCCGATCCGCTCAAAATCACTTAAGGTATGCAAAAACTGGGAAATATCTTTGTTTTGTTTCCGGTTCAGTTCCCGGGCGGTCAGTTGGACCAGATAGGTTCCCAGCCGGTCTTCGTAACGGTCGATGACTTCCTCTTTTTCCTGCACCTTCTCATACTCGTCTTCTGCATAGGTATCCAGGATCTGCAGTGCCCGGGACAGGTTTTTCTCCGCTTTCTCCGCCATGGCGTTCATGGCAGCCCTGCTCTGCTCAATGGCGATGGCAGGATAGGCGATAAAGCGCTCCTCCAGCCGGTCGATATCCGCCATTTCTTCCAGATCTTCCGCGCTTTCCCGGAACAGGGCGTTGACAATTTTTTCCATCTGTCCGATGAACGGCGCCAGAATCAGCAGGATCAGCAGACGGTATACCGTATTTAACAGCGCGATCCCAAAAGGATCCAGGGTCATGTCCATAAAGGAAAAATGGGCGGCGGCGTGCACCGCATAAAAGACAATACCCAGAATACAGGCGCCCATCAGATTGATCAGCAGATATACAAAAGCGGAACGCTTGCCGTTGACATTGGCCCCCAGGGCGGAAAACAGCACCGGCAGCGCCGCGCCGATGGCAATACCCATGATGATCGGAAAGGCCATGGAAAAATCAATGGCACCGGTCATGGCCAGCGCCTGCAGGATACCTACGGCCGCCGAAGCGCTCTGCAGAATACTCGTAAAGATCAGGCCCGCCAGAATACCGATCAGCGGATTGGAAAAACGGGTCAGAATACTGATGAACTGTTCGCTTTCCCGCAAAGGTGCCACCGCGCCGCTCATCAGCGACATACCGGTCATCAGCACCGCAAAACCCATCAGTATATTGCCGACTTTGCGTTTGGTCTCCTTTTTACAGAACATCCGCAGAAAGATACCGATCACGGCAATGACCCCCGTCAGGCTCGCCGTGGAAAACAGCTCCGCCACGCCGGACCCGCCTTCGATCATGGAAAGACAGATGATCCAGCCTGTAATACTGGTACCCAGCACCGCGCCCAGAATAATACCGATGGCCTGCCGGACCTTCATCATGCCGGAGTTTACAAAGCCCACCACCATCACGGACGTGGCCGAGGAAGACTGAATCGCGGCGGTCACGCCGGCGCCCAGAAGGATCCCCTTCAAAGGCGTACTGGAAAGACGGTACAAAATCAGCTCCATCTTGTTGCCTGCAACCTTCTTCAGTCCTTCTCCCATGAAAGACATACCAAACAAAAACAATGCAATGCCGCCCAGCAATGAAAGAATATTTGATATACTCATCGATTTCCTCCAATGTACATCATCCGCCGACTGTGTCCGAAATATACCTCATAAAATACGCGGATCTTTTTCAGTGTACTCAATCCATACAGGATAGTCAAGCCTCTTTTTCAGGCGGAACGGTCCGCCACGGAGTTGGCCAGCATCAGCTTCAGCCGGTTTTCCAGATTGACCTGCGTCACGCCGGGATCATAATCGATTGCCACGATATTCATGTCGGGATACCGGTCCTTCAGCGGCTTCATCATGCCCTTGCCGCAGATATGATTGGGCAGGCAGCCAAAAGGCTGGGTGCAGACGATGTTTTTGACGCCCAGATGATACAGCTCCAGCATTTCCGCCGGCAGCAGCCAGCCTTCGCCCATCTTGCAGTGCAGGTCGATGATTTCCCGCGCGTTTGCCACCGTATTTTCAAAAGGAGCGAAGGGCCGGAACCGGCCGGTTTCCTCGATAATGGAAATCATCAGCCGTTTCACCCGGCAGAGGATCTTATACAGCAGGTTCATCACCGGACGTTTCACCCGGCCGGAACCGTAACGGTTGATTTCAATGACGTTGTTCAGCGTACAGTACAGGAAAAAGTCCAGCAGCCCCGCCAGCGTCACCTCTGCGCCCTCATTCACCAGGAATTCTGCCAGGCGGTTATTGCCCAGGGGTGAAAACTTCACGTAAATCTCGCCTACAATGCCCACCTGAATACAGTCCCGGGGCTGCACTTTGATCTTTGCGAACGCGTCCCGGATATAGCGCATATTGTCTTTCAGCTTCCGGATGGATACGCCGTCTGCATCCAGCTTCCGGATCAGGCTATCCGACAGTTCGTCCGCAAGAACTGCGGCGCTTCCTTTTTCGATTTCATAAGGATCCACCTGGTTTTTCAGATGCAGGATCAGATCCCCGTATAAAATGGCATAAACGATCTTCTGCATGGCGCCAAGCGGCAGCTTGAAGCCCGGATGCTTCTCCAGTCCCAGCAGGCTGAAGGAAATCACCGGCACATAGCCGTAGCCTGCCCGTTCCAGGGCTTTGCGCAGCAGGGAAATGTAGTTGGAAGCCCTGCAGCCGCCCCCGGTCTGAAAATAAATCAGGGCCACTTTATGGGGATCGTATTTGCCGCTTTCAATGGCGTCGATAAACTGCCCGATCACCAGGATCGCCGGATAACAGGCGTCGTTATGTACGTATTTGAGCCCCGTTTCCCGGATATGGGGCCCGCTGGTTTCCAGCAGGTCCGCATGATAGCCATATTCCTGCAGCACCTTCATCAGCAGCCGGAAATGGATCGGCAGCATGTTGGGGGTGAGGATCGTATGGGTCTTTTTCATTTCCTTCGTAAACGGAATATAATAATCACTCATGTTTTTCCTCCAGTGCGCCGATCAGGCTCCGCAGGCGGATCCGGACCGCGCCCATGTTGGTAATCTCGTCGATTTTGATCTGGGTATAGATCTTTCCGTTTTCTTCCAGGATCCGGCGGGTTTCATCGGTGGTAATGGCGTCCACGCCGCAGCCGAAGGACACCAGCTGCACCAGCTCCACTCTTTTCTGAGACGCGGCAAAGGCCGCCGCCCGGTACAGTCTGGCGTGGTAGGTCCACTGATTCAGCACGTGCACCTGGGGCACCTGCGCCAGATGGCAGACGCTGTCTTCGCTCACCACCACAAAGCCAAGAGAAGCCGCCAGCGTATCGATACCGTGGCCGATCTCCGGATCCACATGGTAGGGACGGCCCGCCAGGATCAGCACCCGCCGGTCGTGGGCCTTCGCCCAGGCCAGCGCCGCTTCGCCCTGCGCCTTCACCGCTGCCGTATAAGCGTCATAGGCCGCAAATCCCGCCTTCACCGCAGCCCTTACTTCCGTCTTTTTTACCTCCGGAAAATGGGGCTGCAGACAGGCGTATAACTGATCCGCAAATGCTTTGCGGTTATTAATGTCAATATAAGGATACAGGAACCGTTTATGTTTCAGCTCCTCCACGTTGCCGTGGAGCAGTTCCGAATAGTACGCCACCACCGGACAGTTATAATGATTTCTCGATGCTTTCTCATCGATATTATAGGTCATGCAGGGGGCAAAGATGGCGTCCACGCCCTCTTCCATCAGCTTCATGATATGGCCGTGCATGATTTTCGCCGGATAACAGGCGGTATCCGAAGGAATCGTAAACTGTCCCTTCTCATAAATCCTGCGGGAAGACATGCCCGAAGAAACCACCTCAAAACCCAGCGCCGTAAACAGCGCGTGCCAGAGGGGATAAAACTCAAACATACCCAGGGCCATGGGCAGGCCAATACGGCCGCGGCGGTTTTCACCGGCGGCCAGCGACTTGAAATAGTCCCGCTTCCACTGATGCAGATTGGGCGCGCCTTCGTCGGCTTTTTTCTGTCCAAGGGCCTTTTCGCAGCGGTTCCCCGCGATAAAGCGTTTTCCGTTGGAGAACTGATTCACCGTCAGGCGGCAGTGGTTCTCGCAGCCCTGACAGGTCACCGGTTTCGCATGATAGGTAAAGTGTTCCAGTTCCTCTTGGTGCATCAGGCTGCAGTGCTCTACATCCATGGCGTACAGCGCCGCGCCGAAGGCCCCCATCAGTCCCGCGATATCCGGCCGGACCACTTCTTTTCCCAGCTCCATTTCAAAGGCCCGCAGCACCGCGTCATTATGAAAAGTGCCGCCCTGCACGATCACGCAGTCGCCAAGGGCGTCCGGATCGGAAACCCGGATGACTTTGTACAGCGCGTTTTTGACCACGCTGACCGAAAGTCCAGCTGAAATATCCTCTACCTTCGCGCCTTCCTTTTGCGCCTGCTTGACAGAGGAATTCATAAACACCGTACAGCGGCTGCCCAGATCGGAGGGCGCTTTCGCAAAGAGGCCTTTTTTCGCAAATTCCTCTACGCTCAAACCCATGGCATTGGCAAAAGTAGCCAGGAAGGAGCCGCAGCCGGAAGAACAGGCTTCATTGAGCATAATGGAATCGATGGCGTGATTTTTAATGGAAAAACACTTGATGTCCTGCCCGCCGATGTCCAGAATAAAATCCACTTCAGGTTTAAAATAAGAGGCCGCCTTGTAGTGCGCCATGGTCTCTACCACACCCTGATCCACGGAAAATGCATTCCGAATCAGTTCCTCGCCGTAGCCGGTCACCGCGCTGCCCGCCACCTGGGTATCCGGGCCCAGCTG
>CANRGZ010000006.1 GCA_947630295.1 uncultured Lachnospiraceae bacterium | reverse complement strand
GCTGCTGCCGCAAAAACAAGTGAAAACAATGCTAAGACTTCTGAAAATGAAGCAAAGAAATCACAAAATGCTGCTGCACAATCAGCAAATGATTCTAAAAATAGTGCTGATGATTCTGCTGACTCTGCGGATGCAAGTGAAAAATCTGCTGCTGCCGCAAAAACAAGTGAAAACAATGCTAAGACTTCTGAAAATGAAGCAAAGAAATCACAAAATGCTGCTGCTACATCGGAGAAAAATGCTAAAGATTATTCAAATCTTTCAAAAAGTTATGCAGTTGGTACAGGTGGTGAAACAAGAGTTAATGATGATACAGATAATTCAAAATATTATTATGAATTAGCTTTACAACTTGTTCAATCACTAAATGGAGCAATTATACCTAGAGGTACTATTACTTCTAAAGAATTTTTTGCTTTAAATGCCGATAGTAAAGTTGCTGGTTATATGTATAACATTAGTGATGGATTTATTACAGATACAAATTTTAAAGAAGGTGCTGGACATACATATACTGATGGTACAAATGTTTATTATACAACTGATGGAAAGTGGGATGTATTTGCTGGCACAATGGATTCTTTATTAGAAGCTATTGCTGATTTGCAAAATAAAGTTGAAACTTTACAAGAAGATGTATCAATGTTAGAACGAATGCTTGTTAAAAAAGAAGCCATTTTTGGAATTTGCACAAATAACAATATACTTATTACAACTGATGATGGAGCTATTATTAGTTCAAGTTTTAAATTAATTACAACGTAAGGAGGTCATAGATATGGCTACATATACAAAAATAAGTGATATTGCTAAAGTAACTTCTTTATCTGCTGAAGATTTACTTTTAATTGAAACCGCTGGCGGTACAAAATCAATTAGATATGCGGATGCTCTTGCAACATTAATTCCTCAAACAGCAGCGGCGCATAATGCAATTTTTAGAGGGAAAAATTTAAATAATGTTTATACTATCACTCAAATTTGTGAAATGATTAATAGTGGAAAATTCGCTGATTTATTTATTGGTGATTATTTTGATGTAACAATTAATACTACATTTACTGAGAATGAAACCGTTCGTTGTGTCCTTGCTGGTTTTGATATGTATTTAAAGAACGGTGATACATCATTAGTAAAACATCATGCAGTAGTTGTACCAAAAAATTGTTTTACCGCAACTGCAAAAATGAATAGTACAAATACAACTGGTGTATCGGCAAATCCTGATAATCCTGTAGGTTCTGTAAAACAAACTTCCGCAGATTTACAAAAGGCTGCATATGAAGGTAGCGATATGAATCAACTTGTATTACCCATATATGCGACTGCTTTACAGACTGCGTTACAAAATCATTTATTATCATTCAAAGATTTATTAACACATAAACAGTCTGCACAGGGTGTTTCTATGGCTGGTGCTAATTTTACTGGTTATTCTTCTGGATGGGAATGGGTCAGTATACAATTACGCCTTATGTCCGAAGTACAATTATATGGTTCAACAGTATTTAGTTCTTCATTTTATGATATTGGAGCGGCAAATTTACAACTTCCATTATTTAGATTAGACCCAACTGCAAAAGTTTGTGGTTTAGGTGGAACGGGCGATGGTGGTAGACAATGGTATTGGTTATCTGCTGTCGCCTCTGCTACGAATTTTGCGATTTGCGACGGCAATGGTCATTCCGGCAACGACGACGCTTCTAACAGTTACGGTGTGCGCCCGCTTTTCTTAATCGGTTAATCTTAAATCCCGACCCCCTTGTGGGGTCGGGATGTTTTTAATAACAAAGAATGGATTGTTTATAAAATAATAAAAGGTAAAGGAAGGTTTATTATTATATGAGTGTTTTAAAAAATAAAAGAAATTTATCAGATTTGGAGTTTTATCGTAATGCTATTGTTTTACGAAGAGATTTAACAATTCTCTTATTAAGAAATTTTGGTATTAAAGATAAAGTGAGAAATGCTACCGCTCTTACTAAAAATATGTCCGAAGAAGATAAAATAGTATTCAATGAGTTGGTCAAAAAATATGGTCAATTATATATATTAGATGAATATCCTGACTGGCTTATTGATAAAATGAGAAATAATATTCTAAATATTTTACATAGTATAATCATGAACATTACACAAGCCAATACTATCTATCCTGTTTTTGAATCGGAGTTCTTTGAGCGAAGAAATTTTCAAAATCGTGCTATTGGTAATTGTGAACAATTACTTCAAGAGATGCAGTATATTATTTCAGTTATTCCAACAGATATTAATAAATATCTACAATATACGAGAATGATAGAAAAAGAAATTGCGTTATTAAAAGGATGGAGAAAAAGTGACAATCGTATTTTAAAAAGAATCCAAGAAGAATCAAAAACAAAGCAAACAGGAAATAATAAAGAAAGTTAATTGCAGGACATAACTATGTTCTGCTTTTTCTTTAGGGTAAGCTCTGTATACGCCTCTGCTACGAATTTTGCGAATTGCAACAACAATGGTAATTCCAACAACAACAACGCTTCTAACAGTAACGGTGTGCGCCCGATTTCGTTACCGTATACTATGTGTAGGCTACGTGCCGATATACGGTTAAGGAAAGGAGAGCTTTGTCCTTCCGCAAGGAAAATGATTATCTTGATACATCCTGATACGTCAGTTGGTGTTAGAAACGAGGTAAATGATAAATGATAATGAAAGATAGTATTAAAAATAACACAGATTTTAGTAGTTTTTATGATGGAAATAAACTATACGATGCTTTTCAGAAATGTAAAAAGGGAAGTATATGGAAAGAGTCTGTGCAACGATATGAAATGAATTTGTTACGTAATTTAAGCAAATCCCAAGATGAAATTTTATCTAATACTTATGAACAATTACCGTTTAATGAATTTCCTCTATGTGAACGAGGAAGAATGAGAGAAATAAAAGCTATTCATATTTATGATAGAGTTGTATTGAGGTCACTATGTGATAATATTCTCACGCCATTTTTTACAAAATATTTTATCTATGATAATGGAGCTTCTTTAAAAAATAAAGGTGTTGAATTTTCAAGAAATAGACTTGTTACACATTTACATAAATATTATCGTCAATACAGAACTAATGAAGGTTATATACTATTAATTGATTTTACTAAATTTTTTGATAATGTTCGTCATGATAAATTAATGGAAGAATTTGAAAAGAGATTAAAAGACAAGGAAACTTTAGAGTTTATTCGTAAAATCATTAATGCTTTTAAAGTTGATGTTTCTTATATGAATGATGAAGAATATAAATATTGTCTTACTACGGTATTTAACGCTTTAGAATATGCAAAGATTGATAAAAGATTATTAACTGGTAAGAGATATATGGAGAAATCTATCGGAATTGGTAGTCAAATTTCTCAGGTATCAGGTCTACTTTATCCAACCCGTATAGATAATTATTGTAAGATTGTAAAAGGTCTAAAATATTATGGACGATATATGGATGATACATATATTATTCATCCAAGTAAAGAATATTTGCAACAATTATTATTAGATATTAATAACATTTGTAAAGAATATGGTATATTCATTAATCAAAAGAAAACTCAGATTGTAAAAATATCAAAAGGATTTACATTTTTAAAAGTAAGATATACTTTTACAAGCACTGGAAAGGTAATTAAGCGGATGAATAAAAAGGCTATCACAAGAGAGCGTAGAAAATTAAAGAAGTTTAGACAACTTCTTGATGAAGGTAAAATGTCTTATCAAGATATTTCAGAGGCATATGGTTCATGGCGTGGTAGTTTAAAACATTACAGTGCATATCAAACACAAAAAAGAATGGATAAATTGTATAATGATTTATTTATTAAACCATTTATTGAAGGGAGAGACTATTATGAACACCTATCAAGAAAAAGAACAGAGAATTAGAGATTTACAGGCAATGCTTAGTTGCACTACTTCACCTATTGGTGATTGGAAAATTTCTAAATGTATGGAGTGTCAACTGTTAGGGTTAGAATCCCCATACGATGTAAATGAGCTTCATACACAAAGACAAGCAGTAAGGGATGAAATTAATGCTATTCAAGAAGAATTAGCAACTCTTAAAGAAGAAATTGAATAATAATTTTAGGGGGATATAGTTCAGGCTATATCCCTCTTTTTTACGATAAAATCTAATGCTACATTAGCTGCCGCTGCTCCAATAGATAAGACGGTATATAACAAAATGGTTTTACGATAGGAAAATATGTGTGCTAATATATTTAAATCTGCTTCTGTTGAGTCAGTCATTTTTGTGACCGTTTCATAACTTGCTGTAAAATCAAGAAAATTTTTAAACAAGAAAACAGTGGCACAGATAATACCAACCAGTAATATGCTTTCTATTACAGCATGGTATTTAATGGATTTCATATTCAAAATGATAGTTTGTATAATCATCAAAATAGCCACAACCCAAAATAAAGCAGAACCCATAAATATCGGTCGGACAATATGCCATGCTTCTTCTCTATATTGACCATAACTTGCACCAGAATTTGATAGGAAAATAATGCCTATTATCATAAGCAATATCCATATTAATGTAGGTAACGAGCGTTTAAAGACTTTCATTTCAATCCTCCTTCCATAGTTATGAATTATCAGAAGAAAGGGCAGCCAACCATAAAACATTGGATACCCTATCTTCTGATTCATAACAATATTTACTATTACGTTTGTATAAGTAGTTGCCAATTTACGCTATTGATATTCGTTTGTGTCGGTGTTAAACATTTCAAGTCACAGTTGCGTAAACTTCTCCGAAGGGATTTGATTTCGGTTTTACGCATTTTTGTACCCAAATCTTACTCAAAACAGCCTGATATTTTATGGCAAGTTACGGTAGAATACGGTACTTTACGCAATTCACGATAATCAATCGAAAGTCTTTGAAACCCTTGTATTTACTGGCTTTATTGGCTCTCAGATTTAAAACTTCGCCAACGTACTTACATTCCCATCTGTTTTGCAACTTCTTCCGCAAAGTTTTCTTCCTTTTTCTCGATGCCCTCGCCGGTCTCAAATCTGACGAACTTCTTCACAGTAATATCCGTACCAACTTCCTTGGAAACCGATTTGATATACTGACCGACCGTCACATCGCCGTCTTTTACGTAAGGCTGATCCAGGAGGCAAATCTCCTTCAGTTCCTTGTTCAGACGGCCGATGATCATCTTTTCGATGATGTTGTCCGGCTTGTTCGGATTTTCCAGTTTGGCCTGTGCCAGCAGGATTTCCTTCTCATGATTCTTGTATTCCTCGGAAACATCCGCTGCGGAAACATACTTGGGAGAAAGGGCTGCAACCTGCATTGCTACATTCACCAGCGCTTCCTTCACCGCATCGTTTACAACCGCAGTGTCTGCTGCAACCAGCACGCCGATTCTGCCGCCGCCGTGGATATAGGATACAACAGCGCCTTCGGTTTCAATCTTTTCAAAACGACGAATGGTAAGGTTCTCGCCGATAACTGCGATCTTCTCAACCAGAGAATCCTTGACCGTCTTGGACGGATCCGCTTTCCATGCTTCCTGCAGGAAGGCGTCCATATCCGCTGCGGAAGAACCCAGCGCCTGATCCGCAACCTGTGCCACATAAGTGCGGAAATCTTCGTTCTTCGCAACAAAGTCCGTCTCGCTGTTGACTTCTACAATCACGGCTTTCTTATCATTTTCGATCGCAGTCGTTACAATACCTTCTGCTGCGATACGGCCGGCTTTCTTTTCTGCCTTGGCCTGGCCGTTCTTTCTGAGGTACTCTACTGCCTCGTCCATATTGCCGTTTGTTTCTGATAATGCCTTCTTGCAGTCCATCATGCCTGCGCCGGTCATTTCTCTTAACTCTTTTACCATTGAAGCTGTAATCGCCATATTATTCAAATCCTCCTGCATTATTCTGCTGCTGTCTCAGCCGGTGCTCCTTCTGCCGGGGCCTCGGTCTCTGCCGGAGCTTCCGCTTCCGTCATTTCTTCCGTTGCTTCGCCTGCGGCGTCCGCCATGACTTCACCCTGCTTTGCTTCGATGACCGCGTCTGCCATCTTCGATACAATCAGTTTGACCGCACGGATCGCATCGTCGTTTCCGGGGATCACAAAATCCAGTTCCTCCGGATCACAGTTGGTATCTGCAATACCGATCAGCGGAATGCCCAGTGTATGTGCTTCCTGTACGCAGATTCTTTCCTTTTTGGGATCTACAACGAAGATCGCATCCGGAATCTTCCGCATTTCCTTGATACCGCCTAAGTTCTTCTCCAGCTTTTCCTGCTCTTTCTTCAGGGCAATGACTTCCTTCTTGGGCAGAACTTCAAAAGTACCGTCTTCTTCCATCTTTTCAATGGATTTCAGGCGGGTGATACGGGACTGGATGGTCTTAAAGTTAGTCAGCATACCACCGAGCCATCTTTCGTTTACATAAAACATGCCGCAGCGCTTTGCTTCTGTCATAACTGCATCCTGGGCCTGCTTCTTGGTTCCTACAAAAAGGATCGTACCGCCGTTAGCAACGATATCAGCAACTGCGTAATACGCTTCGTTTACCTTGCCTACGGATTTCTGAAGGTCAATGATATAGATACCGTTTCTCTCGGTGTAAATATAGGGCGCCATCTTGGGGTTCCATCTTCTGGTCTGATGTCCGAAATGTACGCCTGCCTCCAACAGCTGCTTCATAGAAATTACATTCATGATTCTTCCTCCATTTGGTTTTTCTTCCGCATGTTTCCGCTTTCGGATCATCCATGTCTCATCCGTGGGGGTTCGCACAAAAAAACGGCTGATGCAGCGCATCAGCCGGGATTTGTCTTGCCCCTCGGTACACAGACACCAACCCGAAAATTCACATGCGTGCTTTTTTAGCCGTTGTATTGTACCACAGAACCAATTTCTATGCAAGTTTTTTTGATGAAAATCTGAAGCTACTTCGTATTTCCCGTCAGATCACGGATGATCTGGTCGTAGGTATCATTATTCGTAAAATCATAGGTGCCGGGATTAATGGATTCATCCGCGTCCCGGGTTTTGATCACTTCGTTAAACTCTTCCGCATCCCGGATAATCCCGTTTTCTTTCAGCAGTTTCGCCACATCCCAGGCAGACATGCCGTCTTCCACCTGCAGCGTATACTTCACCTCATCCTCGCTGCCGGACGTGTTTTCCGCCGGATCCTTCGTTTCACCGGGTTCTGTTTCCCCGGGCGCTTCCGTTTCCGGTGATTCTGTTCCCTTGTTTTGATTCGGCGCAGCACTTTCCTTCGGTGCTTCCGTCTGCTTTTCCGCAACCTTCGGCTTGTCCTTTTCCACATTCTCGAGAATAAAACCGAATGCCGCGAATGCAAGCGCCGCCGCGATAATACCGATTCCGATACTCCTGAGTAATGCCTTTGCTTTCATCTTTTTGCCTTTCTGTGTGTTTCAGTGCGGTTTATTCGCTGAACAGATCAATGATCGTTCTTACCTCTGCAATGCGGATGCCCACTTCATTAGCAATCTGCATACTGCTTTTTTTTCGTTTGTTCATCCGAAGAACCTCGGATACGATTTTCTCATCAATTTCCGATGAAAAAATATTATTTTCACGCATCACCCGGAACAGCTTACTTTCCTCTTCCACAGGCTGCTCCTCCTCCGCAGAGGTTTCTTCTTCGGACGGGGTCTCCGCGGGTGTTTCCTCTGTCACTGCAGCTTCCGCGGGACTGCTTTCTTCCGGCGTTTCTTCCATATAAACAAATTCCTCTTCTATTTTAGGAAGCACTCTGGTTTTTGACGAATCCGGCTGCGGCTCTTCTGCCGGCGGTTCCGCCTCTTTTTTCTCATTGTCAGGATTTTCTGCTTTTATCTTGTCCAGATGCTCCTCTTTTTTGATTTTACTGATTTCCTCCTCGGAAACCTCAAAATCCATCTCACCGATCTCTTTTGCCAGTTCTTTTATGGCAACCGGTTTTTCTTCTTCATATGCCTCCACCGCGGCAATGATTTCTTCGCCTATTTTGTTTTCCACGGCCGGCTCTGTATTTTCTTCTTTGTTTTCAGAAACCTTCTCTTCCGGAACTTTTCCTTTCGTTTCCTGATCTTCGGACTGTGCTTCAGGCGCTGCAGTGGTTTCTTCCGCCGTTTCCGGATCGGCCTTGTCAACCGCCGGGGCCGGGGCGGATTCTTTCTTCACAGTTTCTTTCTTTGCATTTTCTTTCTTTGCGGGTTCGTTCTTCGCATAAATATCCTTGATCACTGCAATAATATCCAGTTCGTCAATGGCTTCTCTGGCCGCTTTTGATGCACTGGCATTGCAGGCTTTTTCCAGCGCTGCAACCACATCTTTTGCCTCTACCTTCACCAGATCCAGATCCTTGACTGCTTCTTTCAGGATTTCATCCGCCTTCTCACTGACTTCTTTGTTGTGGTCTTTCAGTTTTCGCACATACTGCTCATCCAGCGACGTGATTTCCTTTTTTGTATTTTCAAACAGATCGTCCATCTGTTTCCTGACATCTTCCGTTCTGGCTTCAATCTTTTCCACCGCTTCATTGGACGCCACTTCGATGGAATGCACGGCGTTTTTGCTCAGGACGCCAAAGGTCTCCTGCTCAAATGCCGCGATGCTTTGCCGGATCTCATCCATCCTGGATTCCAGATAGTCGTCAAATTCCTTTCTGGCTTTTTCCTCACGCTCCGCATTCCGTGCTTTTTCCTTTTTCGTTGTCAGCGCATTTTCCGACAACACCATACTTAAAATCACAATTAAGACGCCGACTGCCACAGCGGCGATTGTAACGATCTGCAATGCTGTCATTTTTCCTTTTCCTCACTGTTTTCTTTCAGTATCATTTCGGCAATTTTACCGCGCTTCTCCAAAGATTCCACCGAAAAATCCAGACAGTAAACCGACTGCTTTTCCGTTTCCTGTACCAGCTGCGTCAGCCCTGCCACTGCCAGTTCCCGGTATCTGAGCCATACCTTCTGCTGATCCGAAATGGAAGATGAGCCCCGTATCAGGGCGTGATTCGGATCCATTTCCAGAATATTCACCACAAACTTTTCGCTGGAAGCACTGATAACGATGGCTTCCCGCTCCCCGGAAAACTGTTCCTGCGGATACGCTGCCACCTCATAAAACCCGCTCAGTACCCTGATATTCAGCATACAGACATTGTCCTGCATGTAGCGTTCCGTCACTTCTCCCGTAAATGAGAAACGGTTCTGTCCGGTATCGATCAGGCCGGTGCCTCTTTCATACAGCCCCGGAAGGGCCTCTCCCGGCGCCGCCTGCAGCCGCACTTTGATCACGTCATTTTCATCTGTACCGGCAATCACGCCCTGCCGGCCGGCAAATGAAATTTCCGCTTCCCGAAACGAGAGTATTTCATGAAGTCTGCTGTTCACTGTTCTTTCCTTCAATATATCTGCACTGCTCATTCATGCACACGATCGTATTGCCCTTTTCCACCATCGGCTGGCCGCATCTGGGACACAGTTTGTCCGCCGGTTTCTGCCAGGACATAAAACCGCATTCCGGATTGCCCTCACAGCCGTAATAGCGCCTGCCTTTTCTGGTCTTGCGGATCAGTACTTCCTTTCCGCACAAAGGACATTTCACCCCCGCCTTTTCATTGTAAGGCTTGGTATTTCTGCATTCCGGAAATCCGGGGCAGGCCAGGAACTTTCCGTGAGGCCCGTATTTGATGACCATGTTCCGGCCGCATTCCTCACAGATAACATCGGTCTTCTCGTCCTCGATCTCTACCTTTTCCAGCTTCGCATTTGCCTGGTCTACCGCGTCTTTCAGGTCGGGATAAAAGTTCGATACTACCGTATACCATGATACAACGCCTTCGGCCACTTTGTCCAGTAAAGATTCCATATAAGCGGTAAAATGTTCGTCTATAATCGAAGGAAACGCCTCTTTCATGATCCGGTTGACGGTTTCGCCGATTTCCGTCACATACAGGCTCTTGCCTTCCTTGACAATATATCTGCGGAAAAGAATGGTGGTAATGATCGGCGCATAGGTACTGGGTCTTCCGATGCCCAGATCTTCCAGTGTTTTGATCAGCGAAGCCTCCGTATAATGGGGCAGCGGCTGCGTAAAATGCTGCTTTGGAATCACCTCTGACGCCTCCAGAAGCTGTCCGGGCTCCAGTCCCTCGATTTTATTTTTTTCCTCCGCTTCTTCATCGCTTTCCACATAGCAGCAGCGGAATCCTTCAAATTTCAATTTTGACGTACTCGTGTTAAAGCAATGTTCCCCGCAGCGCAGACGGGCAAATATCGTCTCGTACACGGCGTCTTCCATCATACTGGCTGCAAATCTTCGCCAGATCAGCTGATACAGCCGGAACTGATCCCGGCTCAGAGACTCCTTTGCCTCTGCAGGCAGCAGCCGGATATCTGTGGGCCGGATGGCCTCATGGGCATCCTGAATCTTTCCGCCGGTCTTTCCGCTGCTTTCCCCCTTCCGAAGATATGCTTCCCCGAATTGCTCCGTAATATAAGCAGAGGCAGCCGTTTTTGCTTCTTCGGAAATACGCACGGAGTCGGTACGAAGATAGGTAATCAAACCAATGGTGCCTTTCCCCTTGATTTCCACACCTTCATACAGCTTCTGGGCGATCTGCATCGTCTTCTGGGCCGTAAAGCCCAGGGCTTTGGATGCTTCCTGCTGCATGGTAGAAGTCGTAAAGGGCAGCGGCGCTTTTTTGATCCGCTCTCCTTTCCTGACCTCCGTCACCTCAAACGGCCTGCCTTCAATATCACGCAGGATTTCATTGACCTGCGTCTCGTTTTTCAATTCTGTTTTTTGCTGATTGGTTCCGTAATAATGTGCCAGCACCGGTTTTTTCTGACTGCCGTAAGGAAACGCCACTTCCAGCGTCCAGTATTCCTCCGGTACAAACGCCGCGATTTCTTCCTCCCTGTCGCAGACAATCCGCAGTGCCACCGACTGTACGCGGCCTGCGCTTAAGCCCCTTCTGACCTTGTTCCAGAGCACCGGCGAAATCGCGTAGCCTACCATACGGTCCACCATACGTCTGGCCTGCTGCGCGTCTACCAGATTCATATCGATGGGGCGCGGATTTTTAATGGAAGCCTTCACGGCATTTTTCGTAATCTCATTGAAAGTAATCCGAACGACCTTTTTTCCTTCCATATTGATGGCCTGGGTCAGATGCCAGGAAATGGCCTCGCCTTCCCGGTCCGGGTCGGTTGCGAGAAATATTTTATCTGCTTTTTTGACTTCCTTGCGCAGGGAAGCCAGCAGCGTCCCTTTTCCCCGGATGGTAATGTATTTGGGCTGAAATTCATGCTCCACATCAATTCCCAGCGTGCTTTTCGGCAGGTCTCTGACATGTCCGTTGGACGCTGCCACTGTGTAATTGGATCCTAAAAATTTCTTGATTGTTTTTACTTTTGCAGGAGATTCCACTATAACAAGATAACTGGCCATCTGTAATCCCTTCGGTTTCAAATTTTTTTCATATAATATCCCCTGACAGGCTCTTCAATTCTTCCCTCCAGCTGCATCACGATCAAAGCCTGCAGGACTTCTTCGGGCCGGAGCTTTGTCTCCGCAGCGATCTCATCCAGCCCTTTCATCTGCAAATCGAGACAACTATACACTATATCCGAACGCTTAGCAAGTCCAAATTTTTCATCTTTTTTTAAATTTTCTTTAAAAACCTCCTTTTTTTCTTTGTCAGTATTCAACATTTTTTTGCATACGCTGCCCTCCAGAATTGTATCAATTGACAGTGCGGGAATGGCTCCGTCAAACCACAGCATGTTGCTGCCGCGGCTGCCAGGATCGTCGATCCGTCCCGGTACAATGTATACGTCCTTCCCCTGCTCCAGCGCGCAGCCTGCCGTAATCAGAGATCCGCTCTTTTCCCGCGCTTCCGCCACAATCACAAGATCTGCCAGTCCGGCGATGATCCGGTTGCGCATGGGAAACTGAAAGGGCAATGGCGGCGCCCCGGGAGGGAACTCGCTGAGAATGCCTCCGTTTTGCCGGATTCTCTCATAAAGGTCGATTTTTTCGGCCGGATAGCAGATATCGATCCCGCAGCCCATGACCGCAAAGGTGTCCGCCCCCTGCTGCAGCGCCGTCTCATGGGCGCAGCTGTCAATCCCGTAAGCCATTCCGCTGATGATCTGCGCGCCCCGGGCACTGAGTTCTTTTGAAAAATATTCCGTTGCCTTCCGTCCGTAAGCGGTGGCCCGGCGGCTTCCCACCACTGCAGCGCTTAAAACATCTTCCGCCGGCAGGCGGCCTCTGACGAACAGTATATCCGGCCGGTCTTTCACACATGAAAGCCGCCTGGGATAGTCCGCATCCGCTTCCGTAAGCATACGGATCCCTTTTTTCTCCAACTGCGCAAAGTCCCGCGCCAGACGATCCGCATCCCGCCTGCTTTCAATCAGCGCGTCCTTCACTGCCTCCTTCAGTCCGGGTACGGACCGGATGGTTTCCGCTGGGGCCCCATACACCGCCCGGGCGCTGCCAAAAGCCTGCCGCAGCCGTCTTCTGCCCGCCGCACCCAGTCCTCTGCTGTTTAAGGATGCAAGCCAGTATTCATATCGATCCATCCTGCTCACACCTTCCAGAAATTGCGGTCAATATTGCGCAGACCAATGGCTTCGATCAGATGCGCCGTCCCGATTTTTTCGCTTTGCTCCAGATCCGCGATGGTACGGGCGACTTTCAGTACCGAATGCATGGTACGGGCGCTTAAATGCAGTTTTTCATAGGTTTCCTGCAGCAGCTTTTCCTGTGCAGGATCCAGACGGCAATATGTTTTGATCATGTCCGGCGTCAGATCCCGGTTGCTTGTGATCGGTACGTCCCGGTACCGCTGCCGCTGTATTTCAAATGCGCGGCGGACCTCGTCCTGCATCATCTGCGTTGTTTCTCTCTGTGCTTTCTCAGAAGTTGCCAGTGCCTCATAGGAAATTCGCGGAAAATGGATACAGATATCTGTCCGCTCCAGAAAAGACTGGGATATTCTGGCCGCATGCCGCCGGATTTCCGCAATGGAACAGGTACATTTTCCCATATCGGGATAGGCGCCGCACTTACAGGCGTTCATACAGGAAACCAGCATAAATCCCGCCGGCAGCGAAAAAATCCTGCCGCCGTCGTCAAACCGCACCCTGCCTTCATCGGATGCCTGTCTGATTATTTCTAAGGTATTCGCCGGAAAGGCAGATAATTCATCCAAAAATAAAACACCCCGGTCCGCCAGCACCATTTCCCCCGGAAACTGTTTTTTCAGATCGCCGGTCAGCCGTTTCAGGCCGGTTCCGGCGCTGTAACTGCGCATGGGCCGCTCCGTCACCGGCATTTTGTCGATACTGCATGACCCCACCAGGCTGTACAGCGCTGTCAGTTCCATCTGTTCCTGCCTGGTCAGCGGCGGCAGGATCCGCTGCAGCCGCCTGGCGGTCATGGTTTTTCCCGTGCCGGAAGCCCCGATCATCAGAAAGGAATGCATCCCTGCCGCAGCGATTTTCACGGCGCGTTTGACGGCGGGCTGTCCCGAGACGTCCTTAAAATCCTCCATATCTTTTTCCGACGCTGCAGCCGGAGGTTGTCCCGCCGGCCGGAAGGGCGCCTGTTTCCCCTGCAGCCCGTCAATCAGTTCCCGCAGCGCGGACACGGCGTAGACGCGGATTTCTCCGGCCAGTGCTGCTTCTTCCGCATTCTGCAGAGGAATATAGCATTGTCTGACCTGCAAAGCCTTTGTCCGGGTCAGAATCGGCAAAACGCCCCGTACCGGCAGCACCGCACCGTTTAATCCCACTTCCCCGATGAAAATGCTGTTTTGCAGCGCCTGCCGGTCAATGACCGCGTAGGCGGCCAGAATGGCGGCTGCAATGGCCAGATCCATATGACTGCCTGTCTTTTTTTCTTCCGCTGGATAGAAATTTAACGTAATCCGTTTTGGCGGCAGCTTGATGCCCGCGTTTTTGAGGGCGTTGATGACACGTACCGCCGATTCCTTAACGCCGCTGTCAGCGCCGCCTACCAGCGTCAGTTCCGGCAGCCCGTCTAACACCAGCGCCTCTATTTTTACTATCTGTACCTGCATATGACAGATGCAGGCTGCATTCACCTGTGATATCATACTTTCTCCTTGTAAAAAATGTAGTGGCATGCGCGCCCGAGGCGCCCCTGCCAAATCGTCGGATGGCATTTAAAATTATGCTTTGCATAAGCCTTCCTCCTCTTTCTATGATATCACATGATGTATAAGTTGTAAATTTCATAAAAAGTTCATTTTCTTCTCATTTTACTCTCATCCGTTTCAGCAGATATGGCTCAGTTTATTCTTCAGCTTCTGCAGCGCCTTTTTTTCAATTCTCGACACATAACTGCGGCTGATTCCCAGCTGTTTTCCGATTTCACGCTGCGTCATTTCCTCCTGTCCGTTCAGTCCGTAGCGCATTTCCAGGATCTGTTTCTCCCGCGGCTCTAAAATATGCCCGATATTCTGCTCCAGTACCTCAAACACCTGTTTTTTTTCAATCTGTTCCAAAACATCGTCTTCGCTGCCTTCGATGACGTCGATCAGTTCGATCACATTGCCCTCCTTGTCCTTTCCGATGGGCTCATAAAGGGAAACCTCTCTGGATATTTTTTTCCGGCTCCGAAACAGCATCAGCAGTTCGTTTTCAATACACCGGGCCGCGTATGTGGCAAGTCTGCCCTTGTTCGCATCAAATGTGGTAATGGCCTTCATCAGGCCAATGGTTCCGATGGACAGCAGATCTTCCGTTTCTTCATCGGAATTCTGATACTTTTTAACCACATGGGCAACCAGTCTGAGATTATGCTCGATCAGCTTATCTTTTGCTTCGGCGCTGCCTGCCCGGTATGCCGCAAAATATTTTTGTTCCTCCTCTGCCGTAAGCGGTTGTGGAAAAGTCTGCACAAAAAAAGCACCTCAAGCTGATGTTTCTTACATTTTATGTCTGAAACAACTTGTTCGTGCTTTTCCTTCAAAAATTATTTCGAATACCATAAGTTTGACATTTCTTCCATTTTTTTTGCATTGTTTTTCAAAAAACGGGATGTTAGAGTGAAGCTGTTATTACCAAAAACACAGACAGGAGGAAACTTATTATGAGAAAGAAAAAATTTCTGACCGCCCTGATTTTAAGCATTCTGACCGGCCTGCTGCCGGTTACTGCAAATGCTGCGGTATGCCGGACCGCAAACCCGGCAGATCTTTCCGGACTGTCGGTATATTCTATCGGAAATGAAACCGGCAATGCATGCGTGGACCGTATGCTGGATATCTTACAGCAGCACCCCGGCTGTGCCGATTTGCAGGAACTGCTGCAGCAGTATTCCTGCAGGTTCTATCTGCTGCCCGGCTGCGGCAATTCCGGGTCCTGTACCCCCGGCGCTACAGATGCGCCGACTGCGCCGCCGGTTGTGACCCAGGCGCCGCCTGCTGCAGAAACGCCCGCGGCTACAAAAGCACCTGCGGCTACAAAAGCGCCGGCAGTTACAAAAGCGCCGGCACCCACAAAAGCGCCGGCAGTTACAAAGGCGCCGACGCCCACAAAGGTGCCGACACCCACGAAAGCACCGGCAGCCACAGAAACACCGGATCTGCAGACAGGTTCTTTCGCAGAGCAGATCACAGCCCTTGTAAATCAGGAACGCAGCGCCAGAGGACTGTCTCCGGTCACCATCGACCTGCAGGTACAGGCCTGCGCCAATGTCCGGGCAAGGGAAATCGCCGTATCCTTCAGTCATACCCGGCCCAACGGCAGCAGCTGCTTTACCGCGCTGCAAGAAGGAAATGTCCGCTACCGCGCCTGCGGTGAAAACATTGCCTACGGTTATCCGGACGCGGAACGTGTCATGCAGGCATGGATGAATTCCAGCGGCCATCGTGCCAATATATTAAATGCCGCTTATACCAGAATCGGCGTCGGCTATTATGAAACCGGCGGCGTTCGGTACTGGACACAGTTTTTCATCGGATAACATCACAGCAGGGCCGGTTCCCTTTTAAGGAAACCGACCCTGTAATTTCTTTGTATGTTCAGACATGGAAGCATCCGCCGCCGATAAATTCCCGCAAGATCGAATTGGTGGGCACCGCTTCCGGCTGTATGGTCACAAAATAATCCAGAAATTTCAGCAGCTTCCGGGCCTCGCTGTAGGCCGCGTCTTCCGGGTTGACCCCGAACAAAAGCGCTTCCGCATAAGGTTTCAGTACCGCCAGTTCATATATCAGAACGGAGTTGAACATGGCGTCCGCCTCCTCCTGATAGGGGAAAATATTTCGTTCTTCTCCGCGTCTGACAGACGCCCAGCCTTCCAGCGTTTCCTTTGCGCTGCGCCCCCGGGTCCGGGCGTCCCGGATCAGCCTGCGCAGCAGCCGCGCATCCGTCGTCGGGATCCGGTTGTGATCGTCGATGTTCAATACCGTCAGCGCGCTGATGTAAATTTTATACTTGCTTTCCCGCGGCAGCGAACTTGTCAGTTCTTCGTTCAGGCAGTGAATCCCCTCCGCCACCAGAATATCATTTTCCTGCAGCTGCTCATAGCCGCCTTTATATTCCCGCTTTCCGGTAATAAAGTTAAACACCGGCAGCTCCACTTTTTCCCCGGCAAGCAGCTTCCGGATATCTTCGTTGAACTGCTTCGTATCCACGGCCTCCAGCGCTTCGAAATCCAGCTGTCCGTCCGGTCCCGGCTTCATATCCTCCCGGTTGATGAAATAATTGTCCACCGGAATGGGATGCGGATGCAGGCCCATGGTTTCCAGCTGCACCGAAAGCCGGTGCGAAAAGGTGGTTTTTCCGGAAGAAGAAGGTCCCGCGATCAATACGATCCTTTTCCCCTTCCTGTAAATATCCTCCGCGATTTCCGCGATTTTCTTTTCCTGCAGCGCCTCCTGTACCAGAATCAGCCGGTTGATATCTTCCCTGGTAATACAGTCGTTGAGATCCGCCGCCGTCCGGATGCCCATGAGCCGGCCCCACTGGTTGGTTTCCTGCTGTACCGCAAACAGCTTCCGGTACGGCACAAAAGGCCGGATTTCCCGCGGATGCTCCGCAGGCGGCATATTCAAAATCAGACCGCCATCAAAGGTCTCCAGATCAAAATATTTCAGATATCCCGTGGAGGGAAGCATAGAGCCGTAGCAATAGTCCACATAATCATCGAGCTCATAAACATTGATCCGGGAACTTCTTCTGTACCGGAACAGGCGGGCCTTGTCCGCCATGTTCCGGCCTTCGAACATAGCGATGGCCTCATCTGTCTGAATACAATCCTTTCGAATGGGCTGATTGGAGATCACCAGTTCCCGCATCCGCATTTTCAGTGCCTTCACATAGGTATCGTCCATGGGCTGATCCGCTGTGCAGAACAGTCCGCTGCCGATGGTATGCTCGATGATCAGTTCTAAAATCCCGAAACGGTTTCGAAGATCGTATGCTGCCTTCAGCATCAGAAAAATCAGCGTCCGCCGATAGGTACGGTTTCCTTCCGCGTCCCGGGCAGTAATCAGCTGCAGCGTGCCGCTTTCCTGTACTTTTCTGGACAGCTCGCGGAAACGTCCCTCCACGCGAACCAGCAGAATATCGTCTGAAAACAGATGCTGATATTCCCGTGCAATTTCCGCGTAACAGACGTCCTCTCCGTACACCCGGTCTTTTCCGTCGATACGCAGCGTATACTGTTTCATTTTTTCCGCTCCCTTCTTTTATCCGAGCAGATCAATGGCGTTTGAAATCAAAAGCCCCGTTTCATTCAATTCCTTTGCCCGGGCGGCGGCCTTTTCGCTGTCCGTATCCTTCAGGCCATCCAGCAGCACCAGCAGCGTCTGCATTTCCTTTTCCAGAAACTCCTTCAGTACCGCATCCCGTCTTGCAAGCAGAATGGGGCCAAAAGCCGCGGAAAGGGGGTCTGCCTCATAAGGGCTGCCCGGCTTACACTGCAGGATTGTGTAATATTTTTCGTTCTCACACAGCATCCGTTCATCCGTGATGGCCAGTCCCCGCCGGGCCAGATACCTGCGAAACTCCGCCAGCTCCGACTGGGGCTGGAAAATCCATTCCTTCACGCCGTCCAAAGCATCCCAGCCGTCCAGAATCTTCGTCATCAGCCGGCCGCCCATGCCGGAGATCAGTACAGTATCTGTTTCCTCGGGCTTCAGATTTTTAAGTCCGTCCGACAATCTGGTTTCTATGTAATCTTCCAGTCCCGCCACTGCAATATTGTCTTTGGCGTGCTGCAGCGGTCCTTCCTTCACATCCATCGCTATTGCATGGGGCACGATCCGTTTCTGCACCAGCGCAATGGGCAAAAGTGCATGATCCGTGCCGATGTCCGCCAGTCTGTGTCCTTTTGTCACCATGCCGCAAAGCATTTCCAGTCGTTTTGAAACCATATTGCCTACTCCAGATAATCCTTTAATTTTCTGCTCCGGCTCGGATGCCGCAGCTTGCGCAGCGCTTTGGCTTCAATCTGCCGGATTCGCTCTCTTGTTACCTTAAATTCTTTTCCGACCTCTTCCAGTGTCCGCGCCCGGCCGTCATTTAATCCGAACCGCAGCACCAGCACCTTTTTCTCCCTGTCCGTCAGCGTATCCAGTACCTCCACCAGCTGCTCTTTTAACAGCGTAAAGGCAGCCGCATCCGCCGGGATGGGCACATTGTCATCCTGTATGAAATCTCCGAGGTGGGAATCCTCTTCCTCGCCGATGGGCGTTTCCAGAGAAACCGGCTCCTGGGAAATTTTCACGATCTCCCGTACCCGTTCTTCCGGGATGCCCATTTCCTTTGCAATCTCTTCCGGCGTTGGTTCCCGGCCCAGTTCCTGCAGCAGCTGTCTTGATACCCGGATCAGCTTGTTGATGGTCTCCACCATGTGCACCGGAATCCGGATCGTCCTTGCCTGATCTGCAATGGCTCTGGTAATTGCCTGACGAATCCACCATGTGGCATAGGTACTGAATTTATAGCCTTTCCGGTAGTCAAATTTTTCCACTGCTTTGATCAGTCCCAGATTGCCTTCCTGAATCAGATCGAGGAAAAGCATACCTCTGCCCACGTACCGCTTTGCAATGGAAACCACCAGACGCAGATTGGCCTCGGCCAGCCGTTTTTTCGCCTCTTCGTCCCCTGCTTCCATTCGTTTTGCCAGATCGATTTCCTCTTCGGCTGTCAAAAGCGGTACCTTGCCGATCTCTTTCAGGTACATGCGCACAGGATCCTCGATACTGACGCCTTCCGGAACGGACAAATCGATCTTTTCGATATCCTCGTCTTCCTCTTCATCGCCGATCAAAAGCAGCGACTCATCGTTCGGTTCCTCCGTATCGCTGATGCGCAGCACATCCACGCTGTTCTGCTCCAGATAATCCAGAATCGCTTCCATCTGATTCGCATCCAGCGGCATATCCTTGAAGAAATCATTGATCTCGTGATATTCCAGGATATTTTTCTTCTTCTTGGCCATTTTCAGAAGTTCTTTCATTTTTTCAGCCATTTTTGCCATGTTTTCGTCCATTATTTGCCATCCTCCGGTTGTTATCTGCTAGCTTTCCCATTCGTCTGGGGAAATATGCAGATTTCTGATTTTCTCCAGTTCCTGTTTTCTTTGAATAAACTTTTGCATCTGCGCCATATCCGCCGGGTCAAGATGCGCCTTCATATCTTCCAGTGCAAAGGCCCGGATCTTGTAGATCAGTTCGGAGATGACTTCCGCCCTTTTTTCCTCCGACGGCGGCGCCTGCAGCTGCGTATTGAATATTCTGGCCAGTTCCCGCTGATCCGCTTCCTCCTGATACCGGCTGGTAATCGCCGCGGGAGAAACATTTCCGCTTTCCAGCTGCGCAAACAGTGCCTCGGCCACATCCCGGTAAAGGCCCTCGGAAAAATCCTCATACCCCAGATATTTTTGAATGACCCGGAATCGTTTCGGATCCTCGCTCAGCCAGGTCAGCATCAGCCGCTGTGCCTTCCGTTTTCCCTTATCTTCTGTTTTCTTTGCGTCTTCGGCAGACGGCACCCGCCGGACTTTGGGTTCACCGCCCTGGGCTATGCCCGCGCCGGTAACAAACCCCGCCAGTTCCCGGTAACTGATCTGCAGCATCTGCGCCGCTGCCTGTGTGTAGGTTTTCCGTTCCAGTGCCGTCGGAAAACCCAGCAGTTTATTTGCAACTTCCCTATAGTATGCCGTCGCCTGTGCCGGCGTCTGCATATCATACTTTTTCTGCATCGTCCGGATCTCAAACAGAAAACTGTCCTCCGCCGCATCGATCCGCTGCTGCAGTCCTTCCGGGCCAATGGCCTTGACCAGCTCGTCCGGGTCCTTATAGGGCGTCAGGTCCACCACCTTCACGGCCAGACCTGCCTCCTGCAGAATCGGTATGGCCCGCAGCGCCGCCTTGACCCCCGCCGCATCGCTGTCATACAACAGCAGTACCTCGCCGGTATAGCGTTTCAGCAGGCTGGCATGTCCCTGGGTCAGGGAAGTGCCAAGGGATGCTACGGCGTTGGAAAATCCTGCCTGATGCATCGATATCACGTCCATATACCCTTCGCAGAGCAGGAAATATCCCGCCCGGGAACTCCTTGCGATATGCAGGCCGTACAGATTGCGGCTTTTGTCAAAAATCGGCGTCTCCGGCGAATTCAGATATTTCGGCTTCGCGTCGCCCATGACCCGGCCGCCGAAACCGATCACCTTTCCGCTCTGATTCATAATCGGAAACATTACCCGGTTCCAGAAACGGTCATGGGGTCCCCGCTTTTCATCGTAAACCACCAGTCCCGCTGCCTCCAGCTGCTGATCCGTATAGGATTTCTGCTTCAGGTACGCGTAAAGCCCGCCGCTTTTGCCGCTGGCTCCCAGTCCGAAGTTCCGCATGGTTTCCGCCGAAAGTCCCCGGTCCGTCAGATACTGCATCGCCTGCGCGCCTTTCGGACTCCGAAGATATACGTAATAATATTTCGCCGCTTCTTTTTCAATTTCAAGCAGGGTATTCCGTTCGTCGGCTCTGCGCCGTTCCTGGGCGCTGTGATTTTCTTCCGGCAGCCGAATGCCGGCCCGGTCCGCCAGCATCTTCAGTGCTTCGGTAAAGGAAGCATTTTCATATTCCATCAAAAACGTAAAAACATTGCCGCCGGCGCCGCAGCCGAAACAGTAATACATCTGTTTCTGTCCGGAAACCGAAAAGGACCCTGTTTTTTCATTGTGAAACGGACACAGACCGAAATAGGAATTTCCCTTTCTTTTCAGACGCACATAGGAACCGATCACATCCACGATATCCACCGAACTGCGCACCTGTTCCACGATGTCATCTGCATAATACATAAGCTACCTCTTTTTTACAAAATCCTCAGACACTCCATGGGCACGGAACGAACAGCTCCGTAAATTTTGTGATCGCATAGGAATCCGTCATACCCGATACATAATCGATCACAGCCCGTTCATGGGTTTCTCCCCGTGCTGCTGCAAGAGCGCGGTTCCATTCCGGTATCTCATCCGGATGCTCCATATAATATTCCACCAGCCTGCGCAGGAGATTCTGCGCTTTCTGTTCCTCTTTTTTCGCCTCCGGATTCCGGTAAACATATTCAAACATATATTTCCGCAGCCCCAGCAGCGCTTCCTCCTTGTCTTTGGAAAGACAGATCCGGGGCTTGTCCATGCTGTTGGATACGATATCGTGGATCAGGTGATCCAGCCGTTCCCGCTGACTGTTCCCCAGCACCCGGGTAAACTGTGCCGGAATATCTGATTCTTTCAGCACCTTCGCCCGAATGGCGTCGTCTATATCGTGATTGACATAGGCGATTTTATCCGAAAGCCGCACCACCTGTCCTTCCAGCGTGGCGGGATTTCCGCTGATCTGATGATTTAAAATGCCGTCCCGGACTTCCTTTGTCAGATTGAGTCCTTTGCCTTCATTTTCAAGGACTTCCACAATGCGCAGGCTCTGCTGGTGATGGGAAAACCCGAAGCCGGAAATTTCCCGGAGCACCGCTTCTCCGCTGTGCCCGAAGGGCGTATGTCCCAGATCATGCCCCAGCGCTATGGCCTCCGTCAGATCTTCATTCAGCCGCAGGGCCTTTGCAATGGTCCGTGCCGTCTGGGATACCTCCAGCGTATGGGTCATCCGGGTCCGGTAATGGTCTCCGCTGGCGTTTAAGAACACCTGTGTTTTCTGTTTCAGTCGGCGAAATGATTTGCTGTGCAGAATCCGATCCCGGTCTCTCTGATACACCGGACGGATATCACAGGGAGGTTCTTTTCGATCCCTTCCTGCGGAGCAGTCCGAAAATGCCGCATAGGGAGACAGAATCTCATGTTCCCGCTGTTCAATCATTTCTCTGATCAGCATAAAAGGCTCCTTTCTCGCCAAAATTCTCTCTATACAATCTATATTCAAGAGAATTTTTCATTTTACTTTTTTTCATACAGAAAAAAGACAGCCGGCATCTTTCCGGCTGTCTTTGTGTGCATTTGTGTTGTTGTTCTGCAGACTATTTTTCCGCGTCTGCCTTCTTTTTGTCCGAAGGGCCTAAGATCAGGTTGACAATAATGCCCAGAATCAGCGCCGTGGCCACCGCTGTCAGCGTAACCTTGCCGAAGGTCAGCGTCAGGCCGCCGATACCGGCGATCAGAATCGCACTGACGACAAAGAGATTCCTGTCTTCATTCAGATCCACCTTCTGTACCATTTTCAGACCGCTGACTGCAATAAATCCGTACAGAGCCATACATACGCCGCCCATGACACAGGAAGGAATGGAATTTAAGAAGGCAATCACCGGAGAAAGGAAGGAAACCACAATGGCAAGGCAAGCCGTGGCAATAATCGTCACAACGGAAGCATTTCTTGTGATCGCCACACAGGCCACCGATTCTCCATATGTAGTATTGGGACATCCGCCGAAGGCCGCACCCACGATGGAGCCGACGCCGTCGCCAAGCAAAGTTCTGTGCAGGCCCGGCTGATCCAGCAGGTCCCGCTCAATAATATAGGAAATATTTTTATGATCCGCAATGTGCTCCGCAAATACCACGAATGCCACCGGAATATACGCAACCGCCACCGTTCCGATATAGGAAGCGTCGATATCCGCAACGCCTTTGACTGCCTTGACAAAGGTGAAACTCGGCGCGGCAATGAAGGTACCTGCAGTCACGCCGCCGTCAAACAGCGCGGTAATCGGGCTGAAATCAATGATCTTCAGCGCATCGACGCCTGCCGCATAACCGATACCCGTCAGTATCGCTGCCAGTGCATAGCCTGCCAGAATACCGATAATGAACGGAATCAGTTTTACCATTTTTTTGCCGTAGGTGGAGCAGATGGTAACCACAACCAGTGTGACCAGGCCGCAGAAAACCGCAATCAGAGGAGACCCGCCTTCGATATCCGGCGTCTGCAGATCGCCAATGGCGCTGCCCGCCAGAGAAAGGCCGATGATGGCTACCGTAGGTCCGATGACCACGGCGGGCATCAGTTTATTGATCCATGCCACACCGGCATATTTAACGATCAATGCAATGACTACATAGACCAGACCGGCAAAAATCGCACCGATGATCAGTCCTGCATACCCTGCCTGGGCCGATACCGCACCGGCAAACGCTGCCGCCATGGATCCCAGAAAAGCGAAGGAAGAACCTAAAAACACCGGACTTTTCGCCTTTGTAAACAATACGTATACCAGTGTTCCCACACCTGCGCCGAACAGTGCCGCCGCAATGCTCATGGCGTCGTCGCCTTTCAGACCCGCGCTTCCGTTGGTGATAATCGGCACCGCAATGGTGGCTGCCATGATCGCCAACAGCTGCTGGATTGCGAAAACCAGAATCTGACCGGGCTTCGGTCTGTCTTCCACATCGTAGATCATTTTCATTTTTTATTCCCTCCTCATTACTATGATGAAAAAAGACACTGTGCAGCAAGGCACAGCGTCATCGTATCAATCCATATCCATCCGTACCTTGCCGGCCACTTTGTGCCGAACTTAAAGGAACCCTCAATTGGACACATTTTACCATATTTCACCCATACTGTAAAGAAAAAATATCCTGTCCGAGCCGGCTTTTTACGAATGCAAAAAGGGTACGGTTTTTTCAAACCATACCCTTTGATCTGTTTTTTCAACATTATATTGATGCCTGCGGATGGTTCCGTGCTTCCTGCTTTTCGACCCCGGCAGCATTAGTATGCTTCGGGTGCCATGGGCATCGGCGGCTGCGGCTCTTTCTTCTTTGCCGCAACAGCTTCCGTCGTAAGCAGGGTCGCTGCTACGCTGATGGCATTCTCCAGTGCGCTTCTGCTGACCTTCACGGGATCGATGATACCGTTTGCAACCATATCCACGAATTCGCCGGTATAAGCATTGAAGCCCCTGCCTTCTGCGTCATTCTTCACCTGATTGACCACAACCGCACCTTCGTAGCCTGCATTTTCTGCAATCGTAAAGAGCGGGGATTCCAGTGCTTTCAACAGGATCTTCGCGCCGGTCTTCTCGTCGCCTTCCAGGGTTTCGATCAGCTTCTCTACTTCCTTCATGGCACAGATATAAGCGGTACCGCCGCCGGCGATAATGCCTTCTTCCACGGCTGCTCTCGTTGCATTTAATGCATCTTCCATACGCAGCTTGGCTTCTTTCATTTCAATTTCCGTAGCTGCGCCCACACGAACAACTGCTACGCCGCCGGCCAGTTTTGCAAGACGCTCCTGCAGTTTTTCCTTATCAAAATCGGAAGTGGATTCCGCATGCTGCTTCTTGATCTGTGCGATTCTCGCATCGATCTCCGCCTGCTCGCCTGCGCCGTCCACGATGGTGGTATCTTCCTTGCGAATCTTTACGGACTTCGCATGTCCCAGCATATCCAGTGTGGCATCCTTCAGCGCAATGCCGATTTCCTCGGAAATCACCGTGCCGCCGGTCAGGATTGCGATATCCTGCAGCATTTCTTTTCTTCTGTCGCCATAGCCGGGGGCTTTGACCGCAACTACATTGAAGGTACCTCTCAGTTTATTGACAATCAAAGTGGTCAGTGCTTCACCTTCCACGTCTTCTGCGATAATCAGAAGTTCCTTGCCCATCTTGACAATTTCTTCCAGTACCGGCAGAATGTCCTGAATATTGCTGATCTTCTTATCCGTAATCAGAATATAAGGATCGTTTAAGGCCGCTTCCATCTTATCGGTATCCGTTACCATATAAGAAGAAACATAGCCTCTGTCGAACTGCATACCCTGTACTACGTCCAGTTCTGTTTTCATGGTCTTGGACTCTTCGATGGAAATCACGCCGTTCTCGCTGACCTTTTCCATGGCGTCCGCTACCATATTGCCTACCTCGTCGCTGCCGGAAGAAATGGCTGCAACCTTTGCGATCTGTGTCTTTCCACTGACCGGTGCGCTCATCTTCTTCAGCACTTCCACTGCCGTATCTCCGGCTTTCTTCATACCTTTGCGCAGGACAATGGGATTCGCGCCTGCAGCCAGGTTCTTCATGCCTTCATTGACCATGGCCTGTGCCAGCACCGTTGCTGTGGTGGTACCGTCGCCGGCCACTTCATTTGTCTTTGTTGCAACTTCCTTGACCAGCTGTGCGCCCATGTTCTCGAAAGAATCTTCCAGTTCAATTTCCTTCGCAATGGTCACACCGTCGTTTGTAATCAACGGGCTTCCGAATCCCTTATCCAGTACAACGTTTCTTCCTTTGGGTCCCAGCGTTACCTTTACGGTATCTGCAAGCTGATTTACACCATTTTCCAGTGCTTTCCGGGCATCAATGCCATGTTTTAATTCTGTCGCCATCTTTTATTCCTCCACCAATGCTATAATATCCTGCTGTTTTACGATGATGTATTCTTCCTGATCGAATTTCACCTTGGTTCCGGCATACTGTGTATAAATCACTTCGTCGCCGACCTTGACTTCCATCTTGACTTCTTTGCCGTCAATCATGCCGCCGGGACCAACTGCCACAACAACTGCTTCCTGCGGTTTCTCCTGTGCGGAGCTTGCAAGGATAATGCCTGACTTTGTGGTTTCTTCCGCTTTCTTCTGCTGTAAAACCACCTTATCGCCTAAGGGTTTTAACTTCATAACCTTACCTTCTTTCTGTATTTTTATAAAGAATATTCTGTTTCCAGAGATTCATGCAGGATAATTTGTTCCTGCACGATTGTTACAGTTATAATAGCACATTTATTAGCATTGTCAATAGGTGAGTGCTAATTTTTTTAGGATAATTTTCTTTCTTCGCCTTCTGAAAAAAAGCAGGGGCCGTATGCTCCTGCTTTTTCATTTTCAGTTCATTATAATTTCTCCGCCACCAGCGTCCCCATTTCGCTGCAGGAAACCTTCCGGCATCCCTCCTGCATAATGTCCGTGGTCCGATAGCCCTCATCCAGCACCTGATCCACCGCCCGCTCAATGGCGTCCGCCTCCTTCGCAAGATCGAAGGAATACCGCAGCATCATCGCCGCGGAAAGAATGGTTCCCAGGGGATTTGCAATATCCTGTCCCGCGATATCCGGCGCCGAACCGTGGATCGGCTCATACATACCCAAGGTTCCGGAAGACAATGACGCCGACGGCATCATGCCGATGGAACCGGTCAGCATGGAAGCCTCGTCGGAAAGAATGTCGCCGAACATATTTTCCGTCACCAGCACGTCAAACTGGGTAGGATTCTTGATCAGCTGCATGGCCGTGTTGTCCACCAGAATATCGCTGTATTCCACCTCCGGATATTCTTCGGACAGCCGGTGCATAGTCTTTCTCCAGAGACGGGAGGTTTCCAGTACGTTGGCCTTGTCCACGGAAGCCAGCTTTTTCCCACGCTTCATGGCTGTCTCAAAGGCCACCCTTCCGATCCGTTCGATCTCATGCTCCGCATAGGGCATCAGATCCGTGGCCACCTGCTCGCCGTTCACTTCTTCGGTTTTCTTCTCTCCGAAATACACGCCGCCGGTCAGCTCCCGGACAATCAGCAGGTCAATGCCGCCGCCCACGACTTCCTTTTTTAAGGGCGAGGCGTCTGCCAGCTGGGAAAACAGCCTGGTGGGCCGTAAGTTTGCAAACAGATTCAGTTCTTTCCGAACCGCCAGCAGGGCTTTTTCCGGACGGATCTGTGCCGGTACCGTATCCCATTTCGGACCGCCTACCGCCCCCAGAAGCACACTGTCGGAAGCCTTGCAGCAGGCCATGCCTTCTTCGGTAATGGGCACGCCGTATTTATCAATAGCGCAGCCGCCGATATCCACGTAGGTATAATCAAAGGTATGTCCGTATTTATCCGCGATCCGGTTTAAAACTTTGATGGCCTCGGCAATGATCTCCGGGCCGATGCCGTCGCCGGAAAGCACCGTGATTTTTTTCTGCATAGGGTTTACGCCTCCTTCTTCAGCGAAGCCAGCAGTCCGCCGCTGGCGATAATATTCTGAATAAACGGCGGGAACGGCTGCGCGTGCCAGGATTTTCCGCTGGTCAGATCGGTGATGGTGCCGCTGTCAAAATCCACCTGTACCGAATCCCCTGCCGCGATTTCCTCCGCGGCTTCCGGGCATTCCAGAATCGGAAGGCCAATATTGATGGCGTTGCGGTAAAAGATCCGGGCAAAGCTCTTTGCGATGACGCAGCCGGTACCGCAGGTTTTGATGACCAGGGGCGCATGCTCCCTGGAAGAGCCGCAGCCGAAATTCCAGCCTGCCACCATGATGTCTCCGGGCTGCACCTGTTTTACAAAGGAGGCGTCGATATCCTCCATGCAGTGCTGTGCCAGTTCTTCCGCCTTCGGCGTGTTCAGATAACGGGCCGGAATGATGACGTCCGTATCCACGTTGTCCGGATATTTAAAAACCTTTCCTTCGGTATTCATGTTCAGGCCTCCTTCGGATCTGTAATATAACCGGTAATGGCGCTGGCCGCCGCCGTTGCGGGGCTTGCCAGATATACCTCGCTGTCCACATGCCCCATTCTGCCGACAAAATTCCGGTTGGTGGTGGCGATGCAGCGTTCGCCTGCTGCCAGAATGCCCATGTATCCGCCCAGGCAGGGCCCGCAGGTCGGTGTGGAAACTACTGCGCCCGCGTCAATAAAGGCACTGACATAGCCGCGTTCGATGCATTCTTTCAAAATCTGCATCGTTGCGGGAATGATGATACAGCGCACGCCCTCCGCGACTTTTTTGCCCTTCAGAATGCGGTATGCCGTTTCCATATCTTCCATTCGTCCGTTGGTGCAGCTGCCGATCACCACCTGATCGATGCGGACGTCGGACAGTTCCGCCGCCGCCCGGGTATTTTCCGGCAGGTGGGGACAGCTGACGGTGGGAACGATGGCTGACAAATCAATATCGATGGTCTGTTCATATTCCGCGTCTTCGTCTGCTGCATAAATCACAGGTTCACGCTCGCTGCGGCCCTGCAGATAGGCTTTTGTGACGTCGTCCACAGGGAAAATGCCGTTCTTGGCGCCCGCCTCAATGGCCATATTGCAGATACAGAGCCGGTCGTCCATGCTTAAGGAGCTGACGCCTTCTCCGGTAAATTCCATGCTCTTATACAATGCGCCGTCTACGCCGATCTTTCCGATAATGGTCAGGATCACGTCTTTGCCGCTGCAGTTGGCCGGCAGCTTTCCGCGCAGACGGAAACGGATGGCGGAAGGCACCTTAAACCATGCTTTTCCGGTGGCCATGCCCGCTGCCATATCGGTGCTGCCCACGCCGGTGGAAAATGCGCCCAGCGCCCCATATGTACAGGTGTGGCTGTCTGCGCCGATAATACAGTCGCCGGCGGTAACAACGCCCTGCTCCGGCAGCAGCGCATGTTCGATGCCCATTTTCCCTACGTCATAAAAATGACTGATACAGTGGGAGCAGGCGAAAGTCCGGCACTGTTTGGACTGCTCCGCCGCTTTGATATCCTTATTCGGCACGAAATGATCCAGCACAATCGCCACCCGGTCCGGGTCAAATACCTGATCAAATCCTGCTTTTTCAAATTCATTGACTGCCACCGGCGTCGTAATGTCATTGCCCAGCACAATATCCAGCTGCGCGCTGATGAGCTGTCCGGCCTCCACAGAGGCCAGCCCGGCATGGGCCGCCAGTATTTTCTGCGTCATTGTCATGCTTCGCATAAGCCTTCCTCCTTTTTATTCGGTAACGGCACGCGCGCTTGAAAAGCGCCCCTGCCAAATCGTCGGAAGGCATTCCTGGTTATGCTTCGCATAAGCCTTCCTCCTCAATACCTCGATTTATTGCGGAAAACAGCGCGTTGATGGACGATGCAATGATGTCGTCGTGGATGCCTGCGCCCCAGACTTTCCGGCCGTTTGACAGCGTAATGCTGACGTAGGTAATGGCCTGGGAAGAAGATCCTTTGTTCAGCGCATGTTCCTCGTAAGTCAGATCGGAAAATCCGATGCCCAGCTGCCGCTTCACCGCATTGCTGACCGCATCCAGACGGCCGTTGCCGCCCGCCGTCAGCTCTTTGACTTCTCCGTCGATCTCCACGGTCAGCATAACCTTGATCGCCGGTGTCCGTACAAAATGATAATCAATCAGCCGGATATGATTGTTGATGTTGACGTACGTATCACGGAATACATCCAGTACTTCCTCCGGTGAAAGCTCCGCATGGGCGTGGTCGGACACATTTTTGACCGTATACCCAACGTCTTCCCGCATGGCCACCGGCAGGATATAGCCGAACTTGTGCTCCAGCAGATAGCCGATGCCGCCCTTGCCCGACTGGGAATTGATGCGGATGACATCGGTCTCGTACTCCCGGCCCACATCTGTCGGATCAATGGGCAGATAAGGTACGGTCCAGGTGTCGCAGTGTTTTTCTTCCCGCCAGCGCATGCCCTTGGCAATGGCGTCCTGATGGGAACCGGAAAATGCCGCAAAGACCAGTTTTCCGGCGTAAGGCTGCCGGTCGCTGACCTGCATCCCCGTCACCCGTTCATACAGATTGACAATGGAAGGCATGTCGGTGAAATCTAGATTTGGTTCCACGCCCTGCATATACATATTCATGGCCAGCGTAATGATATCCACGTTGCCGGTACGTTCTCCGTTGCCGAACAGCGTGCCTTCGATCCGGTCCGCTCCGGCCAAAAGGCCCAGTTCGGAATCCGCCACCGCGCAGCCCCGGTCATTGTGAGGATGCAGCGATACCACCACGGAATCCCGGTATTTCAGATGATCGCACATATACTCGATCTGATCGGCGTAAACATGGGGCGAAGAAAGCTCCACCGTCACCGGCAGATTGATAATCACCTTCCGCTCCGGCGTGGGTTTCCAGACGTCCAGCACCGCGTTGCAGATTTCCAGTGCAAATTCCGGCTCGGTTCCGGTAAAGGATTCCGGTGAATACTCATACCGGTAACTGGTTCCGCTTTCGGAGGCGATCCGGTCAAACAACTCAGCGCCATCCGTAGCGATTTTGATGATTTCTTCTTTGGATTTTTTAAATACCTGTTCGCGCTGCGCCACCGAAGTGGAATTGTACAGATGTACGATCGCGTTTTTGCATCCTTCCAGCGCTTCAAAAGTTTTGCGGATGATATGCTCCCGCGCCTGGGTCAGCACCTGGATCGTCACATCGTCCGGAATCAGTCCTTCATGGATCAGGGTCCGCAGGAAATTGTATTCCGTCTCGGAAGCCGCGGGAAATCCGATTTCGATCTCCTTGAATCCGATTTTTACCAGCAGCTTGAAAAATTCAATCTTTTCTTCCAGTCCCATGGGGATGATCAGAGACTGGTTGCCGTCCCGAAGATCCACCGAACACCATACCGGCGGATGATCGATACTGGTCTTTGCAGCCCACCTGCGGGTGGGATTCTGCACGGGATAAAACTGTTTGGTATACTTTGAAGCGTTTATCATGCCAATACTCTCCTTTATATATTACAGACTGCTATTCATTACAGACTGCCACCGCTTCCACTTCCACCAGCGCGCCCTTCGGCAGATCCTTCACCGCCACGCAGCTTCTGGCCGGCGCGGAAGTCATATAAGCGCCGTATACTTCATTAAATGCAGCAAAATCAGAAATATCACTTAAAAAGCAGGTGGTCTTTACCACCGTGTCAAAGGAAGCGCCTGCGGCTTCCAGCACGGCCTGCAGATTTTCCATAACCTGCTTTGTCTGCTGCCTGATATCCTCTCCGTTTAAATTGCCGCTTTCCGGATCCAGTGCGATCTGTCCGGATGTAAACAGCATGCCGCCTGTTTTCATGGCCTGTGAATAGGGTCCGATGGCGGCAGGTGCTTTTGGTGTAGATATTTTCGTGATCATGTTTTCCCCCAACATCATATGATTTTGATTCCAAAATCCGTCAGCGCTTTTTTAATGGCGCTGATATGTTCGAAATTTCTGGTTTCCAGCGTCAGACGCAGATAACAGCCGTTGATGTCCGCGCCTTCGTTCGTATGTTCATGGTGCACGGCGGTGACATTTCCGCCCTGCTCGGCAATAATCCTTGACACATCCATCAGCTGTCCGGGTTTGTCCACCAGCTCAATCATCAGCTGACAGCTTCTGCCGGACATCAGCAGGCCGCGGTTAATGACACGGGACAGAATGGTTACATCGATATTGCCGCCCGAAAGCAGACATACCGTTTTTTTGCCCGCGGTTTCCACCTTGCCGAACATGACAGCTGCCACGGCCACTGCCCCCGCGCCTTCGGTTACCAGCTTATGCTGTTCCATCAGCGCTAAGATAGCCGCCGAGATTTCGTCGTCGGTCACCGTTACAATGTCGTCCACATATTCCGCGCAAATGTCATAAGTCAGGGAGCCCGGCTTTTTCACCGCGATACCATCCGCAATCGTCCGGACGGAATCCAGCGTTTCAATGTGCATGTCATGAATGGAATTGAGCATCGAAGGTGCCCCTGATGCCTGCACGCCGTATACTTTGACCTTCGGATTCAGGGATTTGATGGTATAGGCCACGCCGGAAATCAGACCGCCGCCGCCGATGGGCACCACCACTGCGTCCATATCCTGAATCTGTTCCGACAGTTCGATGGCAATGGTTCCCTGTCCGGCGATCACATCCGGATCGTCAAAGGGATGAATAAAGGTATATCCCTTCTCATCCCGCAGCTGCAGCGCTTTCTGATAGGCGTCGTCATACACGCCCTCCACCAGGCAGATTTCCGCACCGTAGCTTCTTGTGGCCTCGACTTTGGAAATCGGCGCGCCGTCCGGCAGACAAATGACTGCCTTCATGCCCAGCTTCTGGGCAGCCAGTGCCACGCCCTGGGCATGATTACCCGCCGAGCAGGCAATGACGCCGCATTTCTTTTCTTCTTCGGAAAGCTGCAGCATCTTATAATACGCGCCCCTGACCTTGAATGAACCGGTGATCTGTAAGTTTTCGGTTTTCAGGTACAGCTCTGTGCCGGGGCACAGCTTGGGTGCGTAAATGATATCCGTCCGCCGGATCACGTCTTTCAAAGCGTAATTGGCCTTATAGACATTGTCCAGCGTCAGCGTTTTGTTTTCTTCCATATTCCTCTAAGTTCTCTTTTCTACAATAATCCGTGAATGAACTGTTCCGCGCCCCGTGGTGTACGGCTGCCCCGGGCCAGCGCAAAGGCTTCCGCTTTCCTGTCCAACGCTTCCGGCGGCATCGTAATCTGATACTTTTCTGCCAGCCGGTGCACGATTTCCAGATAGAGCGCCTTATTGGGCCTGGAAAAGTAAACCACCAGGCCAAAACGATCCGAAAGGGACAGCAGCTCCTGCATGGTATCGTTGTGATGCACGTCGTCGGAGGTCTCCCGGTCGGAGAACTGTTCTTTGATGATGTGTCTGCGGTTGCTTGTGGCATAAATCACCGCATTGTCCGCCTTTGCGGAAGCAGATCCCTCCAGCGCCGCTTTTAACATGCTGAAAGAATCATCATTTTTATTAAAGGACAGATCGTCGATGAAAATAATAAATTTCAGGGGCTGCTTTGCGATTTTGCCCATCACATAAGAAAGCGATAGCAGCTGGTCCTTGCGCAGTTCGATGAGCCGCACCCCCTGGGCGTAAAACGCATTGGCACAGGCCTTGACGGTAGAGGATTTCCCGGTGCCGGCATCGCCGCAGAGCAGCACATTGGCCGCGGGCCTTCCCTCAATCAGCGCTTTTGTGTTTTCAAAGACCTGCTTCCGTTCCTCTTCATAACCGATAAACTGGTCGGCGGATACGTCGTCCGGTGCTTCCACGGGACAAATCGCGCCGCCGGAAACCGAAAACATTCTGGCAGCGGCAAAAATCCCGTAGCCATACTGGTCGATATGGGCCAGCCGCTCCCGGTAAATGGAGGAAATATCCGTCTTTTGATTTGTAAATGCAGGCAGATAGCCCGTGTAGGAACCGGTTTTAATCAGGTCTTCCGTGGTCAGGCATGTCAGCGCGGAAAGCACGGAAAGCTCTCGTTCCGCATTGCTTCGCACCGTTTCTGCGATTGCCTTTTTCTCCGCCGTGCAGATAATGTACCGGTTTTCATCCGTATACACCGCCTGCAGCAGAAAATCGGAAAAACAGTAATCGTAAGGCGCCAGGGAATATACAAAGGCCCCGTACAGTCCGACATTTTTCTCTATGCCTTCTTCACAGTCCAGACACGCCCGCAGCGCCTTCACGGGTTCCTGGGTCAGGAGCCCGCGAAAGACACAGAATGCGGACAGTGCCGCAGACAGTTGTTTCAATTCTTCCTGCTTCATGGTCTTGTACCGATCTTATTTGAATGTATTGATAATCGCGCCCTTGTCTGCAGAGCTTACCATAGCGGCATACCGGGCAAGGCTGCCTTTGATATCCTCTTTCTTCCGGATCGGCATGGACGCCTTTCTGGCTTCGATCTCGGCTGCATCCACCTGCAGTGTGATGGAATACGCCGGAATATTAATGGAAATCTTATCGCCGTCTTTCACATAGGCGATCAGGCCGCCTCTGACGGCTTCAGGAGAAATGTGGCCGATGGCCGCGCCCCTGGTCGCACCGGAAAAACGTCCGTCGGTGATCAGCGCCACCTCTTTGTCCAGTCCCATACCGGCAATGGCCGAAGTAGGCGAAAGCATTTCCCGCATACCGGGGCCGCCGGAAGGTCCTTCATAACGGATGACCACCACGTCGCCTTTTTGGATCTTTCCGGCATAAATTGCCGCAATGGCTTCTTCCTCGCTGTCAAATACTCTGGCCGGGCCTTCATGCACCAGCATTTCCGGCGCAACAGCGCTTCGTTTCACCACGCAGCCATCGGGAGCCAGATTGCCCCGCAGTACGGCGATGCCGCCGGTCTTACTGTAGGGATTGTCCGTGGTACGGATGACTTCCGGGTTCCGGTTGCAGGCGGACGCGATATTTTCTCCTAAGGTCTTTCCGGTACAGGTCATGACTGATGTGTCCAGCAGGCCCAGTCCTTCCAGTTCTTTTAATACCGCATAAACGCCGCCGGCTTCGTTCAAATCTTCCATATAAGTGGGTCCCGCCGGCGCCAGATGGCAGAGATTCGGCGTCTTCTCACTGATTTCATTGGCCATATCCAGATTGAAAGCCACGCCGCATTCGTTGGCAATGGCCGGCAGATGCAGCATACTGTTGGTGGAACAGCCCAGCGCCATGTCCGCCGTCAGGGCGTTTCGAATGGACGCCTCCGTCATAATGTCTCTCGGCCGGATATTCTTTCTCACCAGCTCCATCACCTGCATACCCGCATGTTTGGCCAGTTTCAGACGGGCCGAATACACCGCCGGAATGGTTCCGTTGCCGCTTAAGCCCATGCCCAGGACTTCCGTCAGGCAGTTCATGGAATTTGCCGTATACATGCCCGAACAGGAACCGCAGGTGGGACAGGTATGTTCCTCGCAGTTTTTCAGCTGCGCGTCGTCGATTTTGCCGGCTGTGTAAGCGCCTACCGCTTCAAACATGCCGGAAAGACTGGTTTTCTTTCCGTTCACCCGTCCTGCCAGCATGGGACCGCCGCTGACAAAAATCGTCGGAATGTTGATGCGCGCCGCAGCCATCAGAAGGCCCGGCACATTTTTATCACAGTTGGGCACCATGACCAGGCCGTCAAACCCGTGGGCCAGCGCCATGGCTTCCGTGGAATCCGCGATCATATCCCTGGTAATCAGAGAATACTTCATGCCCGTGTGTCCCATGGCAATGCCGTCGCAGACCGCAATGGCCGGGAACACGACAGGGGTACCGCCTGCCATGGCGACCCCCATCTTCACCGCTTCCACGATCTTGTCCAGATTCATATGCCCCGGTACGATTTCATTATAGGAACTGACAATTCCGATCAAAGGCCGGCTCAGTTCTTCCTCCGTCAGTCCCAGTGCATGATACAGGCTGCGGTGGGGTGCGTTTTGAAAACCGTCCACGATTTGTTCTTTTACCATTGTCCTGTCCCGCTTTCCTTAGTTGTTGATCAGTTTGTCTTCGTCGCTCCAGCTGTAGAGTTTGCGGATTTCTCTGCCCACAACCTCTGCAGGATGCTCGGAAGCTACCTTTCTCATGGCGTTGAAATGTACCTGTGCGCCTGCGTCCGACATATCCAGCAGGAATTCCTTCGCAAAGGAACCGTCCTGAATGTCATGCAGGATCTTCTTCATGGTCTTCTTAGTTTCTTCCGTAATGATCTTCGGTCCTGTGACATAATCGCCGTATTCCGCCGTATTGGAAATGGAATAACGCATGCCTTCGAACCCGCTCTGATAAATCAGATCAACGATCAGTTTCATTTCATGGATACACTCGAAGTAAGCGTTTCTTGCATCATAACCTGCTTCCACAAGGGTTTCAAAGCCGGCCTGCATCAGTGCGCATACACCGCCGCAAAGTACGGCCTGCTCACCGAAAAGATCTGTTTCCGTTTCGGTCCGGAAAGTGGTCTCCAGTACGCCTGCGCGGGCGCCGCCGATACCCAGCGCGTAAGCCAGCGCGATATCCAGCGCGTCGCCGGTGGCATCCTGCTCTACCGCCACCAGACAAGGTACGCCCTTGCCGGCCTGATACTCGCTTCTTACCGTATGGCCGGGGCCCTTCGGTGCGATCATAATGACGTTGACGTTTTTCGGCGGTTTGATGCAGCCGAAATGGATATTAAAACCATGGGCAAATGCCAGGGTCTTTCCTTCGGTCAGATGCGGCGCAATGCTTTCTTTATACAGCTTCGCCTGCTTCTCATCATTGATCAGGATCATGATCAGGTCTGCAGCCGCAGCAGCTTCCGCGGAGGTCATAACCTTCAGTCCCGCTTTTTCCGCTTTTGCCCAGCTCTTGCTGCCTTCGTAAAGGCCGACGATGACATTAACGCCCGAATCCTTCAGGTTCAGCGCATGGGCGTGTCCCTGTGAGCCGTAGCCGATGATCGCAACGGTTTTTCCGTTTAACTTTGCCAGATTACAGTCCTGCTGATAGTAAATTTTTTGCATGATACGTCTCTCCTTTTATGTTTGATTTTTTCTTAATATGATAAATTTAAAAAATACTTACAGGATCGTACTGCCCCGTTCCAGCGCCACCACGCCGGTCCGGCACATTTCCACGATACCCAGCGGCTTCATGACCTCGATAAACGCTTTGATCTTGGACGGTTCCCCCGTCACTTCCACACACATGGATTCCGTGGTGTAATTGATGATCTTCGCCCGGAATATTTCCGCCGCGGCCATGATCTCGCTGCGGTTTTCCGGTTTGTTGATGACTTTGAGAATCATCAGTTCCCGTTCTACCGCGCTGCCGTTTTCCAGCAGCTTGACTTTTTTGACGTTGTGCAGTTTCTTGAGCTGGTTGATGACCTGCTCGCAGATATACACGTCGCCGTCCAGGGTAATGGTGATTCTGGAATATTTGGGATTTTCGGTTTCGCCCACAGTCAAGGTATCGATATTGAAGCCTCTGCGCATGAACAAACCGGAGACACGGGCCAGTACGCCGAATTTATTTTCCACATAAACAGATATTACAAACCGCATGTCTTACGCCTCCTGTTCCTTTGCAGTAATGATTTCCTCCACGGATCCGCCCGGCGGCATCATGGGCAGGACAAATTCATCCTTGTCGATCAGCGTATCGATCAAAAACGGGCCGTTAAATGCATAGGCCTCTTCAAACGCCTTCTGAAATTCCGCAATGGTGGAAACCCGTGTGGATTTGATGCCGAAGGCTTCTCCCAGCTTCACGAAATCCGTCTTCCGATCCAGTACGGTATTGGAATAACGCTTGCCGTAAAACAGGGTCTGCCACTGCCGGACCATACCCAGTACGCCGTTGTTCAGTATGACGATAATCACCGGGGTCTGATAGCTGGCGGCTGTGGCCAGTTCATTCAGATTCATGCCGAAGCTGCCGTCGCCGGTGATCAGTACGGTTTTGGCGCCGTCCGCGATCTGCGCGCCGATGGCCGCCCCCAGTCCGTAACCCATGGTACCCAGACCGCCGCTGGAAGCGATCCGCCTGGTCTTTTCAAAATCGATATACTGGGCCGCCCACATCTGATGCTGTCCCACGTCGGTGGCGATAATGGTGTCGTCATCCTTGACCGCGTTGATCACATCGAAGATTTTCTTCGGGGTCATGGCATCGCCTGCCTTTGCTTCCGCCGCGTCGCTGATGGCCTGTTCTTCTGCCTTCAGCGCTTCCACCTGCTGCCGCCACTGGGGATGCTCCGCTGCCTCGCAGCGCTCCACGATCCGTTTGAAGGAAGAGCGGATATCGCCTACCAGGCCCAGTTCGACTCTTACGTTTTTATTGATTTCCGCCAGATCTGCATCGATCTGTATGATTTTTGCCTTTTTGGAATACTTGGCCACATTGCCGGTGGCACGGTCGCTGAAGCGCACGCCCAGGCCAATGACCAGATCCGCGTCTTTGTTGGCCAGGGAGGAGGCATAATGTCCATGCATGCCCTGCATTCCTAAAAATCTGGGATGGCTGCTGGGAATGGCGGAAAGCCCCATAAAGGTACAGCCGATATACGCGTCGATCTTTTCCGCCAGGGTGATGACATCCTGCGCCAGTCCCGCCCCTGCGGCGCCGCCGCCGATATAAATGTAGGGACGTTTGGCTTCCCGGATCAGTTCCACCGCCCTGTCGATTTCACTGTCGTCTACGATTTCCTGGGGATAAGCATCCACCACGCCGCGTCTTTCGAAAACGCACTCCGCCGTCTGCACATCCTTGGGAATATCCACCAGCACAGGCCCGGGGCGGCCGGATTTCGCGATCTGAAAGGCTTCCCGGATCGTATCCGCCAGCTTTCTGACGTCGCTGACAAAAAAGTTGTGCTTTGTGATGGGGATCGTGACACCCGTGATATTGATTTCCTGAAAACTGTCCCTGCCGATCAGGGAGGTCGGCACATTTCCGGTAATGGCTACCATGGGGATGGAATCCAGCATCGCCGTGGCAATGCCTGTCACCAGATTGGTGGCGCCGGGGCCGGAGGTAGCAATGACAACCCCCACCTTGCCCGTCACCCGGGCATAGCCGTCGGCCGCGTGGGAAGCCCCTTGTTCGTGGGCCGTCAGGATATGGTTGATCCGATCCTGTGCCTTGTAAAGCTCGTCATAAATATTGAGCACCTGTCCGCCCGGATAGCCGAAAACATCCGTAACGCCCTGTTCGATCAGGGTCTCAATGACAATCTGCGCACCGGACATGGTTTCATTGTTCTGTTTCTGCATCTCATCTCTCCGATATCCACCGCGCGTACCAACGCGCGGGTATTTTCAAAAAGGAGCCCCCGCGGCAATTCCTGTGAAAAAAAAACTCTTCCGCCTCTTCGTGATCTGTATCACTATAAGAGACGAAAGAGCAAACATCTGTTTCTTCCGCGGTACCACTCTTCTTCATCCCGTTCTTTTCAGGATGCACCTTAAGGAGCCATCACTCCTTTCCTCTGTAACGGGAGTTCCCGTCTGCGACTACTTTTTTGTTTCATCCCAGCCGCTCCATGGCCAGTTCAACCGACAGCCCTGATGTCTTGCACCAACCGACATTTCTCTGCACAGCAGCCATCCTGTCTACTACTCCACTTCTTCGCGTTTCTTTTCAGTTGTATGGCATATTGTAGCATTATGCTTTTCGACTTGTCAATAGGTATTTTTTCTTTATTTACGGCTTTCCAGCACCTGAAAAATAAAGAACTTCAGATAATAACTCTCATCCGCCGCCCAGAGATAGGGATGATCCAGCGCCTGGGTACGCATCTCCACCTGTCTGAGGATTTTGTGGGCGCCGGCAGCCGCCTGCCGGATGGCTCCGGCAAAGGTTGCATTGTCCATAAAATGCGAACAGGAGCAGGTGGCCAGATAGCCGCCGTCTTTTAACAGCTTCATACCCCGCAGATTGATTTCCCGATATCCTTTGACTGCATTTTTAATGGAATTTCTGGATTTGGTAAAGGCAGGCGGGTCTAAAATCACTACATCAAACCGCTTCTGTTCCTTTTCCAGTGCAGGCAGCAGTTCAAAAACGTCCGCGCAGATAAACTGCGTGATATCTTCCAGATGATTGAGCCGGGCGTTTTCCTGTGCCTGTTGGATGGCCAGGGCGGACGCATCCACCCCCAGCACAGAGGATGCCCCGGCGTATGCGGCGTTTAATGCAAAGGATCCGGTGTGGGTAAAACAGTCCAGCACCGATGCGCCCCGACAGAGTTTCTGCACCGCCAGCCGGTTGTATTTCTGATCCAGAAAGAACCCGGTCTTCTGCCCGTCTTTGACATTCACCATATAGCGGATGCCATTTTCCGTCACCGGCACCATCGTGTCAAATTCTTCTCCGAGAAAGCCCGTCACCTCCGGCAGGCCTTCTTTTTTCCGCTCTCTGGCGTCGCTTCTTTCATAGACGCCCCGGATGAAAATGCCGTCCTCTGCCAGCAGCGCTTTTAATATGGAAACAATTTCCAACTTAAAAGCTTCCATCCCCAGGGTCAGTACCTGTACCACCAGCACGTCGGAAAATTTATCGATCACCAGCCCCGGCAGAAAGTCCGCCTCCCCGAATACAATGCGGCAGCAGGATGTATCCGTTACTTTTTTGCGGTATTCCCAGGCATCCTGCAGCCGTTTTCGAAAAAACGCGGCGTCCATCTCCTGCGCCGCGTTTCGTGTCATCATCCGGACCCGGATCCGGGAATTTTGATTGATGTAGCCTCTGCCCAAGGGATATCCGTCAAAATCACAGACGGTCACCATTTCTCCGTTTCGGAAATGACCGCTGATCCGGTCGATTTCATTGTCATAAATCCAAAGACCGCCGGATTTCACCGTGCGGCCTTCTCCTTTTTTTAATTGTACGACGGTATGATTGTTTGTTCCGTCCATGGTTTTCCTTTCATTTTCGCCTGCGTCTTCCGGCGGACTTGCGGTAGTCGGCAAGGGTTTCCGCAATGGTGGTGTAATCCCGCTCGAACAAAATGTCGCAGATCTGCCGGTTCAGCGCGTCTTCCGTACTTTTTTCCGGAATGCGGCCCGCGATTTTTTCTATGACAAAGGCCTTGCTTTTGTCCCGGTAAGCAGGCATGGCATTTTCCTGCTGCAGCTGCGCCAGTTCCGGCCGCCAAAGCAGGGACAGCTTGGATTTCCAGTTCATTTTCGGATTTGGCGCGGGCGGGCGCAGCCGGTAAAAATCCGGGCCCGCCGGCGTATCCTCTACGGTAATGATGCCCCACCAGTCCGGCACATGGGCTTCGATATGCATGGCGTGCCTGGTTCCGGTGACTACCATATTATAATCGTAAAACCGGTTATAATCCTTTACCTGTCTGGCCAGCCGCGCGTAGGTATCGGCATCGCTTTTGATCTCAATACCGAAAAGCGCATTTTCCGTGATCATCACGATATCCGCCCGGGATTTCCCCATGGTCTTTTCTTCCAGAATGCGGATCTTACCGTAACTGTCTTCCAGAAAGTCAAACAGCGGTTCTCTGATGTTCTGATCGTACAGCATTGTCAGCGATGCACTTCCTCATAAGCGGCTCTGACTGCCTTCGCCAGCTGATCCGCACAGGATGTGCTTTTCATTCCGCAGGTATTGCCCGCCAGTTTTTCTTCGATCTGCTCCACCGTCATACCGTCCACCAGCTTGGAAATGGCTTTCAGATTGCCGTTGCAGCCGCCGGTAAACTCTACGCCGGATACCACGTTGTCATCCAGCTGCAGTTTGATCCGCATGGAGCAGACCCCCTGGGGTGTATAGGTATATTCCATTTGTATTCTCTCCTCTAATTATCAATATCTGATTTTACAGGCATAATGATTGCCGCAATAATATAAGCGAAAATGCTTGTCCCAAATGCAAAGACCAGCACTGCCCAGATCAGCCGCACCACTGTCGGATCCACATCCAGGTATTCCGCGATCCCGCCGCAGACACCGGCGATCATTTTGCCTTCTTCGACTCTGTATAATCTCTTTTTCATTTTTTTCTCCTTAATTAAATTAAAGATTAAGGTAACGGCACGCGCGCTTGGGAAGCGCACCTGCCAAGTCGTCGGAAGGCATTTTGAGTTATGCTTCGCATAAGCCTTCCTCCTAAAGCCATTTAAAAATCAGGCTTCGTTTGATCGATACGGCCTTATAGGGACAAAGCTCCTGACAGCAGAAACAGCGAATACATTTTTTCCTGCCGATATGGGCTTTTTTATTTTCCACCACGATGGTTTCCGCCGGACAGCTTCTGGCGCACATCCCGCAGCCCACGCAGACGGAAGTATCGATGACGGGTCTCGGCTTCATAAACGGCGGTATCAGCTTGATCAGCCGGGACAGATTCTGAGACTTTGGTTCCGCGAAATCGCTGACCTGCAATTCTTTGATCGGCGTGCCCAGGATTTCCAGATTCTTTGCCGAAGACGGGCACAGTCCCCGTTTTTTCTCCAGCTCCAGCATTTCCACGGTATTTCCGAAACTGACCAGTTCACAGCAGGCCAGATCCAGCGCATAGGGACTTTTGCTGGTCAGCACCGCATTCAGTTTTCTGGGATCCCCCGTGCCGGGGCCCTCCCCTTCCATGGCCAGAATAGCGTCGCAGATGCTGATCATGGGCTTTTGCTGCAGCACAGCCTCGCACAGATCGATCAGCATATGGGCAAAGGTGGTGGACTGGCTGAACCGGGCGTGCATTTCGACTTTATCGGTGCCGGGAATCAGCCCGAACAGATTTTTCACCGCGCAGGTCATCTTGGTCAGCGAATGGGTTTTGAGTTTACATAAATCTATGATGATGTCCGCATCCTCTATGGGTTTCAGCACGGTAAAGGATTTGCAGGCAATGCCGTTTTCATTATGGATCTCCGTAACGCCCGTATCATAATTGAAGACCGCGCCTGCGGCTTCCGCCGTTTCCAGAAAGCCGGAAGACTTGTAATCCTCCTTCAGCGAAGAAGCAGTGTAGATGCCCGCCGGACTTTCCGCAATGATCACGGAAGCACCGTACTGCACCAGCAGTTCAATCACCGCCTGCACCAGGGC
>CANRGZ010000005.1 GCA_947630295.1 uncultured Lachnospiraceae bacterium | reverse complement strand
AGCTTTCTGGAAAAATTACGGAAAAAAATGAGTGATTAAAGCGGGAAGGTAACGGGTATGATGAAGGTAAAACGACAGGGGAAAATCGCGGAAATCATCAGAAAGTATGAAATAGAAACACAGGAAGAGCTGGTGCGGAAACTGCAGGAACAGGGATTCTCGGTGACCCAGGCAACCATTTCCAGAGACATCAGGGAAATGCATCTGAGCAAGGTCAGTGCAGGAAACGGAAAACTGCGCTATGTGATGCCTGAAAGCCAGGGTGAAGGAAGCGCAGAAAAATACGGGGGGATTTTAAAGGAAGGATTTGTCAGCTGCAATTCTGCCGGAAATCTGGTGGTGATCCGAACCTCGCCGGGCATCGCCATGGCGGTGGCTACGGCCATCGACGATCTGTCCTGGGACGAAGTGATGGGCTGCATCGCAGGCGACGATACGATTTTTTGCGCCGTTCACAATGAGGAAGAAGCCCGGCAGGTCAAAGAACGTATCAGCAAAATTGCCGGGTTGGCGTAGAAGATGCAAAAACGAAGCAGGAGGCAGGCATGCTGACCAATGTACATGTAAAAAATCTGGCATTAATTGACAGTGCAGATATATTTTTCTCCGATGGGCTGAATATACTTTCCGGCGAAACCGGCGCGGGAAAAACGATTCTGCTGGGTGCCATTCATCTGGCGCTGGGCGGAAAATTTCAAAAAGATATGCTTCGCAGGGGTTGCAGCGACGCGCTGGCGGAAATTACCTTTACGATCGACAATGAAGCGCAGAAAGCAGCGCTGGAAGCACTGGATATCGCCCTGACAGACGAGCTTGTTCTGACCCGGAAGATCAGAGACGGCAGAAGCATTGCCCGCATCAACGGAGAAGCCGCGTCTACGGAGAAATTGAAAGCAGCCGCGGATATTCTGCTGGATCTGCATACGCAGTCGGAGCATCAGACGCTGCTGCAGAAAGGCAGGCAGCTGGAACTGGTGGACCAGTTTGCCGGTGAGGCCGCAAAAACGCTGAAAACAGAGCTTTCGGAAAGTTATCGCCGGTATATGCAGCTGACGCGGAAACTGGAGGCGTTTCAGACAGATGAGAGCGCCAGACAGCGGGAAATGTCGCTGCTTACTTATGAGATTGAGGAAATTGATGCGGCGGCGCTGCAGCCGGGGGAAGACGAGGAACTGGAACGACTGTATCAGAGACTGCAGCATGCCAGAGAAATCACGGAAGGACTGCAGGCCGTACATCAGTGCAGCGGATACGAAGACGGCGCAGGCAGCCTGATCGGCCGGGCCTGCGGCATGTTCGGGCCGCTGGTACAGTATGATGAAACGCTGGCAGATCTGGCGCAGCAGCTGGAACAGATCGATGCGCTGCTGAATGATTTTAACAGAGAATGTGCAGACTATATGGACGGCTTCGAATTTGACGACGCTGTTTTTGCAGAAACCGAAAACCGGCTGAATCTCTGTAATCATATCAAAATGAAATACGGAAAAACACTGGATGCGGTAGCGGCTTACAGATCGCAGCAGGAAGCGCGGCTGGTACAGCTTTCGGATTACGAAACTACCTTGCGGAAAATGGAAGCGGAGATCACTGCCCAAAAACAGGAGTATGACCGGCTCTGCGATGGGATGCGGCGGCTGCGAAAGAAAAGCGCTGCGGATTTCAAACAGCGGGTATATGAGGAACTGATCGACCTGAATTTTTTGCAGGTGCGGTTTGAAATCGAGCTTGGTGAAACAAAACCCACGGCCAATGGGAAGGATCAGGTGGAATTTCTGCTGAGCTTTAATCCGGGAGAAGCGCTGCGGCCCTTGGAACGGGTAGCTTCCGGCGGAGAACTGTCCCGGTTTATGCTGGCGGTGAAAACGGTGCTGGCGGATTCCGGTCCGGACAAATCTCTTTTGTTTGATGAAATTGATGCCGGCATCAGCGGCATTACGGCCCAGAAGGTTTCTCAGAAACTGGCAAAAATTTCCGGTATGCACCAGGTGATCTGCATTACGCATCTGCCCCAGATTGCGGCTATGGCGGACCGTCATTTTAAAATCGAAAAGCATGCCGTGGATGACGAAACCATTTCCGGTATTGAGGAACTAGACGAAAAAGGCGCGGTGGCGGAACTGGCCCGCATGCTGTCGGGGGCAGCGCAGACGGAGGCAGTCATGAAAAACGCGGAAGAACTGAAAGCAGGCGCGGATCAGATGAAGCAGAAGCTTCGAAAAAAATAGAATCAAGGGAGTCTCTTCACAGTATTTGACAGTGTTAAGACCTGACAGAAAGATATAATAAAAGGGATGCGTAAAGTCTTACGATATCCCTTTTATTTTTTGCGCTGAAAGGTGAACCAATATGAAAAAACTCCTGAAAAATATGAAATATATCCTGTTTTCGGCGGCAGTCTGCGCGCTTGTGCTCTATGGGATCCTGGGGTATGAAAGGGCGCAGATCCCCGATTCCTTTACGGTCATTGCCGGCGAAACCGCGGCGCTGCTGGAAGAAAATCACATTGACGCTGCGGCGTTTGAAAACGGCGAACATCAGGTGGATCTGAAATTATTCGGGCTGCTGCCGCTGAAAGAAATATCGGTGGATGTGGTGGACCGGAAAATGCTGATTCCCTGCGGTATGCCGGTGGGCATATATATTGAAACAGACGGCGTTCTGGTGATTGACGTGATCGATATTACGGATATGAACGGCAATGTTTCTTCACCCGGCGCATCCATACTGCAAAAAGGCGATTATATTCTGGCTGTGAATGGAGAAACCATATCGGATAAAACGGAACTGACGGAAAAAATCAGCGCTTCCGGGGGCGAAAACATTACATTGAAAATCAGGAGAAACGGAGAGGTCAGCGAAGTGAAGATCAAGCCGGTGCAGACAGCGGTCAACGAATACAAAGCCGGCATCTGGGTACGGGACAATACCCAGGGCGTGGGGATGATGACCTATCTGACGCCGGAGGGGGATTTTGCGGCTTTAGGCCATGGCATCCATGACACGGATACCAATACGCTGCTGCAGATGTCCGGAGGCATGCTGTATCAGGCGGATATTGCCGGGATTGTCAAAGGACGCACAGATGCGCCGGGAGAGCTGGTGGGCAGTATCTTTTACAGCAGAGGCACCCGCATCGGCACCATAGAAAAAAATACGGAGAGCGGTATCTACGGAAACTGCGGCAGCGTCTTCGCATCCCAGCTGACGCCGATGCAGATCGGTTACAAACAGGACGTCCGGGTCGGACCGGCGAAGATTATTTCTTCCATCCAGGGTTCAATGGAAGAATATGACATTGAAATTCTGGCGGTATACTTAAACAGCCGCTCAGATAATAAGGGTTTTATTATCAAAGTCACGGATCCGGATCTGATTGAGCTTACCGGCGGCATTGTGCAGGGTATGAGCGGTTCCCCTGTTGTACAGGACGGAAAACTGATTGGCGCAGTGACCCATGTGATGGTTAATGATCCCACCAGAGGCTACGGCATCTTTATTGAGAATATGTTAGATGCCGGGCAATGAACAGGAAGAAAATGTAATTTGATGTTGAATTACAGACGTTTTTCTTATATAATATCAGCCTGACACTTATTTTGACTGAAGGAGGCGCAGATGCAGTTTTCAGTGACATTGGTTTATGTGGCCGTTATGCTGGCCTATGCGGTGCCCGGCTTTCTTTTAATTCGAAGCAGGGCGGTGACGCCGGAGCATATTGCGTCTTTTTCGAAGCTCCTTTTGTTTGTAGCGCAGCCCTGTCAGGTGATTGCCTCATTTCAGAAAATCAGCTTCCAGCGCAGTATCGTAAAGAACATGCTGATTTTTCTCGGCCTGTCCTTTCTGATTCAAAGCCTGTTTCTGCTTTGTTTCTGGCTGATTCTGCGGAAGCGCTATGAACGGATTGAAACCCGGGTGTTTACCATTGCATCGTTTATGACCAACTGCACCTTTATGGGCGTGCCCCTGCTGGAAAAACTGATGCCGTCCCATCCGGAAGCGGCGGTTTATGCCATGATGTTTTCCATGTCCATGAATATTCTGGCATGGACGGTCTGCGCATATATTATTACCGGAGAAAAAAGATACATATCTGTGAAGAAAATACTGATCAACCCCGCGGTGCTGCCTCTGTTTGCGGCGGTGCCCCTGTTTCTGACCAACACAGCGCTGCCCGGCGCCGTAGGAGAAATGGTGGAACTGCTGGGGAAAATGACAACGCCCCTGTGTATGCTGGTACTGGGTATGCGTCTGGCTACGGTCAGTTGGCGGGAAACCTTTCTGGTTCCGGCCCACTATCTGATGACCGCGGTAAATCAGATCGCCATGCCTGTGATTGCCTGGCTGCTTTGCCGTGCGTTTCACGTGGCGGCAGATGTGCGCAGCGCCCTGATTATCGTCTGCTGCTGTCCCATTGCGGCCATTGTTTTAAACCTGACCGAGATCTTAAAGGGCGGGCAGAAAACGGCCAGCGCGCTGGTGCTTACAGGCAGTATTTTAAGCGTCTTTACCATCCCTCTGATGACCTCATTTTTGTTGTAAAATCAAGCATTTCCCGGTCGAAATATGCGCTTTTTTGCGTCCCCTTAACCTTGATCGTCATATAAGCGAATTGCATAATATATTTAGTTTTTCGAAAAGATGACATCGGTTAAGAAAGATTTTTGGAGAACTGAATTAAAATCTGGAGGGACAAGATGGAGAAGCTAACGATTGGAATTGCAGACGATAACGAACAGACTCTGAAAGCACTGAGCGATATTATAAAAAATGAACAGGATATGAATCTGATCGGCACGGCAATCAACGGGGAAGATGCATATAAAATGATTATGCAGAAAAAGCCGGATGTGATGCTTCTTGATCTGGTTATGCCAAAAATGGACGCTTTGAGCGTGATGGACAAGGTTCGTGCGGAGAACGGTACGGAAAGAAATGTCCCCGCTTTTATTATACTTTCCGCCATCGGACAGGAGTCCGTGATAGAATCTGCCATGGATTTCGGCGCGCGGTATTATCTGATGAAGCCCTTTGACCGGGATACGGTTTTAAGCCGGATCCGCTACATCAGAAAACCGGGCGGCAGTATTGGAAAGGTTCCGGCTTCCGGGAGCGGCCCGGCGCCGGTTTCCGGGTACAATCTGGAGCTGGAAGTAACGGACATCATCCATGAAATCGGCGTGCCTGCCCACATCAAAGGATATCAATACCTGCGGGATGCAATTATCATGTCAGTCAACGATATCGAGATGCTCGGCTCCATTACCAAGATCTTATACCCCACCATTGCAAAGAAATATCAGACTACGCCGTCCAGAGTGGAACGGGCGATCCGACACGCCATTGAGGTGGCGTGGAGCCGCGGCAAAATGGATACTATCGACGCGCTGTTCGGCTATACCATCAACAATGGCAAAGGAAAACCCACCAATTCAGAGTTTGTTGCGCTGATTGCCGACAAAATCCGGCTGGAACATCAGATTCAGAACGGAAGAAAATAGATATTCCTTAAGAAATACATACGCCGCTCTGCAGGCCCGTCCGTGGAAAACGGGAAGGAGGCAGGGCGGTGTTCTTTTGGCCCAATTGTAAACTAAATTTAAAAAAATAAGTTTACAATCCAAAACAGTTGTGGTACAATGTCGCAAACAGGAGGACGGATATGGACAAAGCAAAGACGCTGCTGGAACTGCTGGAAACCTGCGGGGATTTTGTATCCGGCAGCGAACTGGCGGACCGGCTGGGGGTGACCAGGGCATCGGTCTGGAAATACACAAAAACGCTGCAGCAGGAGGGCTATGACATTGAAGCGGTGACCAACCGGGGTTACCGGCTTTCTGCGGCAAGCGACGTGATTACGGAAACAGAGGTCCGCAAAGGCCTGGGAGCGCTGTCAGACCGGTTTTCCATCGAGGTGCGGGAAAGCTGTGCTTCTACCAATCTGGTATTAAAGGAGCGGGCGGTGCAGCTGCCGGAATGGTATACGGTCATTGCCGGAACACAGACGGCAGGCCGGGGGCGGCTGGGACGGTCCTTTCATTCTCCGGAAGGAACGGGTCTGTATATGAGTACGCTGCTGCATCCGGGACTTTCGGCGGCGGATACGACGATGGTTACCACTGCGGCGGCGGTGGCCGTATGCCGGGCCGTGGAAGTCCTTGCGCCGGTACGTCCGGAAATCAAATGGGTCAATGACGTGCTGATCGGCGGTAAAAAAATCTGCGGCATTCTCACGGAAGCCAATTTCGATATGGAATCGGGCACCATCGATTCGGTGGTGCTGGGCATCGGCATCAACGTCACGGAACCGAGGCAGGGATTTCCGGAGGAACTCAAAGACATTGCAGGCGCCGTATTTCCAAAGCCCCAGCGCAATATGCGCAGCCGTCTGGCTGCAGAGGTGCTGCGGGCGTTCTACCAGATTTACCGGGCATTTCCCGACAAAAGCTATGTGGCGGAATACCGGCAGCGCAGTATGCTGCCGGGCCGGCTGGTATCGGTACTGTTTCGTGATGGCGCAAAAGCTGCGGTGGCGCAGGAAATCGATGATGACTGCCGGCTGGTGGTGCGTTACGAAGACGGCAGCTGTGAAACCCTTTCCGCCGGAGAAGTCAGTGTCCGGCCGGGAAAAATTTGAATGAAAAGACAGGAGATTATCATGCAGAAAATAAGGGAAAATAAAATGCATTTGCGTACCGTGGAAATGGCGTATATCGCCATGGCAGCGATCATCATCGCGGTTTGTTCCTGGATCAGTATACCAACAGTGATTCCATTTACCCTGCAGACCTTTGCCGTCTTTTGCGTATTGTCCATTCTGGGCGGGAAATGCGGCACCATCGCAGTGGCGCTGTATCTGCTCATCGGACTGACCGGCGTACCCGTATTTGCGGGCATGAAAGGCGGAATTGGCGTTTTGCTTGGCAATACCGGGGGATATGTGGTAGGATTTATATGGATGGGCCTGATTTACTGGCTGGCCGTGAAATGCTTCGGGAAAAAACTCCGGGTAGAAATCATAGCGCTTCTGATTGGCCTGTTTGTGTTGTATGCCTTCGGAACGGCCTGGTTTATGCTGGTCTATACGAAAAACACCGGCGCGGTGGGTCTTGGCGCGGCCCTGTCCTGGTGCGTTTTTCCCTTTATTATTCCGGATCTGCTGAAGCTGGGACTGGCGCTTTTGATCGCGCGCAGAGTGCGCCGTTTTCTTCCGGGCGGCATAAACGGATTTTCTGTTTAAATAAGGAGCAGGACTATGTTTCAGAAGAAAAAGAAAATCATCAAATGCAGTTACGATCGGGAACATCTGACGCCGGTGATCCGCTGCAGCATCTGCAACGGCGAACAGGTGGCGGGATTTAAGGATATCCGCAGCGGAAAATTTCAGGACATTATGCTGATCCGCAGTGAAAAGGACCTGCAGGAATTCAAAGACCGGTATGATTTGTCCGGAAATATTCCGAAAGAATATTGACATCGGGTATAAAAATATGATATAAGTATCTAGTGTCCATCGGGCAGCACAGGGGAATAGTACAGCGGTAGTGCGGCGGTCTCCAAAACCGTAAACGGGGGTTCGATCCCCTCTTCCCCTGCTACATTGACTCTATTTTTATCACCCCCTCACAGCCAGCCGTTTATGCGGCTGGCTTTTCCCATTCCTGTGTTTTCTTATTCCTATCATTTTTCTCGGAAAAGAATTCTTGTATTGTTCTGTGAAGTGTGATAGTATCATTGATATTAAAAATCCGATACGACAGGCAGGAGGTATGTGTCATGGCTTGGATCAATCCCATTACCTATGAAAAAGCATCAGACAGTGTCAAGGCATTTCTGGATGAAAACGGGAAGGATACGCTGCATTCGAAAAAGGCAGCGACTTTGTTAAACAATATGGTGGTTTACGATTCCGTGGAAATGAATGGCTGGCGGATGGACGCCGAGCTGCAGCGCCTTTTAAGCAAGCGGCTGGGAGATCTGCTGGAATACGTCATTTCCAGTGAAAACCATTCCCGGATCTGCACCGCCTATTTCAGGAAGTGTCTGGAAGAACAGGGAATCGATTTTGAAACCACTGTATTCAATACACAGGAAAAGCTGATTATTGAGTACGGGCAGGCCATTGCAAGAGATTTTCACAATATCCCGGAGGACCTGAAACAGCGCATGAAGGAAGCGTTTACGGAAGAACAGATCGTCGTAATCACCGGCATGGCCGTGGTGATTACCGCGGACAATTATTTTGAAACCATTATGGACTTGTAATTTCAGAAAGGACGCGAAAATATGAAAATGCGAAAAGTAAGATTTCTGCTGTGCCTGCTGCTGGGGCTGTCTTTGCTGGCTGGTTTGCTGACAGGCTGCGGCAAGCAGGAGGAAACCACGGCTGCGGATAAAGACGCACAGACGGCGGAAGAAGATCATTCCCTGGAAGACGTGCAAAAGGCCGGAAAACTGATTGTAGGCGTGGAAGGCACCTATCCGCCCTTTACCTACCATGACGACGCAGGCGATCTGGTGGGATTTGACATCGAGGTAGCAAAAGCAGTAGCGGAAAAGCTGGGCGTGGAGGCAGAATTTGTAGAGTCCGGCTGGGATTCGCTGCTGGCCGGAGTGGACAGCGGAAGACTGGATACGGTCATCAACGAGGTGGGTATCTCCGAGGAACGGGAAGAAAAATATGATTTTTCGGATCCCTATTTCTACATACAGTCACAGGTTGTGGTGAAGAGCGATAATGATTCCATTCATTCGGCTGAAGATCTGGATGGCAAGAAGGTGGCCACCAATGTCACCAATATCCACGTGCCCTGGTATGAATCGAAAGGCGCGGAAGTGGTCTCCATCGATACCAGCGGGGAAGCGGCGGATATGCTGCTTTCGGATCGCGTGGACTTTATCAGCTTTAACACGGTGATTCTGGCGGATTATCTGAAAGAGCATCCGGAAGCGCCCATGAAGGTGGCTTTTGCGGTGCCGGATTCGGAGGAAAAGATCGCCATTCCCGTCAGAAAAGGGGAAACAGCCCTTCTGGACGCCATCAATCAGGCGCTGAAAGAACTGCGGGAAGACGGTACGCTGGCAGGCATTTCCGACAGTTATTTTTCTCATGACTACACCAAATCCGCAGAAGAAGAATAATCATAGACTATGAGTGAACGATTACTGGACATTTTAGTATCTTCCATTTATAAAATCCTGATTCCCTGTCTGAAAATGACGATTCCGCTGACGCTGATCGTCTTTGCCGTCAGCCTGGTGCTGGCCTTTCTGCTGGCAATGGTACAGATTTTAAATATCCGGGGGCTGAAGCAGTTTGCCCGGATTTATATCTGGATCTTTCGCGGAACGCCGCTGCTGGTGCAGCTCTACATCATTTTCTTCGGGCTGCCGTCCCTGGGCATTGTGATGGACGCGTTTCCGTCTGCGGTGATTGCATTTTCCTTAAATCTGGCCGCGTATAATGCTGAGACCATCCGTTCCTCCATTCTTTCCGTACCCCAGGGGCAGATCGAGGCAGGCTATATGGTGGGGCTCAGTCATCCGCAGATCATGCTGCACATCGTACTGCCGCAGGCTGCCCGGGTGGCCTTTCCGACGCTGTTCAACTCCCTGATCAGCCTGACCAAGGATACCTCGCTGGCGTCGAGCATCACCGTGGTGGAACTGTTTAAGACGGCGCAGCAGATCGCGGCGAAGTATTTCGAGCCCTTTGCGCTGTACTGCGAGGCGGCGGTGTTTTATCTGATTATCTGTACGCTGCTGACCTGGCTGCAGTCCTGGCTGGAAAAGAAACTGGAATGGAAGCAGCCTTTGAAAAAAGGAAAGGAAAGTTATGCTTGAGGTCAGAAATCTGTATAAGCGCTTCGGAGAAAACGAAATTATCAAAGGCATTGATTTTCATGTAAACAAGGGTGAAGTCGTGGCGGTTTTAGGCAGCAGCGGCGCAGGCAAGACCACCCTGCTGCGGTGCATGAGTTTTCTGGAAAAGGCGGATCAGGGCGAGATTTTGTTTGACGATTTTCGGAAAGACATGCGCAAAGTACGGGGCAGAGAAATCCGCGGGCTGCGCATGAAAATGGGCTTCGTATTTCAAAGCTACAATCTGTTCCGCAACCAGACGGCGCTGAAAAATGTGATGGTAGGCCTGACGACGGCAAGACATATGCCGAAAGCGAAAGCCAGGGAGATCGCCTCCAATATGCTGGAAAAAGTGGGACTGCTGGATCATGCGGACTATTATCCCGACCAGCTGTCCGGCGGACAGCAGCAGCGGGTCGCTATTGCCCGGGCCATTGCGGCGTCGCCGGAAGTCATCCTGTTTGACGAGCCTACATCGGCGCTGGATCCGGAGCTTACCGGTGAAGTGCTGGACGTCATGAAGATGCTGGCCAGGGAAGGCACCACCATGGTGGTGGTTACCCATGAAATGGGATTTGCAAAGGAAGCCGCCAACCGGATCGTCTTCATGGAAGACGGCGTGATTGTGGAAGAACAGGAAGCGAAAGCATTTTTTGCATCGCCGAAGGAAGAAAGCACGAAACGGTTTCTGCGGAGGTTCAATGATGCTCAGTCGTCCGAAACAAAACCGCAGGAATAATCCATATGACAGACATAAAAAAACTCCGATGTGTTTCTCACACCGGAGTTTTTCATTTGATATATCAGCGCTGTACACGGCCGGAGCCGTCGCCCTGGGCCAGCTTTAAGACCTCGTCCATGCTGACCATGTTGAAGTCGCCTTCAATGGAATGCTTTAAGCAGCTTGCTGCCACGGCAAACTCGATGGTTTCCTGGGTGTCGTAGCCGGAGAGGGAAGCGGCAATCAGGCCGCCGCCGAAGCTGTCGCCGCCGCCGACGCGGTCCACGATATGCATGGCATACTGTTTGCTGAAGCAGTAGTTGGTTCCGTCATAAAGCAGGGCTGACCAGTTGTTGTCATTGGCGGAAATGGATTCCCGCAGGGTGATGGCCACCTTGCTGAAGCCGAAGCGCTCTGCCAGCTGTCTGGCCACATCCTTGTAGCCTTCCCGGTTCAGTTTGCCGGTGGTGACGTCGGTATCTGTGGACTTGATGCCGAAGACATCGGAAGCATCCTCTTCATTGGCGATGCAGACGTCCACGTATTCGCAGAGCTTCGCCATGACTTCCCCGGCTTTTTCCTTGGACCAGAGTTTGTTGCGGTAGTTCAGGTCGCAGCTGACGGTGATGTTTTTCGCCTTCGCTGCCTTGCAGGCTTCCAGACAGATGGCCGCGGTTTCATCATTCAGTGCCGGGGTAATGCCGGTAAAATGAAACCACGACGCGCCTTCAAAAATCTTGTCCCAGTCAAAGTCTTCTTTTGCGGCGGTGGCAATGGAAGAACCGGCCCGGTCATAGATGACCTTGGAAGGACGCTGGCTGGCGCCTTTTTCCAGATAGTAGATGCCTACACGGTCGCCGCCCCGGACGATATCCGAGGTATCCACGCCGTATTTGCGGAGGGAATTGACAGCAGCCTGTCCGATTTCATGTTTCGGAAGTTTGGTAACGAATTTCGCGTCAAAGCCGTAATTGGCCAGGGAAACGGCCACATTGGCCTCGCCGCCGCCGAAGGTGGCGCCGTATTCCTCCACCTGGACGAAACGATAATAGCCGGCCGGGGCCAGACGCAGCATGATTTCTCCAAAGGTAACAATTTTCTTACTCATACATAATCTCCTGATCTGTTTCTTATTTTTGCAGAAGGTGTACGGCAAAGCCGCCGATCTGCTCTTTCAGATAGATGGCCGTCATATTGCCGTTTTTGTCATATTTCTCGGAATTTTCGGCAAAGGCATAGCCGTTTCGTGCCAGATAAGCAATGGCCCGGGGCAGATCGTTGGTGCCCACGGCGATATGTCCCTTGTCGCCCATATAAGGCGTCTTGGTACATTCGATATAGCTGCCTGCAAAGATGGCGGTGTTGCCGGGGCGTCTGCCGAATCCGAAGAGGTCTTCAAAGGATTTGGCGGTGGCGTCGGCTTCCGCTTCGCTGCTGCAGTTGATACCCACATGCTTCAGTTCAAAGCCCAGCATTTCATTAACTGCCTGACGGGTCAGAGCCTCGATTTCATCGAATTTTTTTTCTTTCACCAGCGCAGCGCTGACCATCCAGCTGCCGCCGCAGGCAAGGATCTTGGGGAAGTCGAGATAGGTGCGGATGTTGTCCGCGTTGATGCCGCCGGTGGGCATGAAGGTAACGCTGGTATAAGGCGCCGCCATTGCCTTGATCATTTTCAGGCCCCCTAAGGCTTCCGCCGGGAAAAACTTTACGGTTTCAAGTCCCAGATCCAGCGCGGCTTCAATATCGCTGGGGTTGGCTACGCCCGGAACCACCGGAATATTTTTTTCCTGACAATAGCGGACGGTTTTCGGGTTGAGGCCGGGGCTGACGATAAATTTCGCGCCGGCGGCTACTGCCCGGTCTACTTGCTCGGTGGTGAGCACCGTGCCTGCGCCGATGAGCATTTCCGGATAGGCTTCCGTCATGATTTGAATGGATTCTTCCGCCGCCGCGGTACGGAAGGTAACCTCCGCGCAGGGAAGAGAGCCTTTGACCAGGGCTTCGGCCAGCGGTTTTGCATCATTGGCGTCGTTTAAGACGACCACGGGCACAATACCGATTTTTTGAATTTCTTCAAGAACAGGATGCATCTGCAGTTCCTCCTTTTCGTATATAGGATCATTGTTCTGTAATTTTTTACAAACAAATTTATTCAATCATACCACAATGCGCAAAAAATACAAACTTTTTCGGATTTCGAATCGTAGAAAAACCGGGCGTCGGAAGAACTTTTTTCGTTATTTTTATAAATTTTCCTGCAAATGAAAATAAAACTATGGTATAATCAAAAAGAATCACGGCGCCTTTGGAGGCAGAGGAAAGAACAGGCGCGCAAACGGGGGAACAGTATGCATTTAAGAGAGACCAAATTAAATGAAACACTGTTGTATGACGGTATGATTATGCGGGTAACAAAGGATCAGGTACGGCTGGAAGACGGCTCCCTTGCTTACCGTGAGATCGTACATCACAGCGGCGGCGTAAGCGCCCTGCCGCTGACCGCGGACGGCATGCTGACCTTTGTGCGGCAGTTTCGGTATCCCTTTCAGGAGGCGCTGCTGGAATTTCCCGCCGGAAAGCTGGAAAAGGGAGAAGACCCCTTCGACGCCGCGAAACGGGAACTGCTGGAGGAAACCGGCGGCACCAGCCAGAAATGGCACAGCCTGGGAGAAATCTATCCCACTGTGGCCTATGATACGGAAATCATTCACCTGTATCTGGCAGAAGATACACAGTTTGCCAAGGCAAAGCCGGATGCGGGAGAGTTTATTGATATTGAGCGGTATTCCTTTGACGAGGCAATGTCCATGCTGATGCGCAATGAAATCAGAGACGCCAAAACAGCGGTAATGCTGCTGAAGCTCTCCGAGCTGAAGCGAAGCGGGAAAATCCGGTTTTAAGGAGGCGGCAGACGAGATTGTTTGATCTGGAGGAGGAATTAAAAAAACTGCCGGACAGTCCCGGAGTATATCTGATGCATGATGCGGCGGACACCGTGATTTATGTGGGAAAAGCCCGGGTGTTAAAGAACCGGGTGCGGCAGTATTTTCAGAATCGCAGCAAGGGCGCGAAGATCGACCACATGGTCACGCACATCGCGCGGTTTGAATATATTATCACGGATTCCGAGCTGGAAGCGCTGATTTTAGAGTGCAACCTGATTAAAACCTACCGTCCGAAGTACAATACCATGCTGACGGACGACAAGACTTATCCCTTCATCAAGGTGACGGTGTCGGAACTCTATCCCCGGGTGTTGTTTACACGAAAAACCGCCCGGGACAAAGCCAGATATTTCGGACCCTATGCCAATGTTTACGCGGTGCGGGAAATCATAGATTTTCTGCATAAAATGTATCAGATCCGAAGCTGCAGCAAGGCGCTGCCCGAGGAGAAGAAAGGCAGGCCCTGTCTGAATTACCATATCGGCCGCTGCAAAGGCTGCTGTCAGGGCGAAATTACGCCGGAAGCCTACCGGGAGAATATCGATAAGGTCATCGCCTTTCTTTCCGGAAATACCGCCGGCGTACAGAAGGAACTGAAGGAAAAAATGAACGCCGCTTCCGAGGCCATGGAGTATGAAAAAGCGGGGGAATATCTGGCGCTGTTAAACGAAGTCCGGGTGATTTCCAAACGGCAGAAGATGACCCAATCGGACGGCGACGACAAGGATATTATCGCGGCGGCCATGGAGGAAGCAGACTGCGTTGTACAGATTTTCTTTATCCGCGGCGGCAAGATGATCGGCAGAGAACACTATTTTCTGCATGTGGGTGAAATGGAAGAGTCAGAAAATAAAATCGCAGGCGTGATTTCCGATTTTCTGACCCAGTATTATTCGGGCACGCCCTATATTCCCAATGAGATCATGCTGCCCGTGGAAATTGCGGACGCGGCGCTGATCGGCGACTGGCTCAGCAGCAAAAAAGAAGGCAGGGTGCGCATCACAACGCCGAAAATCGGCATGAAGGAACGGCTGATGGAGCTGGCGGAGGAAAATGCGGCGCTGATTCTGAAAAAAGACAGAGAAAAGCTGGCCAGGGAAGAAAAAGAAACCATCGGGGCGCTCAGGCTCCTGGAAGAAGCGTTGGGGCTTAGCTGCCTGAACCGCCTGGAAGCCTATGATATTTCCAATCTCAACGGCTTTGAAGCCGTTGGCTCCATGGTGGTGTTTGAAAGCGGCAGGGCAAAGAAAAGCGATTACCGGAAGTTCAAAATCAGGTCTTTTCAGGGACAGGACGATGTGCGTGCTTTAAAAGAGGTTCTGACCAGACGTTTTACCTCCGGCAAAAAGGAGCAGGCACAGGGCAGGGAGTATTCCTCCTTTACCCGGTTTCCGGATCTGATACTGATGGACGGCGGCAAAGGGCAGGTACACGCGGCGGAAGAAACGCTGGAACAGATGGGCATTTTTATTCCGGTCTGCGGTATGGTCAAGGACGATCACCACAGAACCAGGGCGCTTTTGTATCAGGAAAAGGAATATGCACTTGACAGAGACGCTTTTCATCTGGTAACAAGGATACAGGATGAGGCGCACCGCTTTGCCATTACCTTTCACAGAAACCTGCGCAGCAGCAGCCAGGTCCATTCCGTGCTGGACGATATTCCGCAGGTGGGACCAAAACGGCGCAAAGCGCTGATGCGTGAATTTGATTCCATCGATGAAATCCGGAAGGCGGACGTGACGCGGCTGGCGGCGATTCCGGAAATGAGCAGAACGGCCGCGGAAAATATTGTAGCTTTTTTTACAAAAGAAAGTACAGGAGAATAACAGCATGAAGTTGACGGAAATTTACGGGGAAAATGTCTTTAACGACAAAGTGATGAAAGAATTTCTTCCCAAAGAAGTTTACGAAGAGCTGGAAGAAACCATCTGGGAAGGAAAACCCATGCCGCTTTCCATTGCGAACGTCATTGCGGAGGAAATGCGGAAATGGGCGGAGGAAAAAGGGGCGACCCATTTTTCGCACTGGTTCCAGCCGCTGACCGGATTTACGGCGGAAAAACAGGATTCTTTTGTATCGCCGCTGCCGGACGGCACCTCCGTCACCAGTTTCTCGGGAAAAGAACTGATCAAGGGGGAACCGGACGCGTCTTCGTTTCCTTCCGGCGGCTTAAGAGCCACCTTTGAGGCAAGGGGGTATACCACCTGGGACTGCACTTCCCCGGCCTTTATTCGAAAAGACGCAGGGGGCATGACCCTGTGTATTCCCACGGCGTTCTGTTCCTACAACGGGGAGGCGCTGGACAAGAAGACGCCGCTGCTTCGTTCCATGCAGGCCATCGATCAGCAGACCCGGCGTCTGCTGAAGCTCTTTGGCGATACTACCACAACGAAGGTGATCCCTTCCGTCGGGGCGGAACAGGAATATTTCCTGGTGGATAAAAAGAAATTCATGCGGCGGAAAGACCTGATTTTTACCGGCAGAACCGTATTCGGCGCCATGCCGCCCAAGGGGCAGGAAATGGACGACCACTACTTCGGTACCATCCGGGAGCGGGTGGGCGCTTACATGAAAGAAATCAACGAAGAACTCTGGAAGCTGGGCGTACCGGTGAAAACCCAGCACAATGAGGCCGCCCCTGCGCAGCATGAGCTGGCGCCGGTTTACGGACAGTGCAACATCGCCGCGGACCAGAACCAGCTGGTGATGGAGATTCTGAAAAAAGTGGCCGACAGACATGACATGGTCTGCCTGCTGCACGAAAAACCCTTCGCAGGGGTCAACGGTTCCGGCAAGCATAACAACTGGTCCCTGACCACGGCGGAAGGAGAAAATCTGCTGAATCCCGGGGACACGCCCCATGAGAATATCCGTTTTCTGCTGATTCTGACCTGTATCATGCGGGCGGTGGACCGCCACGCGGATCTGCTGAGAGAGTCCGCGGCCACGGTGGGCAACGACCATCGTCTGGGGGCCAACGAAGCGCCGCCTGCCATTATTTCCATGTTTTTGGGCAGCCAGCTGGAGGACGTGATCGATCAGCTGGTGGAAACCGGTACGGCTACCAGCAGCATTCAGGGCGGCACCTTTGAAACCGGCGTATCGTCCCTGCCGGACTTCGATCTGGATGCCACGGACCGGAACCGGACCTCGCCCTTTGCCTTTACCGGAAATAAATTTGAATTTCGTATGGTGGGTTCTTCGGATTCCATTGCGGAACCCAATGTGGTACTGAATACGATTGTGGCGGAGGCCTTCAGCGACGCCTGTGATATTCTGGAATCCTCGGATAACTTTGAACTGGCGGTGCATGATCTGATCAAGAAATATGCCCGAGAGCACCGGCGCATTATTTTTAACGGAAACGGATACGCACCGGAGTGGATCAGAGAGGCAGAGCGCAGAGGCCTGCCTAACCTGCCCACCATGGTAGACGCCATCCCCGCGCTTTTGACCGACAAGGCGGTGGCGCTGTTTGAAAAATTCGGCGTTTACAACCGGTCGGAGCTGCAGTCCCGTTCGGAAATCTTATATGAAGTGTACGCGAAAGCGCTGAATATCGAGACGAAAACCATGATCGATATGGCGGGCAAGCAGATCATTCCGGCGGTGATCAAATACACCACCCAGCTGGCCCAGTCCATCAACGAGATCAGCCGGGCCTGTCCGGACGCGGATATCAGCGCCCAGCAGGATCTGCTTCTGTATACCAGCGAGCTGCTGGGTAAGGCCAATCAATCCTATAAGGTACTTTGCGAGGAATCGGAAAAGGCAGGAAAAATCCGCTCCATGAAAGAACGGGCGATCTATTATAAAAATCATATCGTGGGTGCGATGGAAAACTTAAGAAATCCGGTGGACGCGCTGGAAATGGTGGTTTCCAAAGACGCGTGGCCGATGCCCTCCTACGGGGATCTGATTTTTGAAGTATAACGGAAGGAAAAGAGGACAGACGAGCAGTGATGAATGAAGAAAAATGCACAGACCGATTTTGCAGCTTATATGGCGCCGGCGGCGATATCCGCAGTTATTTTGCACCGGGCAGAGTCAATCTGATCGGAGAACATACGGATTACAACGGCGGACATGTATTTCCCTGCGCGCTGACGCTGGGCACTTATGGCGTGGCAAGAAAGCGGAAGGACAGAAAACTTCGGTTTTATTCCGTGAATTTTTCCAATATGGGTGTGATCGAATCTTCCCTGGATGATCTGGAGTATAACCGCAGAAACGGATGGACCAATTATCTGAAAGGCGTATTCTGGGCCTTCGGACAGAAGGGATACCATATTGATCACGGTTTTGACATTCTGATTTCCGGAAATATTCCCAACGGATCAGGGCTTTCCTCCTCGGCTTCCGTGGAGGTGCTGATGGCAGTCTGTCTCCGGGATATGTACGGATTTGACATGGACATGGTGGAACTGGCGCTGATCTGTCAGTTTTCCGAAAATGTATATAACCGGGTCAACTGCGGGATCATGGATCAGTTTTCCATTGCCATGGGCAAAGCGGACAACGCCATTTTTCTTGATACCAGCGACCTGTCCTATCAGTACGCGCCCATCCGGCTGGACAACGCGGAGCTGGTCATTGCCTGCAGCAACAAAAAGCGGGGCTTAAACGACAGTAAATATAACGAGCGAAGAAACGAATGCGATACTTCTCTGATGGAGCTGAAAAAGATACTGGAAATCGATTCTCTCGGCGAGCTGACCAACGAGGCCTTCGAAGAAGTCAAGGAGATCATTACGGATCCCGTCCGGCTGAAACGGGTGCGCCATGCGGTGAGTGAAAACCAGCGGACCCTGGAGGCCTTTGACGCGTTGAACAAAGGCGATATTGTTCGCTTCGGACAGCTGATGAATGCGTCCCACATTTCATTGCGGGACGATTATGAGGTGACGGGAAAAGAACTGGACACCCTGGTAGAGGCCGCATGGGATCAGCCGGGTGTGCTGGGCTCCCGTATGACGGGGGCAGGCTTCGGCGGCTGCACCGTCAGCATTGTGCAAAGCGACTGTGTGGAAAGCTTCATGAAAAACGTGAAAGAACGGTATTATCAGGCCATCGGCTATCACGCCGACTTTTATCCGGTGCATATCGGAGACGCCGCCCGCAGAATCGGCTGAAAAATACAGGAAACATTATAACTCCCTTTGCATACGATAACATCGAGAGTATGTAAGGGAGTTTTTCTTTGGCAACAGTAGCAATAGACGCCGGACACGGCGGCATGGATTACGGGGCAAGCTACAATGGCCGGCGGGAAAAGGATGATAATCTGAAGCTGGCATTGATGGTGGGTGAAATACTGGAGAATAACGGCGTGGACGTGGTTTACACCAGAACAACGGACGTTTATGACACGCCGTTTCAAAAGGCGTCCAAGGCAAATGCTGCAGGCGCGGATTATTTTGTGTCCATACACAGAAACGCATTTACAACGCCCAATACAGGCAGCGGGATTGAAACCCTGGTTTATGATCATTCCGGTATCAAAGTGGATCTGGCGGAAAACATTAATGCCGAACTGGAAAAACTGGGATTTAATAATCTTGGCGTGATCGACCGGCCGAATCTGGTGGTGCTGAAGCGGACACAGATGCCTGCCGTGCTGGTAGAAGCCGGATTTATTGACAGCGATGCTGATAACGCACTTCTGGACGCGAATTACGAGGCGGCTGCCCAGGCAATTGCCGACGGTATCTTAAAAACCATTGCGCCGCAGCAGGAGGAACAGCCGCTTTATAAGGTGCAGGTGGGAATATTCCGTCTGGAAGACAATGCCAAAGGGCTGCAGAAAGAACTGGCAGAGGAAGGATTTGATTCTTATATCACTTACGAAGACGGCTATTATAAAGTTTTTTCCGGTGTCTATGAGAATCAGGAAAACGCACGCAGTCAGGCGAAACGGCTGGAAGACGCAGGATATGCCACCTGGATTGTGGCATAAATCTTTAAGGATGGGCTTTCATACGGCAAAACGTATGGGAGCCCATATTATTTACAGAAAACCGGATGTATAGCCATTTTTTTACCAAAAACAGATTGACAGTGACAGACTTTGAAAAAAATTATGTAGAAACAGTCATAAATCGTCAATATAACGCATAAAATATAGATAGAAAATGAAGGAAAAACGGGGAGGAATTGCTGTCATGCTGATTGTATTATATTGCGGGGCAAAAGCGTGCGGACACATTCATATTCGGACGGACGGAAGAAAAGAAGAGGGACAGATCTTTTGTCCGAAGTGCGGAAACAAACTGACCTTTGTCTGTGATTTTCGTTCGTGGACAGGCTTTGGATCCGACGAACGGGAAATGGTTTTGCAGATGCTGCAGGATGCAGAGGAAAAAGATCCGGTGGGCCAGATCAGCAATCCGGGATTGTATTACGAGATAAAACAGATGAGTCGCGAAGAACAGCGGCTGAGAAAAGAGAATGAACAGCTCAAAACAAGGGCAAAGAGTTATCATGAAACCTATGAGGGATGGAGAGAAAAAGGGATGCATATGCATGATGAACTTTGGGCGCTTTTGCGCTCTTATGAGCCGGAAAAATATCAAAAACCTTATGAAAGCGCGGAAACAGAGCCGGCCGCGCATGCGATTTGACACGAATGGATCCGGAAAACATTCTTATGAAAAAAGCGCTTTATCTTTTGCGTGTTTTGGTGTAAAATAATACAAAAGTTTTTTTATGGAGAGATATACATATGAAGAAAATATTATTTGTAGCTTCAGAGGTAGTTCCTTTCATCAAGACAGGCGGACTGGCGGATGTGGTAGGCGCACTGCCGAAGTTCATCAACAAAAAGAAATATGACGTTCGTGTGATGATGCCGAATTACCGGGGAATCAGCGACGCGCTGAAAGAACAGATGAAATATGTGACCCATTTTTATATGCATCTTTCCTGGCGTACCCAGTATGTCGGGATTCTGGAAATGGAGTACGAAGGCATTCATTTTTATTTTGTAGACAATGAATTTTATTTTGCCGGTACCTATCCTTACGGACAGATTTTTGAAGATGTGGAGAAGTTCGGCTTCTTCTCCAAAGCGGTGCTTTCCGCGCTGCCGGTGATTGATTTCCGTCCGGACATTATTCACTGCCACGACTGGCAGACCGGCCTGATTCCCGTATTTTTGAAGGATCGCTTCAGCGACAATGAATTTTACCGGGGCATCAAGACCGTGATGACCGTACATAACCTGAAATTCCAGGGGATCTGGAACATTCCGACGATCCGCGACATTACCGGCTTGTCCATGTATTATTTTACGCCGGACAAGCTGGAATACAAAGGAGACGCCAATTATTTAAAGGGCGGCCTGGTTTATGCGGACAAGATTACGACGGTAAGCCCCTCTTATGCCAATGAAATCAAAAACGCGTATTACGGCGAAGGGCTGGACGGGCTGTTAAATGCCAGAAGCAATGATCTGTCCGGTATCTTAAACGGCATTGATTATGAAAGCTACAATCCCGCGACGGACGAGGCCCTTGCAAAGCGTTATACAGTGGATACCTTCCGGAAGGAGCGCTTCAAGAACAAACTGGCGCTGCAGAAGGAAGCAGGCCTGGAGCAGGACAAAAAGAAATTTGTGATCGGGATTGTGTCTCGGCTGACAGAGCAGAAGGGCTTTGATCTGGTTTCCTATGTAATGGATGAGATTTGCAGCATCGCGGATGTGCAGCTGATCGTGCTGGGCACGGGAGAAGAACGGTTTGAAAACATGTTCCGGCATTTCGCCTGGAAGTATCCGGACCGGATTTCCATTAATACCTTTTATGACGAGGGCTTTTCCAGAAGAATTTATGCCGGCTGCGACGTATTTCTGATGCCGTCCCGCTTTGAACCCTGCGGGCTGTCCCAGCTGATTTCCCTGCGTTACGGCGCGGTGCCTTTGGTCAGAGAAACCGGCGGCTTACGGGATACGGTGGAAGCATATGATGAATACAATCATACGGGCACCGGTTTCAGCTTCGCGAATTTCAACGCCCATGAGATGCTGGGCATCCTGCATTACGCAAGACGGGTGTTCGACAACAAGCGGGAGTGGAACAAGATCATAGAAAGAGGCATGCGCACTGATTTTTCATGGAACAATTCAGCGAAGGACTACGAAAATCTGTATGAAAGTCTCTGAGAAAAAAGCCTTCTTCGAAAAAAGAAGGCTTTTTTTACGCAGAAAAAGGAAGAAGCATGGAAGCCCAGAGAATTAACAAATATTTGAGCGCCGCAGGATACTGTTCCCGCCGGGAGGCGGACCGGCTGATCGCGGAAGGCAGCGTCAAGGTCAACGGAGAGACGGCGGTCTGCGGCATGAAGGTGTCCGGGGATGAAGCCATTACCATTTGCGGAAAACCCCTGCAGGTGCAGCAGAAAAAAGTGCTCATCGCTTTTCACAAACCAAGGGGCATCGTCTGTACCAGCTTTCGTGGGGAAAAGAACAATGTCATTGACTATATCGGGTATCCCCAGCGGATTTATCCGGTGGGACGGCTGGACAAGGACTCGGAAGGACTGCTGCTGCTGACTAATCAGGGAGATTTGGCCAACCGTATCTTAAAGGCCGCCAATTATCATGAGAAAGAATATCAGGTACAGGTGAACCGTCCGCTGACGACGGAATTTTTAGACGCCGTGTCTAAGGGCATAAAGCTGGAGGAACTGGATACGATAACAAGGCCGTGTACGGTGCGGCAAACCGGGAAAGACCGTTTTGACATTATCCTGACCCAGGGGCTGAACCGGCAGATCCGGCGTATGTGCGAAACTTTCGGGTACCGGGTAGTGCAGCTGAAACGGGTACGCATCATGAATATCCGGCTGGGGCATCTGGCGCCGGGCACCTATCGGAATCTGACGCCGCAGGAAACGGAAGCACTGTATCAGCAAATTTATGGAGAAAAAAGATCATCCTATGAATGAAAAAATAGAACGAATCAAAGCATTGATTCCGAAATTAAATGAAGCGGCGCGGGTGTATTATGCGGAAGGCAACGAACTGATGCCCAATCTGGAATATGATGCGCTGTATGATGAGTTGGCGGCGCTGGAGCAGGAGACCGGCTTTGTACGGTCGGATTCTCCCACGCAGCGTGTGGGATATGAAACGGTTTCCGCACTGCCCAAGGAGCGGCATCAGACCCCCATGCTTTCTCTGGACAAAACCAAGTCGGTGGAGACGCTGGCTGCCTTTGCCGGAGACCGGAAGTGCCTTTTGTCCTGGAAACTGGACGGACTGACGGTGGTGCTGACCTATGAAAAGGGGCAGCTGTCCAAGGCCGTTACCCGGGGCAACGGCGAAGTAGGAGAGCTGATTACCGGCAACGCGAAGACTTTCGTGAATCTGCCGCTGTCCATTCCTTTTCACGGACGGCTGGTGCTGCGGGGGGAGGCGCTGATTTCCTATGCGGATTTTGAAAAAATCAACGCCAGTACGGAACTGGATTCCAAATATAAAAATCCCAGAAACTTATGTTCCGGGGCGGTGCGGCAGCTCAGCAGCGCGGTAACGGCCCGGCGCCATGTCCATTGGCTGGCTTATACCGTTGTGGAAGCGGAAGGCATGGATTTTGATAATTCCATCGAAAAGCAGTTTCAGTGGATGCAGTCTTTGGGCTTTGAAACCGTGGCGTATAAAGTGACAGATGGCGCGCATATGGCGGATGCCGTGCGCGCTTTTTCAGAAGAGATACAAAGCAATCCGTTTCCTTCCGACGGCCTGGTGGTGATTTATGACGATATTGCTTACGGGCAGAGTCTGGGAAGAACCGCGAAATTCCCGCGCAATTCCATTGCCTTTAAATGGGCGGATGAGATGGAGGAAACCAGGCTGCTGGAAATCGAATGGAGCCCGTCCAGAACCGGCCTGATCAACCCTATCGCCGTATTTGAACCGGTGGAACTGGAGGGAACTACGGTCAGCCGGGCCAGCGTGCACAACGTCAGCGTCATGCGGGAGCTGAAACTGGGTGTCGGCGACCGGATTAAAGTATACAAGGCCAATATGATCATTCCGCAGATCGCGGAGAATCTGGATCAAAGCGATACGGTGGAAATTCCAAAACAATGTCCGGTCTGCGGCGGAGCTACCCGGTTGGAAATCAATCAGGATGTATCGGTGCTGTATTGTACGAATCCCGATTGCAGTATGAAGCACATCAAGGCATTTTCCCTGTTTGTCAGCAGAAACGCCATGAACATTGAAGGCTTAAGCGATATGACGCTGGAGAAGCTGCTGGAACAGGGAATCGTCCGCAGGCTGCCGGATCTGTTTCATCTGGAACAGCACAGAGAGGAAATCGAGGCGCTGGAAGGATTCGGGAAAAAGTCCTGCGACAAGCTCATTGACAATATGAATGCGGCGCGGCATACCACCTGTACAAGGTTTTTGTACGGGCTTGGGATCGCGGGTATCGGCCTGGCCAATGCGAAGGTGCTTTGCAGGCATTTCAAGGATGACCTGAATGCGCTGATGGCGGCTTCACAGGAGGAACTGGCGGAAATCGCCGGCATCGGTCCGGTGATGGCGGCGGACATTCACAGCTATTTTTCCGATGCACAGAACCGGGAAATGATCGCGGACTTACGGAAGGAATTGACATTTGCCAGGGAAACGGCGTATGATAATGCTGCTGCGCTCACCGGAAAGAGTTTTGCCATTACCGGCAGTCTGAAGCATTTCGCAAACCGCGACGCATTAAAGGAGAACATCGAGCAGCTGGGTGGCAAAGTGGTTTCGGCCGTCAGTGCCCGCACCAGCTATCTGATCAATAATGACAATTTGTCCGCCTCAGCCAAAAACCGTAAAGCAAAAGAGCTGGGAATTCCGATTCTGACGGAGGAAGACTATCTGGCGTTGATCGGACAACAGGAGAATACAAATGCCAATTAAAATACAAAGCGACCTTCCCGCCAAACATATACTGGAGAAAGAAAATATATTTGTGATGGATGAAACCCGGGCGACGCACCAGGATATCCGTCCGCTGGAAATCGCCATTTTAAATCTGATGCCGCTGAAGGAAGATACGGAATTGCATCTGCTGCGGTCTTTGTCCAATACGCCGCTGCAGGTGAACGTGACTTTTCTGCACACCGGCACCCATGAATCTAAAAACGTGTCGGCCCGGCATCTGAATCAGTTTTACAAAACCTACGACGATATTCGCGGACAGAAGTTGGACGGTCTGATTATCACGGGGGCGCCGGTGGAAAATATGGCGTTTGAGGAGATCAATTACTGGGAAGAACTGACGCAGCTTATGGACTGGTCTGCCAGACATGTGACCTCAACCCTGCACATCTGCTGGGGCGCCCAGGCCGGACTGTACCATCATTACGGCATTGATAAATATCCGCTGGAGAAAAAACTTTCCGGCGTGTACCGCCATACGGTGATGAACCGCAAGACGGAGCTGCTGCGGGGATTTGACGATGTATTTTACGCACCCCATTCCAGATATACCGGGGTGGACGAGGCGAAGATTGCGGCGGATTCCAGACTGACGGTACTGGCGAAGTCTGAGAAAGCCGGCGTTTATCTGGTGATTGCGGAAAACGGAAAGCAGATTTTTGTTCTGGGACATCCGGAGTACGACCGGATGACACTGGATGCAGAGTATCGAAGAGACCTAAGCCGCGGACTGAATCCGGAGATTCCGGAGAATTATTATCCGGAGGACGATCCGAATCAGAAGCCGCTGTTGACCTGGCGGGCCAATGCGAATAATCTGTATACGAACTGGCTCAATTACTACGTCTACCAGGTGACTCCGTACAATTTAGACGAAATGGCTTAAACAAAAGTATTTCCGGGTTTTTTTGCAAATTTCTCTACCCCACAAAAATGGCAAAAAATGGCAATTTTTGGCATATCTTGGAAAAAAAAATGGGGTAAAAATGGGGTACGGCCATTTTTTTAAAGGGGTACGGAGCGGAAAAAAATGAGGAGGAAAATGGTGAAATGTTATTCTTGTCGTAGGGTTCATTTTTTATCGAAAAAGCATATTTTTCCATGCTCTTCAATTTAAGTAGGTAACTTTTTAAGTTCTAAAGGCACTGCAGTTCATCTGTAACAGGATGAAATGGCAGTGCCGTTTGCACTTTAAGGGAAAATTTTTTAATTTGCTGTTTGCAGATACATCAAAGTTGAAAAGGAGAGTAAAATTGATTGAGAAGCCAAAATTTGATTATCGTATGCAAAAGAGACTGTCACAGAAAAACGCATCCAATACCTCTAAAAAAGAGGAAAGGGAATTGCCAGAATACTTATACTGTCGAGGAAAAAGAATTCGTGTAGTGATTATTCCGTATGAACTGTCGTTTTTATCAGATTAGACGAGCTTTCTATTATACTTTAGCTGACATGTTAAACAAATATACTGTTTCATATGATCTGATTGAAGAATCGGTCAACGTTCGTATGATACGCAAGTTATGAACTGGAGGAAAGTACACATGGAAAGGATTATTACAGAGAGAACAATTAACGATTTTTCAACACATCTTAAAAGCGAGGAAAAGAGTAAAAATACTGTGGAAAAGTATCTGAGGGATGTGAGGGCATTTGCAAAGTTTGCTGACAACATAACAATTACAAAAGATGTTGTGATTAGATACAAACAGCATATGATCGAGAACGGATATGCCGTTCGCAGCATCAATTCAATATTGGCAAGCTTAAGCAGCCTGTTTTCGTTTCTCGGTTGGTACGATTGTCGGGTGAAAACATTAAAAGTGCAGCGACAAGTCTTTTATCCTGAAGAAAAAGAATTGACCAAAGCTGAGTACGAACGCCTCTGCCGAGCAGCACAGCAGAAGTATAATGAGAGGTTAAATCTCATTTTGCAGACGATTTGCGGGACGGGCATTCGGGTGAGCGAGCTTCAATTTATTACGGTGAAGGCGGTTGAACAAGGTGAAGCGGTTGTGAATTGCAAAGGCAAGATACGGACGATATTTCTGGTAAAACCATTACAAAAAAAATTGCTCCGATACATCTCGGAGCAGAAAATACAGTCTGGCGCAGTTTTTGTTACGCGCAAAGGTAGACCTATGAATCGTACTAATATCTGGCGGGAAATGAAAAGTTTATGCATCGAGGCAAGAGTGAATCCACAGAAAGTGTTTCCGCATAATTTACGTCATTTATTTGCTCGGGTATTTTATGGGATTGAAAAGGACATTGCAAAGTTGGCGGACGTCCTCGGCCACAGTAGCATTAACACGACTCGTATCTACATAATCTCCACCGGCATAGAGCACCGCCGCAGAATGGAATCTATGCGGCTAATACTATAAAAGTTGCTGAATAATTGCTTGCAACATAATCGGCATTATGTTGCTATTTCGTCAAACAGCAACAGTAACACGCCTAACTTTATGTACAATTATAATATAAATCGAGCTGTTTTTCAATGGATTTCAGTGGAAAAGTATGATTTGATTCGGAAATTGTCGAAAATGGAGTAGCACAAGAAAGCCTTTTCTAACTAGAAAATGAAAAGGCTTAGGTTTCTATACTCATTTTTGACTTGTAAACACTTCTGATTTAATTGCGAGCATCTTCTCGTGTCCAAATTTACAACATAATGCCGATTATGTGTTATTGGATTCCAAATGGGGGCATATGTATGAGTTTTTCACAGGAAGAAAAGGTGGCAACATTTGATAAAATAGAGCGGAATTATTTTACTCAAAATTTTGGGTCTATGTCAAAAATGGATCTGGAAACACTTCTGTTTTCGGAATATATCGAACATTGTATCAGAAACAATCTTCCTTTTGATGACTATTCATTGTCGAAGCAGTTGGGAATAACGCAGTCAAGAATACGCACGCTGAAAGAAAGAAAAGAATTAAAGTATCCTTATAAAGGCTTTGATTGGAAAACGTCATTTGCAGAATCTGTAAAGACTGCAAAATATGATGAGTCGGATCATTACGTCAAAATATTGATTCAAGACGTTAACGTTTTAAATGAAGCCCGTCATTTTATCGAAGAAAAAGGCTGGTACGATGAGTGTTCGTTAAACAAAAAATTGCTTCGATTGCCACTGGATTGTTTTACTGAAATATGCGTTGAAGATGAATCGTTAGCAGATGTTTTTTCTCCAAAAATTAAAGAGAATATTAGATCTATAGCTAAATCGAACAGCGATGTACGATCGTTCTTGAATGATTTTACAATAGAGGGATTGAAGAATTTCTTGATGAGTGCTAGCAAGCAGGCTATTCTCTCTGTCATTTCTTTACTGCCATTTGGAGGGTTTGCAAAAACAGCTTTTGAATTATTAGGAAAAGTAATGAAAGGAGTATGAATCATTATGTCCATTTACAAATGTAAAATATGCGGCGGGACAATAGAATTTGAGTAGGGAGAGAACGTCGGTGTATGCGGTTCCTGCGGAGCAAAACAGATCTTGCCCCGCCTTGACAATGACAAGAAAGTAAATCTTTACGATGCCAGGCAATGTATCGATAAGGCGAAAATTTGTCACAAGGATGCTGAAAAAGCTGCAAAGAAACGCAAGAAAGTTTTTGCCATCGGGGCATCTATCGTGTGCGCGTGTATGGTGTTTGTTATTACGTTTACAACAGTAATTATTCCGAAACAAAGGTTGGAGGATGAGATGGATTTACTATCAAAAGCAAATGTGGGAGATAGTGTTTTTTTCGGCACATATGAGCAGGATAATCACATTACTAACGGAAAAGAAAAAATTGAGTGGACTGTATTCAATAAAGAAGGTGGGTCGTTGCTTTTGATAAGTAAATATGCACTTGACTGTCACGAATACAATGATTCATATACGGACGTAACGTGGGAGACCTGCTCGCTTCGAAAGTGGTTAAACAGCTCCTTTATCAGAAAAGCATTTTCTGGATATGAAAAAGCAAGGATATATCCGGTAACGGAAGATGAGAATGCTGAATATAGCCCTGATTCTGGCAATGCAGCGCAGGATCGGGTATTCTTACTCAACATAACAGAAGTCGACAAGTATTTCAGTTCAGACACAACTTGTGAGGCGACAGATTATGCAATTGCGCAAGGTGCAGATAAGTACGGCAGTTGGTGGCTGCGTTCCTCCGGGAGAGCTTCTGCCTTTGCTGCATATGTTGATAGCCACGGGTCTACACATGACTCCGGTTGCACTATTACGGGCATTAATGTTGCCGTCCGTCCCGCTTTATGGATCAATCTTGAATAATGAATCTTCGAATCTGAAATTTTCAACTGTGCCAAACGAGACAAGGGTATACATTTTGCAATTGAGTGCATTGATCTTTTATGAATACATTTGAACTACTCTTTTTACAGAGCAATGATGATTGAACCATATCCGGAGAGGAGTTATTTGATTTTAATAACAAAAAATGTCGTAAATATACGGCTTGCGGCGTTTCGTAAACGTCTAACAAACTTATACCTAATGAGGTTGATAAAATGGCAAAGTTCGTAATAGAATGTCCGAGTTGCGGACGTTATGCGGAAGCTTCTACTGGCTTCTTCGCAAAGAAGAAAATTGACTGTGCTTGCGGCTATACCATCAATGTAAAGACCGATAAGCTGTCGTCAAAGGTATGTCCCTTTTGTGGCAATACCGTTGTTTATGATCAAAGCAAGGGCGAGGACGCAAAGTGTCCTGTATGTCACAAAAAAATCAACACAAGAGAAAGTATGGCTGCACTTGCAGAGTTTACTTGTCCATCTTGTAGCTGCAAACTTTCTGCAGATAAGAGTAGCGCAAAATACACTTGCCCTCTCTGTGATACTGTGATTGATGTCCAGGAGCGAATTGCTAAAGAGAAAATTAAGAATCAAGGTCTTGCAAGTGTTATCAAATATGAGGGTGGTAATGATACTTTTGTCTGGAAACATCCGATAGAAGATTATAATCTCGGTTCTCAGTTGATTGTTCACGAATCCCAAGAGGCAATCTTCTTCCGTGATGGCAAAGCGTTGGATTTGTTCGGAGCAGGACGTTACACACTTGCCACGCAGAACATTCCCTTGCTTGAAAACTTATACAAACTTCCTACAAACACTACAGAGGTATTCCACTCTGAGGTGTACTTTGTCAATCTCACTACCCAAATGGGTATCAAATGGGGTACTGACAGTAAGGTTCGTTTGTTTGACCCTGCTTCTGGCTTACATATAGAAATTGGAGCTTGCGGTAATTTTAGCCTGCGTGTATGTGATTCAAGAAAGCTTCTTGTCAAACTTGTTGGTACTGCCTCTGAGTTTAAGCAGAATGAAGTGATTGGGGATTCTTACAGCATCACTTCTGTGGTTGGTAAATTCAAAGCACTTGTAATGAACAAGGTTAAAGCAAACCTTGCTCGAATCATCAAAGAGAACAATATAAACATTCTTGAAGTTGATGAGTACATTGATGTTCTTTCCGAAAAACTTCGTCTTGCCATAAACGAAATCCTTGCAGAGTATGGCCTGACTATGCCGGAGTTCTTTGTAACAACTATTATGACTCCGGATGATGACCCGAATTTCCGTCGGCTCAAGCAACAGTTCGCTGATAAGACTTTGAAAGTTCGTGAAGAAGAAATCCGCAAGGCAGAAGCTGAAGCCGCACAAAGTAGAAAAATGCTTGAAGCTCAGACCGAGGCTCAATTGAAGATGGTCGGTGCTCAAGGTGAAGCCGAAGCTCTCAAGATTAAAGCCCAGGCAGAAGCCGAAGCGTACAAAGCTCAAGCATTTGCTGAAGCAGAAGAAATGCGAGCAAAGGGTTATACTTATCAACAGGAGACGGCTCGTATGGTTGGTATGGAAGCAATGCAGAATGGTATTACCGGAAATGGCTCTGGTGGTGCTGGCTCCGCACTTGGGGATATTGCTGGTCTCGGCGTGACTCTTGGAGCAATGGGTGGCGTTATCGGAATGACTAAGGATGCACTCAACCCCATGATGCAAAAGTCGGCTGATATTGGCAGCGGTGTTGTTGCTTTTGCGAGTGATACTTGGAATTGTACTTGCGGAAAGACAGAGATTACATCTAAATTCTGTCCCGAATGTGGCGCTCCCAAGCCGGAAGTGAAAGTTGGTTGGGACTGTGCCTGCGGGCAAAAGAATATTATTTCCAAGTTCTGCCCGGAGTGTGGAGCAAAAAAACCTGAAGAGCCTGCGACCTGGAATTGTCCAGAATGTGGGAAAATCGGAATCAAAACGAAGTTTTGCCCTGATTGCGGACACAAGAGGGAGGGTTGATTATGAAGATTAACTTTGACAAAAAGACTAAATCATTACTCGCTGTATATGCAATACTCCTTTTTGTTTTGATTATTATGTTTGCTGTTATCCCGTTTAGAATAATTGCAGCCAGCTGGATCGCTTTTGTTTTTTGTATCGTGGCTCTTGTAGTTGGTTTTTTCATCACGTTATATGCGTTCAGAAAGGATGAGAAACTGGTTAGCAAAGTCTATGGCTTTCCCGTTTTCAGAGTTGGTGCAATATATACGATTGCTCAGCTTGGTATATGTGTAATTGTATGTGTTCTTGGCTCTTTCATAATTGTTCCATCGTGGATTGTTCTGGTTATTTCCATAATAATGTTTGCTGCTGCGGCAATAGGCTTGATTATTACTGACAATACGAGAGATATTATTTCAGAACAAGATTCATCTGTTGTTGAAAGCACAAGGCAAGTGTCTTTGTTTAATATTAACATTGCAAGCATTAGTGACTACTGTAGTAAACCTGAAATCAAAAAAGAGTTGGAAAAACTTGCAGAAGAATTTAGATACAGTGATCCCGTATCATCTGATGAAACAAAGGGAATCGAAGCTGTTATAGCAGAAAAAATACATATTTTGAAAGATTCACTTTCAACCGATTCTGATGAAGCATTAAAAGCAAAAATCATAGATATTAGAAATAGTCTTGCAGAGCGTAACAGAGTATGCAAAGCCACTAAGCGTTCATAAAGGAGAAACATTATGGCTGATTTTATTGCGAATAATAGGGATCCAATTATCTCAATAATTGGTTTTATTATTACCATCGCCATAATGGTATGTCAGTTTAAGAATGCAAGAAAAGAAAAGGTTACAGAGCAACAAAGAGTACTATATATCGATTGTTATACTTCCGTTGAAGAAGCAATCAGAAACAATGATCTGATATTTGATAGTGACTACTTTGAAAGTATCTACTCTTTCCAAGGGCGTATGAAGTTAATTGCTTCAGGTAACGTGCTCGCTTGTTACAAAAAAATACTGGAGTATGTGTTCAATATTCAAAAGCAATATAATGAATACTCCAATTCGATAGATCCGCATGAAAACCTAAACAACTATGAAGACGTGATTAACGAAGATACGGGGGAAGAATATGAAATATATCATGGTAATGAACAAGATGACAACATATATGCTTATAAGATCGCTGAATATAAAGAAAACAACAAAACCCAAAAAGATGAACTTAAGAAATATGTTGATGATTTGCGTGATTTAATGCGCAAGGATTTTGGAACAGACAAATACTCTGATAAATAGATACAAAGGGCCACCTGAGAGATTTCTGGTGGTTTTTGAATTATGGCGAGAATATCAGATGCTATTGACTCTTTTATAAAATTAATGAATGTACCGAATCGATACGCTACCTGTAAGGGCTGCAATAAAATGAAGTGCTAAACAGATTTTGAGCCTGTGAGACGATTATTTTTGTTATTGTGGTATTGATATTGGGCGAAGTTTTTTACCAGAAAGATAAATCTATATCCAATAGAAAAAATAACAAATTCCAGTTTTTCGCTGAGAGCAGTTTGTTTTTTCGGAGCGGTGTGCATTTCTGAATTTTGCCTTATAATTTTGCCCGAAATTTGGGACAAAAAATCCAAAATGCACACACGGAGCGAATGTTTGACGGTTTTTCTTTCCTGCCTCGTTTGTATCAAAAGTTGTCCCAGAATATGAGAAGAAATTAATTACAAGGCAGAGAAATTAATCAGATTAATTGATAGACGCAATAATAAATACATATCTTTGAAACGTCAAAGAATATAGATTGGAGACGGAAAAATGGCTGTTTTTAAATGCAAAATGTGTGGCGGAACACTGGAAGTCAATGATAATGCAACTGTGACAACCTGCGAATATTGCGGAACGCAGCAGACGCTTCCTCGGCTCGATAGCAGTCAGCGAATCAATTTATATGATCGTGCAAATCATTTTCGCCGAAACAATGATTTTGATAAAGCCGCTGCAATCTATGAGCAAATATTGAATGAAGAAAACACGGATGCGGAGGCATACTGGTCACTGGTTCTCTGTCGATATGGCATAGAGTATGTAGAGGATCCGGCAACTCATAAACGCGTACCAACAGTCAATCGTACACAGTTTACATCCATTTTTGATGATGATAACTATAAATTAGCACTTCAATATGGCGACAATTATCAGCGTCAGATCTATGAACAAGAGGCTAAAGCGATAAATGACATTCAGAAAGAGATTTTAATTATCTCTCAGAAGGAAAAGCCTTTTGATGTCTTTTTGTGTTACAAGGAAACAGATCAAAATGGCAGGAGAACACCGGATAGTGTTTTGGCTAACGATCTGTATCATCAATTAACACAGGAAAATTTTAATGTGTTTTTTGCACGTATTACACTTGAAGATAAAATTGGAACTGCCTATGAACCATATATTTTTTCTGCTTTGCTTACAGCAAAAGTCATGGTAGTTCTGGGCACAAAGCCAGAGTATTTCAATGCTGTTTGGGTAAGGAATGAATGGAGCCGTTATCTTGCATTTGTAAAACAAAGCGGAGGAAAGAAAATGTTAATTCCCGCTTATAAAGATATGGATCCTTATGATTTACCTGAAGAATTTTCACATCTGCAGGCGTTGGATATGTCAAAGCTTGGATTCACACAGGATCTTATACGTGGTATTAAAAAAATTGTGAAAACAGATAAAACGGAGACAGTAGTCAAAGAAACGGTTGCTGTTAACGGAAACGGAAATGTACGTGCATTACTTGATCGGGTGGAAATATTTTTGGAGGATTCGAAATGGGAAGAAGCAGACAGATATTGTGAAAGAATCCTGGATCAAGATCCTAGAAACGCATATGCGTATCTTTACAAACTTATGGCGAAAGAGAAAGTCTGTAAAGTGGAAGAACTGGTGAACAATTATGGATGGCAAAATAAGGATGAATACAAAAAAGTTATCCGCTTTGGTGATGATGATTTAATCTCAACTTTGAAATCTTATGCTGAACAAGCACAAAATCTACATGATATTGAGATGGAAAAAGAGAGAAATACCCATTTAGAAATAGCAGGGGATGAGTATAATGCTGCGTATGAACTAATGCGCAAAGCGCAAAGTGAATCAGATCTGGAAAAAGCTGTAGAAATGTATGAATTTGCTGCAAATAGATTTAAAGACTGTGCAAACGAAATCAGGTGGATTTCGGATTCTGGTTTCGAGGATGCTAATAAACTTATGGAGATTTGCAAAAAAAAGGCTGACTATACACTAGGCAAGTTTTATATGAATGAAAGAACTATAAATGGTTATGAATCAGCAATTAAAATTTTTGAACGTATTTCCGGATTCGAGGATGCGGACGAACTAGCAGAGATTTGCCGTAATGACACAATTTATGTTTCGGCTAAATCTCACATGGAAGAAAGAACAATAGACGGGTATAAATCAGCGATTGAACTTTTTGAGAAGATTCCAGATTGGAAGGATTCATTCACACAAATATCATACTGTCAAGGAGAAATGTTATCGCAATTAGACAAAAGAAAAACACAAGAAGCAAAACAAAAGAACGTGATCAGCTGGATAATAATTGCTGTGTTTATTATGTTTATAATTATTATATGCATAATTCGCATGTGATGTATAGCGAACTAAAATGTTCTATAGTATAAATAAGCTGCGCACCTTTTCAGTATTGGAAGATTTAGTTAAAAACAATCATATAGAAAACTATTACAAAATTTTAATTATCTTAAATGGGGGAAACGAATATTGGCTCTTTTTAAATGCAAAATGTGTGGCGGAACACTGGAAGTCAATGATAATGCAACTGTGACAACCTGTGAATATTGCGGAACAAAGCAGACCTTGCCGCGTCTTGACAGCAGTCAGCGAATCAATTTATATGATCGCGCAAATCATTTTCGACGAAATAATGATTTTGATAAAGCTGCTGCAATTTACGAGCAAATATTGAATGAAGAAAACACGGATGCGGAAGCATACTGGTCACTGGTTCTCTGTCGATATGGCATAGAATATGTAGAGGATCCGGCAACACATAAACGCATACCAACGGTCAATCGCACACAGTTCACATCCATTTTTGATGATGATAACTATAAATTGGCACTTCAATATGGCGACAATTATCAGCGTCAAATCTATGAACAAGAAGCTAAAGCGATAAATGACATTCAGAAAGAAATTTTAATTATCTCTCAAAAAGAAAAGCCTTTTGATGTTTTTCTGTGTTATAAAGAAACGGATCAAAATGGCAGGAGAACACCGGATAGCGTTTTGGCTAACGATCTGTATCATCAATTAACACAGGAAAATTTCAATGTGTTTTTTGCACGTATTACACTGGAAGATAAAATTGGAACTGCGTATGAACCATATATTTTTTCTGCTTTGCTTACAGCAAAAGTCATGGTAGTTCTGGGTACAAAGCCAGAGTATTTCAATGCTGTTTGGGTAAGGAATGAATGGAGCCGTTATCTTGCATTTGTAAAACAAAGCGGAGGAAAGAAAATGTTAATTCCCGCTTATAAAGATATGGATCCTTATGATTTACCTGAAGAATTTTCACATCTGCAGGCGTTGGATATGTCAAAGCTTGGATTCACACAGGATCTTATACGTGGTATTAAAAAAATTGTGCAAACAGATAAAACGGAGACAGTAGTCAAAGAAACGGTTTCTGTTAACGGAAACGGAAATGTGCGTGCTTTACTTGATCGAGTGGAAATATTTTTAGAGGATTCGAAATGGGAAGAAGTAAACAACTATTGCGAAAGAATTCTGGATCAAGATCCCCAAAACGCATATGCGTACCTTTACAAACTTATGGCGAAAGAGCATGTCTGTAAAGTGGAAGATTTGGCAAATTGGTTTGCATGGTTAGATTATGATGAATATAAAAAAGTGATTCGCTTTGGTGATGATGATTTAGTCTCAACTTTGAAAACCTATGCTGAACAAGCACATAATCAACTCATTGCAGAAACAGAACTCAATAGGAAATATTGCTTAGAAGACGTTAAAAAGAAGTATAATGATGCTTATGAATTAATGCGCAAAGCTCAAAATGAACCAGATTTCGAAGCTGCTTATCACATGTTTATAACCGCCGGAGGGAAATTTGAATTGTGTAGAGATTCTCTGCGCCGGTGGGATATTAATGATTCCGAGTTTCAGGACTCTGGTGAACTGGCGGAGAGTTGCAAAAAATACGCAACCCATATGGAAGAGGAACGTCGCCGTTGTGATGCCATCTATAATTCTGCAACATTGAATATGATATATGACAACAAAAAGGGTTATAAATCGGCGCTTGAACTTTTTGAGAAGATTCCAGATTGGAAAGACTCGAAAGAACAGATATCAGTTTGCAAATCGAAAATATCAAAAATAGAACATGATGATAAAATTACAACAGTGGCATTAATTGTTATTTTTAGCATAGTGATCATCATATCTATAATTGTATATGGCAATTAATATTTGGAATTAATAAGAATGGTGATAACAGCGGGATTCATGAGTTTATCACCACTCTTATTATTTTTTGTAAATTTAAGTGAATTGCAGCCGTTCCATTGGACAAAAGCATATTTCGATCATGAGTTGGAGCATTTTGAGGAGTAAATTTATATCTGTAGATTGCTAAAAACACAGATGTGTTCTTGCAGAGTTTGATACAAAGTCGAGGAAAAATGAAAAATGCGCCGTTGCGGTGTGATTTTCGCTTGCAGTGTAAAAATGTTGTATATTTCAGATAAACTGATCATCTGGGGATCTATTCATGCGAAATACACACCAAAAAATACCGGTTCGCTCTTGCGCGAACCGGCATTTCCGAATCAATTCAGTCAATGACCCATTTTCCATTGGTATCAGACCCTTCCCGATGAATAAGGTTTTTTGTTTTTAGTTTAGATATTATGGTTTTTGCCTGCCCATCGGTAATGTTAAGTTTTTTAGCAATGAATGCGCGAGAAGCATGAGGGTTTTCTCTGATTACATCCAGTGCCAGTATGAGTCTTTTTTCTATCTGAGCGGAACGCTTTGATTTTGAAGGGATCTCTGGTCGTTTTTCTGGTCGTTTTTCGGAAAATGCCAGAGAAGCGACCAGAGGTAATGTGACAATAGTTCGGTTTGGCTGACCATTTCCGAACGTTTCTTCCACAGTTGGTTCCACATAACCGGCATCATTCCAAACAGCATAGATATCAGGAACGCCACTTCCAGCCCGTTCACCATATCCTATAAGATTGAACATTTTCATTATGCCGCTGTTGCGTGGCTCCGATTCTCCACCCCGCAGCATTTGTTTTTTTCCAACAATGGAAGTGCCGGGGTTTCGGAAAACGATCTTGTCCGGATATTTGTCAATCACAACACCCCTTGTTTCAAAAAAATCTGCATTGACAAGGCAGTTTACCAGTGCTTCACGGACGGCATCATGGATAGGAGTTTCGTCTACGCGAACCATATCCACAAGCTTAAAAGGTTTCTTCAAGTCAAGAACGAGTTTGGCTGCAACTCTTGTGAAAAAATCAAATACATTTCCAGACCAGTCACCGGATTGTGACTGAATCCGGTCTGTCCATCGCACATCTGGAAGCAAGTGTTCCCGGAAGTCCAGAAAATAGTTATCATACTCATATAGGATCTTATATTCTTTTCCAAACATCAAAAGGCCGGCACAAGTAGGATATATCGTTCCATCCTCAGCTTCCTTAGCAGCACCAATTGCTTCAAGAAACTTATTCTCAGGCATGGAAAGAAAAACATGACCCGGACGCTTGGCTTCAAATAGAAAACGATATTGTTTTATACTTTCCTGGTCAAAATCTTCAAGTTTCATTTTGGAGAGTATTTTCCCGTCTATTGTCTTTCTCGGCTGATCCCGGAGCATGGCACGAATTTCAGCATCTGTACAATGGTAATCACCTTCATTATTTCGTTTAAAGGTATATTTAAATATATCGCCATTCAGATATACAGGTTTGGTTTCCCTGTCTGCCATGGGAACTTTTATAACAAGAATTACATCGTTGCCGACTTCATAGGATGTAACATCCTGATCATGCAAGAGATTGATGCTCACTTTTTTCCGGTCATTGATTTGATTCCAGAAATCCTTTTTCAATTTGGAAACATTTTTAAGTCCTGTTGTACACCAGGAGCCATCTTTTCGTTCTCTTACACCACATATGATAACGCCACCATAAGTATTCGCCATGGAGGAGTATGTGTCCCACAGATTTTGAGGAAGACCGCCTTCAGCTGCTTTCACTTCACGTCGGTTATCTTCTTTATATTCATCGAATTGGGTAAGATCAAAAACTTCTTTCACGGATAACCTCCTTCTATCCTCAAAAAGGGAAAAAACTTTTTAACATGATACATCAAATCTGTAACTGTATCAAGGTTTCCATAGAAAAATAATTCTGAATATTATTAGGTATTGCTCGGGGTAGAGGTAATCATACAAGCCAAAGAGGTTTCAGCTTTGTAAAGTAGGACGATAACTTTGTTTACCATGCGTTTGCGGCGCAAAAAATAGGCAGGCGGGAAGCCCGTCTGCCAGTGACAGTATCAACGGGATTATTTAACAGGTAATACGACTGTGAATTTGCTGCCGGTATTTAATTCGCTTTGTGCGGAGATATCGCCACCGCACAGCTCAACGATTCGTTTTGAGATGGACAGTCCCAAGCCTAACCCGTGCCGGGAATGAGAGGTGTCTCCCTGATAATACGGATCAAACAGATGCGACAGCGTTTCCTCGCTCATGCCCTCGCCTGTATCCGAAATCATTACCGTAATGCTTTCAGCGCAGGGAATGACTTCTGCGGTGATCTCGCCGCCGATGGGTGTGAATTTAATCGCATTGCCGAGAAGATTTAACCAAAGATGCTGCATCAGCTCTTTGTTCCCGACAAATATTGCCGGAGGAAATTCACCGCTGAACTCGATTTTTTTGTCAAGCCACTCTTTTGAAAGGATGATCGCGCATTGGCGTATCTGTTCACTGACATCGTAGCTTTGCGTATCTGTCACGATTTGCTGGGATGTCAATTTGGAGAGAAGGATGGTGTTGCTTGCGAGATTTGACAGCCTTGCGGATTCATCAACGATAATTTGCAGATATTCCTGCCGCTGCGCAATCGGCAGCTCCTTTTCCAGAAGCAGGGAGGCAAAGCCGTTGATCGACGCAATGGGGGTCTTAAATTCATGGGAATAGTTGTTTATAAAATCATTTCGCAGGATTTGAACGCTCGAAAGCTCTGCACACATTTTATTAAAATCATCATAGATGGGTTTCATTTGCCCGGCTTTCGCACTGTCGATGCGGGTATCATATTTTCCGTCCGCGACGCTGCTGATTCCCTCTGACAGCGTTTTGATCTCCTGAAGTCTGCGCCGGTAGAGAATTGTGTTCAAAGGAACTAAGATCAGTGTAAAAATCACAAGTGTTCCGAGCGTCTCAAATCCTGCTGCTCTGTATGTATCTGTGACCTTAAAAAAATCGGTCACAAACCATGTCATAAACATATAGGACGTGACAGCGGTGACAAGAACAGCGAATGTTTGAATCAGCATTTGCGGCCAAAGCCGCCTTGTTATGCTCGCCAGCTTTTTCCTGTTCAAATTCATTCACTCCTTTCGTATGTCCGCTTTATAGCCCAGTCCCTTAATGGTGATGATACCAAATTCCGTAATGTCTTTTAAGCGATTGCGGATTCTGCTGATATGCGTCTTAACTGTTTCTTCGCCGCTCTCCGCATTGAAGCCCCAAATACTGTCAAGAAGCTGCTCCTTTGAGAAAATGCGGTCAGGATAGGAAAGCAGCTTAAAAAGCAAATCAAATTCTTTTTTGGGAAACTCAATATATTGGGCAGCGTTATAAACCGCGTACTTTTCTGAATCCACCGTTACGCCGCCGATTACAATTTTCTTGCTCTGCGCGATATTGGAGCGTCTGAGAAGCGCCTTGACACGCCATAGCAGTTCGTCGCTTGAGAACGGTTTTGTCATATAATCGTCCGTGCCGAGATAGAATCCCTGCTGTTTATCGTCCATGGATTCTTTTGCTGTGAGCAGCAGGAACGGGATCGTATAGCCTTCCTCGCGGACGGTTTTCAGCAGCGCATAACCGTCCATTCGCGGCATCATAATATCCGCCACGATCATGTCTATACCTCCTTTATGCAGGGTGTCCAAAGCTTCCACGCCGTCGCAGGCGGTGATTACCGTATATAGATCGCCCAGTCTTGCGGTGGTCAAAAGGCGCATATTACGATCATCTTCAACCACAAGTATTGTAGCCATTTCCTGTTCAACTCCTTTTTATCATTATACCACGCTTTTGTGTACTGCGTATGATAAGTACCGCTTTTTTTACCTATCATTCTACGGATTTCAGCGATTCTACCATGCTGATTGTTTTTAATCTGATTCGCATGACAAGCTGAACAAATACGGCGAACAATAGAGTAATGGCGATACTTAACAAATAGCTATAAACGGAAATACGAATATCAAAACAGATTCCGTCAGGCCTTATCTGCTGCATGGCAAAAAGATGAAGCAGCTTTCCAAACAGCAGCCCGAGCAGCGTACCGGCAGCGGTAAGTATATTTATCTCCCGAAACACATAGGCGGCAGTTTCCATGCGAAAGAAGCCCAGCACCTTAATTGTCGCAATCTCCCGTATGCGTTCGCAGATGTTAATGTTGATAAGGTTAAAAAGGACAATAAACGCTAACGTCCCCGCACATAGGATAATCAGAAGCACTACAAGGTTCAGGCTGGAAAAAGATGTTTCGAGACTTTCTCTCATATCGTTATTTAAAAACAGATAACGGACTTCTTCATCTCCCTGAAGCTGGGCGATGCTGCTTTCTTCATTTTGCGTGAGACGGAAATATGCTGTGTTAACAGGTGCTTCGCCGGAAAGCCTTATCATGGTTTCTTCCGTGACGAAAAGATAGTCCCCGATATAATTATCAAATATTCCGGCTACGGAAACAGTGATCACGCGGAGTGCATCGTCTGTCAGTGTTACGGTATCTCCGCATTTTACATTGAGCTTCTCGGCCATTCCCTTGCAGAGAATGATTTCGCCGTCCTTCGGGTAGGTTATGTCAGTCCCCTCGCTGTGCAGATTGATAAATTCCGATAAGCTGCCTTTCGGCACGGCGGTAAGGCCGACATTTTTCGTTCTCCCCGAAAAAGTAATATCTACATTTTCTACGGAAGAAAAAAGCGCAGCATCTATACAGTCATGGCGGAAAAGAAAATCGTTCTGCGCCGTTTCATCCATAGCTCCGCCGAATGTTATTTCTCCGTCGTACAGCGTGATTTCACCGTATTGATACCCGGTGACATTCTGAATGGAATCTCGTATGCCGAAACCGGTTAAAAGGAGCGCAGTGCATCCGCTGATTCCGAGGATCATCAGGAAAAATCTTTGCTTATAACGAATCACATTTCGCATGGAAACTTTATGCAGGAAGCTGACACGTTTCCAAAGCCTCAAACGCTCGATCCAAATCCGCTTGCCATTTTTCGGTGTTTTCGGGCGCAGGATACTGGCAGGGACTTCATGCGTGACGTTTTTGCAGCACATAACCGTGACCCCCGCTGTACAAAGCATAGAAATCATCAGAGAAACCGTATACATCAGCGGATCAAAGGAATATAAAAGGTTTTCCGCAAAATTATATGCTGTACTGTACGCGAACCAAAAAATCTTTGGAATCAGAACGGTTCCGGCAAAGAATCCGAGAATACTGCCGATCAGTCCGGCAGAACCGGCGTAAAAAAGGAATTTGTAATATATCTTTCCTTTCCCATATCCGAGAGCTTTCAAAACGCCGATCTGCGTTCGCTGTTCTTCCATCATTCGGGTCATTGTCGTAACGCACACCAGTGCCGCAACAAGAAAAAAGAACGCAGGAAAAACGATTGATATATTTTCTATGATCGTGGAATCCTGCGCAAAGGCGGCATACCCCGCATTTTCTGCCCTTGTCATGGCGTACACGCCGGGGTTTTCTATGGAGTCCGCTTCCCACTGTGCATCGTCCGGTTTTGTTCCGGCGCCGTCTGCATCGGCCTGCGCGTCTGCAACGATCTTTTCCCAGCGCAGCCGAGCCTGCTTTTCGGCAAGCGCGGTTATAGCAGATTTTTTGGCGACAATCAGTTCCTTGTATGCTTTGCTGTAAGGCGCTTCATGGACGCTTAGCGAAACATACAATTCCGTGTAATAGTCCGCCGTAAAACAATGTTCATTTACAAGAAGGAAAGCATCTGTTTTACCATCTCCAAGCGGAGTTCTGCCACGTTCAGAATTAATATACAGAGGACTTGTGACCCTGCCGACGATGACAAAAGAATGGGTTGTGAAAGCCGCTAAGGTTTCATCGCTGTTTGCATCGGAGAGTGTTACCGTTTTTCCGAGCATATCCTCTCCAAAAAATTCTGCATCCGCCAGGCATTCGTTTTCTGCCTCAGGCATTCTCCCGGAAACAAGGCACGGAAGATTGATGCTTTCCGTAATGGAATGGACACGAACGGCTGCATCGCCTCCGTCAAACGGTATAAGGGCGTCCTCATAGATTGCGCCTTCCGTTGCCGCAATATCCGTTTCGTCTGAAAAACCATCGGCGCAGTCTTTTGAAAAGCCAACAGTAGACGCGAAGCGGTAATCATAGAACCTTTGATGCTCAAAATAGGCTCCGACAGTGCTTGTCAGCGCAGGACGGCAGGCGCGAAGTCCTGTGAAAAAACCTACTCCAAGCGCAATGATAACCAAAATGGCGAGATACCGTCCGAAGCTGTGTTTGATTTCCCGCAGAGCGGATTTGAATAATGCTTCCATACGATCACCACTCAATCTGTTCAATCGGCGTTGGGACAGGATTGAGCGAAACAGATTCCACCATTCCGCTTTTGACCCGAACAACACGATCCGCCATATCGCACAAAGCGGAATTGTGCGTAACGATAACAACAGTCATTCCGCTGTTTCGGCAGGTGTCCTGAAGCAGCTTCAAAATTGCTTTGCCCGTTTCATAGTCCAATGCGCCTGTCGGCTCGTCGCACAGAAGCAGCTTTGGCTTTTTCGCCAGCGCACGGGCAATAGCGACCCGTTGCTGTTCGCCGCCTGAAAGCTGGGCGGGAAAACTGTTCATTCTTTCCGAAAGACCGACCAGTTTGATAGCAAGCTCCGGCTCCATGTGTTCTTTGCAAATTTGTACCGCAAGCTCTACATTTTCGAGTGCTGTCAGATTAGGAATCAGATTGTAGAATTGAAAAACAAAACCGATTTCATATCTTCTGTACGCGGTAAGCTGCTTTTCTTTGTAAGCAGAAATGTCCCGGTCGTCAAGCCGCACCTTTCCGCCGGACACGGTATCCATGCCTCCGAGAATGTTCAAAATCGTTGTTTTTCCTGCGCCTGATGCTCCTGCAATGACGCATATTTCACCTTTTTTCACGGAAAAGCTCGCGTCTTTCAATGCGTGGATCTTTACTTCGCCCACGCGGTATGTTTTTTTGACATTTTCAAAAGAGATAAAATCTGTCATCGGTCGCCCTCCCAAAGTGCCAAACGCTGTTTTCGTATTTATTGTATCCTGTGACGGTACAGGTTTTGTAAAGAAAAGCGGGTAAATTGTTTACGGTCAGTTTACCGTGAAGACCAGGTTGCCATCTGCCCATAAAGCATTGATTTTACTGGTTTTTTGCTTGTTTTCTTATGTCAGAGGGGCAAAATTACATTGACCCGAAGTATAACATTAGATATAATATAAAATAGAAATAATGTTATATTTAGAGGGGCATTATGCAGAAACTTATAAAACAGATAAGGGCATATTTGAATATAAGTCAATCCGAGTTTGCCGAGCAACTGAATGTTACCTTTCAAACCGTGAATCGTTGGGAGAATGGCCATGCTGTGCCTAACAAATTGGCACAATCAAAGATGTTTGATTTATGCAGGGAAAAGCACGTCCCTGTTTATGATATGACTTTGAAAAGGATTGCAGAGGAATCGGAAGCGATTCAGTTGGGTAAAGGCCGGGTGCTGCTTTATCATGGCTCAAAATCGGGTATTGCGGGACCTATTGAGCCCAAGAGCCGAAAGCAATGTGACTTTGGCAAAGGCTTCTATATGGGAACCGATCCCGGTCAGGCGCTTACTTTGATCTGTGACTATGATAAGTCTAAGTTCTACATTGTTTCTGTAAGCGTGGGTGAGCTCGCTCAGATTGAAGTTTCCGCTGATATTGACTGGGCAATGCTTGTCGCATATCACAGAGGAAAAATGGAAAAATTAAGCGGTACGCCTTTCTACAACAAGTACCGTGATATGACATTAAACAAGGATTTAATTATCGGAAGCATCGCGAACGACCGCATGTTTTTCGTTATTGATAATTTTTTTGTCGGCAATGTGACCGATATGGCACTTATCAATAGTCTTTCTGCTCTTCAGCTTGGTAAG